>NZ_CP061306.1:1682701-2019242 GCF_018687815.1 Polynucleobacter sp. JS-JIR-II-b4
CCCTTGATCAAGCATTACGTGATGATCTTGAAGTTAGGGCTCCACGTGCTACTGCAGTGCTTAAGCCACTCAAGCTCGTCGTTGAAAACTTTGATGCCTCAGCAAAAGAAGTATGCTCTGCGCCGCGCCATCCCAATCATCCAGAATGGGGCAATCGTGAATTTCATTTCACACGCGAACTGTGGATTGAGGCAGATGACTTTATGAAAGAACCTATCAAGGGATTCTTCAGACTTTATCCACCGATTGGAGATCAGCCTGGTAGCCGAGTTCGCTTACGCCATGGCTTTGTAGTGGAATGCACTGGTTTTGAAACCGATGCACAAGGGAATATCACCCAAGTCAACGTGACACACTTTCCAGATAGCAAGAGCGGTACTGCTGGCTCCAATAACTACAAGGTCAAGGGCAATATTCACTGGATCAGCGCAGCTGAAGCGATTCCTGCAGAAGTGCGTCTATACGATCACCTGTTTAGCGACCCCCATCCTGATAGTGGTGACAAGAACTTCTTAGAATCGATCAATCCAAATTCAAAGCAAACAATTGCTGCTTACTTAGAACCCTGCATGAAAGATGCCAAAGCAGAAGATCAATTCCAGTTTGAGCGTCACGGCTACTTTGTTGCCGACAAGAATGACTCCAAACTTGGTAAGCCAGTATTCAACCGTACGGTTGGCCTCAAGGATTCTTGGAAATAGTTTTTAGAAAATGTCCTACGCTGGGATAGCGTAGCGGTGTTTTTAATTCTGGTAGGCGCTGATTGGTAACCCTGCGTGACTCGCGCATAAAGGACCAAAGCATCGGACTAACAATTTTTTGCAACTCGCCGCCAGGTAATCTAGCTGGTCTTTCCAGACCAAAAGCATCCGCCACTTCATCAAAGTAGTCACCCATTTTGGTCTCGCCACCATCACAGGCATTAATGATGCGCTGAGGCTTGCCATGGAAGACCGCTGCGCAGACTAGCCTCGCTAAATCATCGCTGTGAATATGATTCGAATAAGCATCCTCCTCCGGCAGTAATGCAGGCGTTTGCGCCTGAAGCCTCTCAATCGGTAAGCGGTCGGCTGCATAAATTCCGGGAACGCGCAGAATCGTCAAAGCCACTCCATGGGCAGGAGCCCATAAACGGAGAATCCTTTCAGCGTCTACCCTTCTTTGCGCACGCTCACTTTGGGGGTTTACTGGGGTAGCCTCACTCACCTTTCCACCCCTATGATCACCGTAAACACCGGTGGTGCTGATATAAATCAGGCGCCTGACGGCATTGGAGCCTTGGGCTAAAATTCGGAGAAGGTTGCGGGTTCGGCAATCACGATTTCCACCATTTTGCGGTGGCGCTAGATGAATGATGGTTTGAGCTAAACCGCTAAGGCGCCATAAAGACTCTGGATGATCCAGATTACCCAAAATAGGAGTCGCGCCAACCGCCCTCAACTCCTGAAAGCGATTTTGTTGAGAGGTAAGCGCAAAGACACGGTGACTTCGCGAAAGTTGTTTAGCTACCCGAAGACCAATGTCTCCGCAGCCAATAATCAGGATTGAAGGCTTACCAAAAGATTGCATAAGTAACATCGTAACGATTTATTGAAAGGAATGAGAGTGTCTTATCAGGTCACGCTCAAAACGAGCGGCAAACAATTTACCGTCAATCCAGATGAGAATCTCCTGGAGGCCGCTCTTCGTCAAGGCATCAACCTGCCCTATGGCTGCAAAAATGGTGCTTGTAGCTCTTGCAAAGGTAAAGTTTTAGAAGGTCAAGTCACTCATGGTCAGCATAGTGAAAGCGCCCTGAGCAAGGCCGATGAGACTGCGGGTGGCATTCTGTTTTGTTGCTCCCACCCCCAATCAGATTTGCTAATTGAGGCTCGTGAAGTCCAAGGAGCGGGCGATATTGCGATTCGCAAGGTGCCTTGCCGAGTCAACGCAATTACCAAACCCAGTGAGGATGTCGCCATTCTCAAGCTTCAACTACCTGCTGCAGAACGCTTTCAATTCTTGGCTGGGCAGTATTTGGAGTTTCTACTCAAAGATGGTCAACGCCGTGCTTACTCAATCGCCAACGCGCCTGAGCAAGAAGGTCCACTTGAGTTGCATATTCGTCATTTGCCAGGCGGCCTATTTACTGACTTTGTGTTTGGTGCCGTCACGCCCGCATTAAAAGAAAAAGATATTCTTCGTTTTGAAGGTCCCTTGGGTAGCTTTTTCTTAAGAGAAGATTCTAAGAAACCAATTATTTTTGTTGCAGCTGGCACGGGCTTTGCCCCAATCAAATCAATCATCGAACAAATGCGGGCGAAAAAGATTCATCGGCCCATTCATTTGTACTGGGGTGGCCGTCGCCCTAGTGATCTGTATTTAGATGATTTGTGCAAAGCCTGGGAAAAAGAAATTACTGACTTTAAATATATCCCCGTGATTTCAGATGCCTTAGCGGAAGATGAATGGCAGGGTCGCACTGGCTTTGTGCATCAGGCTGTGATGGCTGACCATCCTGATATGAAAGGTTTTCAGGTGTATGCCTGTGGCGCCCCAGTCATGGTCAATGCTGCCAGAAATGACTTCTCAGCCAAGTGTCAACTGCCTGAGGAAGAGTTCTTTGCTGATTCCTTTACCAGCGCTGCTGATTTAGCCACCGCATAAGTCTTGCGCCATAAAACGCATTCGGTTAGATAATAGAAACTTCATTTCACCCCGTCACTCTCACCCCTTAAATCAGTATGAATAAGCCAACGCAGACGATCGATACACACTCAGTCATGTTTATTACCCCGCGCCCTGATGTGATCATGGTCGAAGGTAAGGGTTCATGGCTCACTGATAACAATGGGAAACGCTATTTGGATTTCTTGCAAGGCTGGGCCGTTAACTGTTTAGGTCACTGCAACCCAGGAATGATTGAGGCGCTCAATAAGCAAGCGAAGACACTCATTAACCCTAGTCCGGCATTCTTTAACGAGCCGATGATTGGCTTATCGAATCTACTGACTCAGAACAGCTGCTTTGACAAAGTCTTCTTTGCCAATAGCGGGGCTGAAGCCAATGAAGGTGCGATCAAGTTAGCGCGCAAATGGGGTCAACTCAATAAATCTGGTGCATTTGAGATCATCACGTTTGATCACAGCTTTCATGGCCGCACATTAGCCACAATGAGCGCTTCTGGAAAGCCAAACTGGGACACGATGTTTGCTCCGCAAGTAGCGGGCTTTCCTAAAGCGGATTTAAATGATTTAGAGTCAGTTAAGAAACTTGTGACCGACAAAACCGTTGCAGTCATGCTTGAACCTGTTCAAGGCGAAGGCGGCGTGATTCCAACTACTCAAGAATTTATGCGTGAACTACGTAAGTTCACTAAAGAAAATAATATTCTATTAATTGCTGATGAAGTACAGGCTGGTTGCGGCCGTACCGGCGCGCTCTTTGCTTACCAAAACTACGGCATAGAGCCAGACATCATGACTTTGGGCAAAGGTATTGGTGGAGGCGTTCCTCTAGCAGCCCTATTGGCAACAGATGCGGTAGCTTGCTTTGTGCCTGGCGATCAAGGCGGGACCTATAACGGCAACCCACTCATGACAGCTGTTGGTATTAGCGTCATTGAGCAACTATTAGCCCCAGGATTTTTAGATAGCGTCAAAGCTAAAGGTGAATTGCTCAAGTCTGAATTACTCAAGCTTTGTGCAGAATTTAATCTTGAAGGTGAGCGTGGCGAAGGATTACTGCGCGCATTGATGCTTGGAAAAGAGATTGGCCCAAAACTGGTTGATCTTGCCAGAGATCGTGGCCCAGAAGGTTTGTTGATTAATTCACCAAGACCAAACTTGTTACGCTTTATGCCTGCTTTAAATGTATCGGACGATGAAATTCGTCAGATGTGCAATATGCTGCGTGAGCTACTAAAGCAAGTCGACTAACTCTACCCAATTAGGTTTTTGGGTAGAGAGAAAGTCACTTCCTCTATTACCCCATCAAGCGCCCGTACCTGCCTAGGGCCAAACTCCTGAATGCGGCTAACAATCGATTGCGCCAAGCTCTCTGGCGCCGATGCGCCCGCAGTTAAACCTACCCGTTTTTTACCAGCGAACCATTCTGGCTTTAACTGATCTGGTGAATCCACCATGTAAGACGGAACACCGAGCTTTTCAGAAAGCTCACGCAAGCGATTAGAGTTCGAGCTTGTCGCACTTCCCACCACAATAACGACTTCAACCTGAGGCGCCATAAATTTCACAGCATCCTGACGATTCTGAGTGGCATAACAAATATCTTGTTTGCGGGGCTGAACAATATTGGGAAACTTCATCGTTAGCGCATCGACAATTTCTTTTGTCTCATCTACCGAGAGTGTTGTCTGGGTAACAAATGCAATCTTTTCATCGGCCGGGAAAGGCAAGGATCCCGCATCACCAACTCTCTCGATTAAGAAGACACCCTCTTTCACCTGCCCCATCGTTCCTTCAACTTCAGGATGTCCAGCGTGACCAATCATCAATACCGTGAAGCCGTCTTTACACATCTTGACAACTTCAAGATGAACTTTAGTTACCAAGGGACATGTAGCGTCATATACCTGCAAACCCCGCGCCTCGGCATCCTTGCGAACTTCCTGAGAAACCCCATGAGCACTAAATACAACAATGCCGCCTTTGGGAACCTCATGCAATTCATCTACAAATACCGCGCCCTTATCGCGCAACTCATTGACTACATAGGCGTTATGAACAATTTCATGGCGCACATATATTGGTGCGCCAAAACGATTGAGCGCCTCATTAACGATGTTGATGGCACGATCTACGCCTGCGCAAAAACCACGCGGCTGAGCCATCAAAATTTCCGGTTGATTAGAGTCGCTCATGATTTACAAAATCGCCACAATCTCTGCTTCAAAGGTAACCGGTCTGCCAGCCAATGGATGGTTAAAGTCAAACCAAGCACCCTCTTCATTAATCGATTGCAGCACGCCTGCATATTGAGCGCCACCAGGCGCATTGAACTCAATCACATCCCCAGGATTAAATTCCACATCATCATCGCGACCTTCTTTAAGCGCCTTCAAAGATACCCATTGCACCAAATCTTCTTTGCGCTCACCAAAACTTTCTTCCGGCGCAAGCAGCGCACTTTTTTTCTCACCAACACCTAAACCTAGCAATACATTCTCAAAGCAAGGAGCAAATTGTCCAGACCCCATCAAAACCGTCGCAGGACGATCGACAAAAGTGTTGATGTAATCCTCCCCACTGGGCAAAGTGAGCCGATAGTTGAGGGTCAGATAGGAATTAGGCAAAACAGTAAGCTTAGTCATAAGGTGATTGTATCTAGGCCTGCGCTGGCTGTGCACTCCCCCATTACGGGCTGGCCAAAAAATGAGCAGCCTCGAGAAAAACTGCGCTTAAATGGCGCAGGGGCACTTTCTGATGCAGAACTACTTGCCATCTTTTTGCGGGTTGGGGTTAAGGGCAAAAGTGCTGTTGCCCTTGCCAAAGATTTACTGCATCACTTTGGGAGCCTCCCCCGACTATTAGCCAGCACTCCCGAAGAATTCACGCGCCTCCATGGCATGGGTCTTTCTAAATGGTCTCAAATTCAGGCGGCATATGAGCTGGTTAAGAGAAGTCTAGAGGATGGCTTGACCCATGACCCCATATTTTCATCGCCTAATCACGTCAGAGAGTTCTTGCAGGCCAAAATTGGCCGCCTCCCCCATGAGGTCTTTCTGTGCCTCTACCTAGACTCCCGGCTCCACCTGATTGAATGTGATGAGCTTTTTAGGGGGTCTATTGCCCAAACAGCCATCTATCCCCGTGAGATCCTAAAAGAAGCCCTTGCTAAAAATGCTAGCGCCCTAATCGTGGCCCATAACCACCCCAGCGGCAATCCATTACCGAGCGAAGCAGATCAAAAACTCACCAAAGTACTAGCAAATGCCTTGCAACTGGTAGATATTCAGCTCCTGGATCACTGTATTGTGAGTGGCAGCGGTTTTTTCTCCTTTTCTGATTCTGGGCTTATGGATATTGGACTTAAAGGATAGTAAATGCTAACTTGATAGGCAATTTTCTACCTAGATACCCCCTTTATGCTCAATTCCCCTCAAACAAAGCTATTTAGGGCTAGCCGAAAATAGGCTGAGACTGATACAATCTTCTTTTTTCGCAATTAATGGAGTTATGTCATGGCAAAAGTTTGCCAAGTCACTGGGAAGAAGCCGATGGTTGGCAACAATGTATCCCATGCAAACAATAAAACGAAGCGTCGCTTTTTGCCGAATTTGCAAAATCGTCGTTTCTGGGTTGAATCTGAAAACCGTTGGATTAGCTTGCGCTTAACCAATGCTGGTTTGCGCGTAATCGACAAGAACGGCATCGATGCTGTGTTGTCTGATCTTCGTGCACGTGGCGAAATTTAAGGAGCGCAGAAATGGCTAAAGGCGGCAGAGAAAAAATCAAGTTAGAGTCATCAGCAGGTACTGGTCACTTCTACACAACTTCAAAAAACAAGCGTACAAAGCCTGAGAAAATGGAGATCATGAAGTTTGATCCAACTATTCGCAAGCACGTTGCTTACAAAGAAACAAAGCTGAAGTAATTACTTCTTTCAGCAAATAAAAAACCCGCTACATCAGCGGGTTTTTTATTGTCTAGAAATTCTTCTAAGCACTTGGTATAAATTTTTCCTTTAGGCGTAACGACGCAATCTCAAAGAAAACTCACGTAGGCTTGTTAAGCCACTTTCTTCAGCGCGCTGACACCAAGCGTGCAACTGAGAAAGTAATTGCTCTTTGGTGGCATTAGAGCGGCCCCAGATAGCTTGAAGATCGCGGCGCATCTCAATCATCTTGCGTAGCTGAGCATTGCTAGCCATGAGCTCCTCAAGCTTTGCTTTTTCTTCCTCGGTCAAGCGGGACTCATCTTTAGCCAACCAGGTGCGAGCATCACCTAAATGGGATGCCAAGACCTGCATATGCTGCACTTCATTACTAAAGAAGTTGCGCAATGTCTTGCTATAACGCGCCATAATTTCGTAGCGGTTTGCAATGATGGCCTCTAAAGTGCTCTGATCAGCAGGGCGTAAGTCGCTTAGTACTGGCTTGGGTGGAGTCTTCTTTACAGTAGCCAAGCCAACTGCACTCATCATCTGGATATACATCCAACCAATATCAAACTCATACCATTTGTTTGACAGCTTCGCACTCGTTGCAAAGGTGTGATGATTATTGTGCAACTCTTCGCCACCAATCAAAATACCCCAAGGCACAATATTTCGGGAAGCATCTTCGTAATCAAAATTACGATAGCCCCAATAGTGACCGATACCGTTAATAATGCCGGCCGCAGTAATCGGAATCCAAAGCATTTGCACTGCCCAAACTGTTAGGCCAATCGCGCCAAACAAAAACACATCGATGATGAGCATAATGGCAACGCCCTGCCAAGAAAACTTGGAGTAGATGTTGTGCTCGATCCAATCATCTGGAGTGCCGTGACCAAACTTGTCCAAAGTCTCTTGATTGGCTGCTTCTTGTTTATAGAGTTCCGCTCCACGAGAGAGTACTGTATTAATACCCAAAACCTGTGGGCTATGAGGATCATCAACAGTTTCACATTTAGCGTGATGCTTGCGATGAATCGCCGCCCACTCTTTGGTAACCATGCCGGTTGTTAGCCAAAGCCAAAAACGGAAGAAGTGAGAAACGATCGGATGCAGATCCAATGCCCGGTGCGCTTGGCAGCGGTGTAAGAAAATGGTCACCGCAGCAATCGTGATGTGCGTAACGATTAAGGTGAAAACAACTATCTTCCACCATGACCAATCCAAATATCCATTAGCAAGCCAATGGAGGAACAAATCAAAACCTGAAGCTGTATTCAAAAGGGAATCCCTAAAGAGGTCTAAAACTCTATTTTAGTTCTTTAGGAGTCTTCTTGTTTTTGACCTTAGTCTCTTTTTGGGCGTCTTTTTCTGATTCGGCAACTGGGGCAGCAGCTTTCTTCTGGAATACAGCACCAAAGAAGCCATCTGTTCCATGAATATGGGGCCATAACTGCCACCAAGGATTGTCCGAACTACAACCTATCGGTAATTTATCCTTAGGAAACAATGGTTTAAGAACTTCAGCTGCTGGAACAGCCTCAAATTGAGGATGTTTTGCCAGAAAATCTTCTGCAATGGCTTGATTCTCCTGGGGTAACAGGCTGCAGGTGGCATAAACCAAGCGTCCGCCTGGTTTTAACAAGCGCGCAGCCGAGGTCAAGATATTCATCTGCTTCTGATTGAGCTCCAAGACTCCAGCAGGGGTCTGGCGCCATTTCAAATCAGGATTGCGTCGCAAGGTACCCATACCACTACAAGGGGCATCCACTAGGACACGATCAATCTTGCCGGCCAAGCGTTTGATCTTGGCGTCATTCTCACTATCAATCCACACTGGATGCACATTAGAAAGGCCACTACGTGCCTGCCTTGGCTTCAAATTCGCTAAACGACGCTCTGATGTATCTAAAGCATATAAACGCCCTGTAGAGCGCATGATCGCTCCGATGGCCAAAGTCTTGCCGCCAGCTCCAGCGCAAAAGTCGACAACCATCTCACCACGTTTAGGTGCGAGCAAGTAAGCCAAAAGCTGACTACCTTCATCTTGAACTTCAAACATACCCGCTTTAAAACCAGCAGTATTTTGCAGAGCAGGTTTGCCCATAATGCGCACGCCATCAGGCGCATAAGGAGTTGGAATTGCTTGATAGCGACCACCCAATGCATTCATCTGCACAAGCAGTTCTTCGCGATTGGTTTTCATGGTGTTCGCACGTAAATCTAACAGTGCTGGATGCATTAATGACTTAGCTAAATCTTCTCGAGCTTCTTCACCGGGATATTTTCCAAATGCATCCCACAACCACTCTGGCAAATTGTTGCGCACGAGAGGATTTAATGCCGCAGGATCAACCGTTGCAAAACGTTGCAGCCACTCATATTCACCGGGCTTAAGAACGTGCGCCAAGTCGGCGATAGCGCTCTCTGCACGATTAGCAGAACCCAATCCGCCTTCAGACAGAGCGGACAGCAAACCCAATAGGGCTAAGCGTCTAGGCTGAGAGCCTTCGCCGCTCGAAGCAAATTGAGAGAACTCATTTTTACGACGCAAAATGGCGAACGCACTCTCAGCAATCAAAGCACGATCGCGATTTCCGAGTTGTTTTTCTTCTCTGAAATAACGGCTGACTACTCGGTCAGCTGGCTGCTCAAAACTCAGCAATTCGGGAAGTAAACGCTCCAGATGGATTGCATGCTGCGGTAATGCTTTTGCATTGGAAAAATTCTTTTGACCTTCTGGTGCAATTAAATTACCACTGGCATTACGACGCTCAGGACGACGCAATGGATCTTTCGATTTAGTCGCGTAACTTTTGTGTGGGGCTAGTCTGCTGCCAGATCTGCGGGGTGGACGTTCTGCACTCATAATTTAAAAAATTGCGACTCCGGGGGTTGTAACTTCACTTGATTACCTTCTATTCGCAATCGTCCATCGAGGAACCATTTTACGGCCCGTGGGTAAATTTGATGCTCGGCAGCCAAAACACGGGCTGCCAAGGTGTCTGCATCATCACTTTTCAGCACTGGAACTGAGGCCTGACAAATAATCGGACCCTCATCCACACCCTCATTCACAAAGTGCACGGTGGCACCATGCTCCTTCACACCAGCCTCCAGAGCCCGCTCGTGGGTATGTAAACCGGGGAAGGCGGGCAACAAGGCTGGATGGATATTGATCAAGCGACCCTCAAAATGGCGAATAAAGCCTGGAGTCAAAATTCTCATAAAGCCTGCAAGAACCACCAAATCAGCCCCTAAGGCATCAATCTGCGCAATTAAGGCAGCATCAAAGGATTCTCGGGTTGCATGCTCTTTATGCTCAATGGTAAAGGCCGGAATACCCTGCGAGCGAGCAAAATCAAGGCCCTTAGCCGCCGAGTGATTCGCTATAACCCCAGCAAAAGTGACTGGCCATTGCTCTTTTTGAGCCATTTTGACGATGGCCTCGAAATTAGATCCGCGGCCGGAGATTAAGGTGACGATAGAAGGCATGCCCACAATATAATTGATGGCTACCCTGAAAGCGATTTTGTGAACGTATTCCGTGGCCCCACCCAGTTTTCTGCAGGACCTGCTTGTGCCCTAACCATCGGTAATTTCGATGGCGTGCACAGGGGTCATCGCGCCCTGCTCAAGGAGTTGGTTGATGGCGCCAAGGATCAAGGTCTGGTCAGTTGCGTAATGACCTTTGAGCCACATCCAAAAGAATTCTTTTCACCCGAACAAGCCCCTCCCCGCATTCTGAATTTGCGCGACAAATTAGCCGCACTTGCCGAGCTTGGAATAGATCGTGTTGTTGTAGAGCACTTCAACTCTGCTTTTGCCAAACTGTCGCCTGAAGAATTTGTTTCAGAAATTATTGTTAAACGACTGAACGCTAAATGGATTTTGATTGGTGATGATTTTTGCTATGGTGCAAAACGTGCAGGCAACTTTGCTAGCCTAAAAGCTGCTGGTGAAGAATATGGCTTTAAAGTCTCTAGCATCCAAACCATTCAAGAAAATGGTGAGCGTATTTCTAGTTCTGCACTTCGTACTGCGCTAGCTTCTGGTGACATGCAGTTAGCTGAAAAATTATTAGGACGTCCTTACGGAATATCTGGGCACGTACTTCATGGTCAGAAGCTAGGACGTCAACTTGGATTCCCCACTTTGAATTTAGCAGTTGCCAATCATCTCCACCATCGCAAACCGGCAACGACCGGAATCTTCACTGCACAAGTTTTAGGCTTAAGTGATCAGCCACTGCCTGCTGTGGCGAGCTTGGGTGTCAGACCAACAGTGGAAGATGAAGGCAGAGTATTGCTAGAAACCCACATCTTTGATTACAACGCGGATGTTTACGGAAAAATTATTACCGTAGAGCTATTAGAAAAAATCCGCGATGAGGCGAAGTACCCAGACCTCGAAACCCTTACACAGGCGATTGCAGCAGATGCAACGCATGCCAGAAATTATTTCCAGAAAAAAGCTTATGTCTGAAAAAGAAAACTCTTATCCCGTCAATCTACTAGATACTTCCTTCCCAATGCGAGGAGATCTAGCTAAGCGCGAACCACAATGGGTAGCTGGCTGGCAAAAAAACAAGCTCTACGAAAAGATTCGTGCGGCCCATGCCAATCAACCAAAATTCATTCTGCACGATGGCCCTCCTTATGCAAATGGCGATATTCATATCGGACACGCAGTAAACAAGATTTTGAAAGACATGATCGTCAAATCACGCTGGCTCATGGGCTTTGACTCTGTTTATGTACCCGGCTGGGATTGTCATGGCATGCCGATTGAAATTCAGATTGAAAAAGAATTTGGCAAGAACTTACCAACCGCTGAAGTGCAAGCTAAAGCGCGTGCCTATGCGCATGTTCAAGTGGAAAAACAGAAGAAAGATTTCGAACGCTTAGGTGTATTGGGTGATTGGAATAACCCCTACCTCACTATGAACTTCCGCAATGAGGCTGATGAAATTCGCGCCCTTGGGAAAATCTGGGAAAAAGGATATGTCTTCCGCGGATTGAAACCGGTGAACTGGTGCTTTGATTGTGGCTCCGCGCTAGCTGAAGCGGAAGTGGAATACCAAGATAAAACTGACCCAACGGTGGATGTTGGCTTTGCCTTTGATGATGCGCAGCGCCCACTGCTAGCAAAAGCATTTGGACTTGCCGAGCTACCAAATAAACCAGGCCAAATTGTTATTTGGACAACAACCCCGTGGACCATTCCCGCTAACCAAGCAATGAATGTCCATCCAGAACTCACTTACGCTCTAGTTGATGTTGGTGACAAGTTACTGATTCTGGCAAAGGATCGGGTTGAGATTTGTTTGCAAGACTATGCCCTGGAAGGCAAAGTGATAGCCACTTGCCAAGGCGCTCAATTGGCAAACATTTCTTTCTGGCATCCACTAGCTCCTTTGCACGAAGGTTATAAGCGTCTCTCCCCAATTTATCCTGCTGAGTACGTCACGCTCGATACCGGTACTGGCATCGTTCACTCAGCACCTGCCTATGGTGAGGAAGACTTTAAATCCTGCAAAGCCAATAAGCTTGCCGATAAAGACATTCTCAATCCAGTGATGGGCAATGGGGTGTACGCATCATGGTTGCCACTCTTCGCCAATGAATACATCTGGAAAGCAAATCCCAAGATTGTTGAAGCGATGCGCGAAGCAGGCAGCCTCCTGCGTGATAAAACGTATACCCACTCTTATATGCATTGCTGGCGTCACAAGTCGCCGATTATTTATCGCGCAACCTCACAATGGTTTGCCAGCATGGACAAGAAACCGTCCGATGGCAAAGCAAGCTTGCGTGAGACTGCATTAGCGGGCATCGATAGTACTGAGTTTTTCCCGGCATGGGGCAAACAACGTCTTAACAGCATGATTGCCAATCGTCCTGACTGGACTTTGTCACGTCAGCGCCAATGGGGCGTGCCAATGGCGTTCTTTGTACATAAGGAAAGTGGTGAGCCACATCCACGTACTGTTGAACTACTCGAAGAAATCGCTAAGCGTGTAGAAAAAGAAGGTATTGAAGCCTGGCAAAAATTAGAAGTTGCCGAGCTACTGGGCGAAGAAGCAGCACAGTATGAAAAGAACCGTGACACCTTAGATGTCTGGTTTGATTCTGGAACAACTCATTGGCATGTCATTCGTGGATCGCACCGTGATGAGTTATTAGCTACTGATGCAGAAACACCAAACGGTCGCTTGGCTGATTTATATCTCGAGGGTTCAGATCAACATCGCGGCTGGTTCCACTCCTCCTTGCTAACGGGCGCCATGCTCGATGGCAAGCCGCCCTATAAGGCACTCCTTACGCATGGCTTTACCGTCGATGGTCAAGGCCGCAAGATGAGTAAATCCGTGGGCAATGTGATTGCGCCTCAACAAGTTGCCGACAAGCTCGGTGCTGAGATCATTCGCCTCTGGGTTGCCTCTACCGACTACTCGGGTGAAATGACGATCTCAGACGAGATTCTCAAACGCGTTACCGAGAGCTATCGTCGTATTCGTAATACTTTGCGCTTCTTGCTAGCCAACCTATCTGATTTTGATCCTAGCAAGCACACGATGCCTGCTGAGCAGTGGCTTGAGATTGATCGCTACGCAGTTGCTCTTGCAAATCAATTGCAGAGTGATACTGAAGCGCATTACAAGGCATATGAATTCCAACCAGCAGTAGCTCGCATGCTGTCTTTCTGCTCCGAGGACTTGGGCGGCTTCTATTTGGATATTCTGAAGGACCGCCTCTACACGAGCGCACCCGACTCTCCTGACCGCCGCGCTGCTCAGAACGCCCTATTCCATATCACCCGAAACCTCTTAAAGTGGCTATCGCCATTCCTCTCCTTCACCGCAGAGGAAGCCTGGAAAGACTTCCCCCATGGCTCAGGCAGCAAGCCTGCAGAATCGATCTTTATGGAAGAGTTCGGCAAGTTCCCTAAGATTGCTCATGCTGAGGAATTGCTGGCCAAATGGAATCGTATTCGCGAAATTCGCTCCGAAGTGACTAAGGCAATTGAGCTTGAGCGCGAAGCAGGCAATGTAGGCTCATCGCTGCAAGCTGAACTCACGATTAAAGTTGGTGATGTTGATTTCGCCATCCTCCACTCATTAGAAGATGATTTACGCTTTGTAACCATCACGTCTAGCGCCAATATTGAACTCAGTAATGAGGGGTTAGAAGTTTTGGTACGCGGTAGCCAATATAAAAAATGTGGCCGCTGCTGGCATCACACCAAAGATGTAGGAAGCAATGCCGACCATCCAGAATTATGTGGTCGCTGTCTTAGCAACTTGTTTGGTGATGGTGATCACCGCCTCTTCGCTTAAGTAACAACCATATGAAAAGTCTTGCTCTCCCTCGTTATCTAGCAATTGCTGTCGTTGTGCTATTGCTAGATCAACTTAGCAAGTGGTCGGCGCTCAGTAATTTGCAAATGGGCGTGCCTGAGCCAGTCCTGCCTTTTTTGAACTGGTTGCTTCTCTTTAATCCAGGTGCAGCATTTTCATTTCTGGCGCAAGGCTCTGGTTGGCAGCGTTGGTTCTTCACCATTCTTGGGCTAGCGGCATCCGTTTACATTATTTGGATGCTATATAAAAACCAAAGCGATAAGCTACTCTGCACAGCCTTGAGCCTCATTCTAGGCGGCGCACTGGGCAACGTCTTGGATCGCGTGATGTATGGCGCTGTAGTCGACTTTATTGACGTGTATTACGGCAACTGGCATTGGCCTGCATTTAATATTGCCGATAGCGCCATCTGCATCGGTGCTGCCCTCATTATTTGGGGTGAATTACGCAAGTCATTTGGCAAATCCGCCCAATCCCATTAAGCTGGCGCCATGCAATCACTTATTAATAAGAAGATCGTTCTCGGAATCTCTGGTGGAATAGCGGCCTATAAAGCCCCTGAGCTTGCACGTCAACTCATGCAAGAAGGCGCATCAGTACAAGTAGTGATGACCGAGGCGGCACAGCAATTTGTGACCCCTGTAACCATGCAAGCCCTCACAGGTAATCCGGTTTACTTGAGTCAATGGGATAGCACCATTCCAAACAATATGGCGCACATTGAGTTATCACGTTCTGCAGATGCCATTCTGATTGCGCCAGCAAGTGCAGATCTCATGGCCAAGCTTTCTCTGGGCTTAGCTGATGACTTACTGACTACCTTATGTCTTGCAAGAGATTGCCCTCTATTACTCACGCCGGCCATGAACAAGCAGATGTGGGAGCATGCGGCTACCCAAAGAAGCGTCAAACGACTTGCAGACGATGGCATTACCCTTCTTGGGCCTGCCAGCGGCTTCCAGGCTTGTGGTGAAGTAGGTATGGGCAGAATGCTCGAGCCCGCTGAAATCACCGAGCAAGTTATTGCCTTCTTTCAGAAAAAATTATTGGCCGGTAAAAAAGTATTAATTACTGGAGGCCCCACATTTGAAGCAATTGATCCAGTGCGCGGCATCACCAATCACAGCTCGGGCAAGATGGGTTTTGCAATCGCAAGAGCTGCTGTTGAGGCTGGCGCCCAAGTCCATTTAATTGCTGGGCCTTGCGATCTCAATACTCCGCTTGAAGCTACCGGAAAAATTACCCGCACCAATGTCGTTAGCGCCAAAGAAATGCATGCAGCCACTCTGAACGTAGCTGACTGCGATATTTTCTTTGCAGTCGCCGCCGTCGCTGACTGGGGTATTGCCAAGCCTGCCAAAGAAAAGATGAAACGCCAAGGTAACCAAGCACCTCATTTAGAGTTTTCAGCTAACCCAGACATTCTGCTTGATGTTGCTAAGACAGTGAAAACTAAAGGTGGTAAGCCGCACCCCTATTGCGTAGGCTTTGCAGCAGAGTCAACCGATCTAGAAAAGCATGCCGATGAGAAGCGCCAGCGCAAAGGTATCCCAATGATTGTTGGCAACATTGGTCCCGATACATTCGGCAGCGACCTGAATCAATTACTGGTGATCGATGCCAGCGGTAGCAAAAAAATTGCTAAAGCAGAAAAGCTTCAGCTTGCACGTCAACTCATTGCGCTAGTTGCCAAGAAAATTTAATTCTCCGTTTTAGGAACATCATGCAATCTCTCCAAGTAAAAATTCTCGATGAACGTATGCGCGACCAGTTGCCAACCTATGGCACCTCTGGAAGTGCTGGATTAGATCTGCGTGCGTGTATTGATGAAGCGATCGAAATTGCCCCGGGTCAAACGGTACTTGTGCCTACTGGATTAGCAATCTATGTTGAAGATCCACGCTATGCTGCATTTATTCTGCCGCGCTCTGGCTTGGGCCATAAGCACGGTATCGTGCTCGGTAACTTAGTTGGCTTAATTGATTCAGACTATCAAGGTCAGCTCATGGTGAGCACCTGGAATCGCGGCTCCACTTCATTCAAACTCGAGCCGATGGAGCGTTTAGCTCAATTGGTTGTGATGCCTGTGCAACAAGTAGAACTCAAGGTGGTTGAGGAGTTCACTGAAAGTAGTCGTGGCGCTGGTGGCTTTGGAAGTACTGGCAGAACCTAAATACACAATAATATTTAGCCATAGAAAAAGCCACCCGTAGGTGGCTTTTCTTTTGATTGCGAATGACTTACTTGCGAATATGCGCTTTGCGAGCAGCATCTTGTGACATGCCAGCACCAGCGCCTTCACGAGACTCTTTTTCAGCAGTAATTTCTTTACGACGCTCTTTGCAAGAACCAGCAATTTCCTGCAAAGCCTTACGAGCGCGCGCCGCAGAAGCTTTAATACCTTTGCCTTGAAACTTTTCATTCTCAGCCTTGTAGTTTTCAAAAGCTTCTAGTAATTTATCGTGATGAGACATATCTTCCTTTTTTGGGTTGTTTTTATTTAAAAATGTTTGTTAATTAAATTTCTTCAGCAGGCATCACATCAGCTTTAGCACGCTTACCTGGCAATACAGGAGCTTCGAAGTTCAATAGAACTTTGCCATCAGCATCAATGTCGACATCCACGTGACCACCTTGAGCTAACTTACCAAACAGAAGCTCATCAGCAAGCGCCTTACGGACAGTGTCTTGAATGATGCGCTGCATCGGACGAGCACCCATCAAAGGGTCGAAGCCATGTTTAGCTAAATGCGCACGCAAAGCAGGACTAAAGGTGGCATCCACTTTCTTCTCATGGAGTTGCTCCTCTAGCTGCATCAAGAACTTATCAACCACGCGCATGATGATGGACTCATCCAGAGCTTTGAAGGAAACAATAGCATCCAAGCGATTGCGGAACTCTGGCGTAAAGAACTTCTTGATATCGGCCATCTCATCGCCAGACTCACGCGCATTGGTAAAGCCAATGGTCGATTTCTGCATTGCCTCAGCACCAGCATTGGTAGTCATGATGATGATCACGTTACGGAAATCAGTCTTACGACCATTGTTATCCGTCAAAGTGCCATGATCCATCACCTGCAAGAGAATATTGAAAATATCCGGGTGGGCTTTTTCAATTTCATCAAGCAAGAGCACACAATGTGGCTTCTTATTAACAGCTTCAGTAAGTAAGCCACCCTGATCAAATCCTACATAACCTGGGGGCGCACCAATCAAGCGACTCACCGCATGACGCTCCATGTACTCAGACATATCAAAACGGAGCAACTCAATACCCAGAATGTAGGCAAGCTGTTTAGCAACTTCAGTCTTACCAACACCAGTTGGACCGGAGAACAAGAATGAGCCGATTGGACGATCGATCTTACCCAGACCGGCACGCGTCATTTTGATAGCGCTGGCCAAGGCCTCGATCGCAGGATCTTGACCAAAAACCACACTTTTAATGTCACGATCCAAAGTTTGCAACTTGCTACGATCGTCAACAGTGACTGATTGCGGCGGTATGCGCGCAATCTTCGCTACGATTTCTTCAATCTCAGGGCGACCAATAGTTTTCTTCTGCTTAGACTTAGGCAAAATACGTTGAGCAGCACCAGCCTCATCGATCACATCAATCGCCTTATCTGGCAAATGACGATCATTGATGTAGCGAGCAGAAAGTTCTGCGGCAGCGACTAAAGCGCCAGCTGCATACTTCACACCGTGATGCTCTTCAAAGCGAGACTTTAAGCCACGCAGAATTTGCACTGTCTGATCTACGGTTGGCTCTACAACATCTACCTTCTGGAAGCGACGCGATAAAGCTGCATCCTTTTCAAAGATGCCACGATATTCCGTAAAGGTGGTTGCACCAATGCATTTCAGCTGGCCATTAGACAAAGCAGGCTTCAATAAATTGCTCGCATCCAATGTACCCCCAGAAGCGGCGCCCGCTCCAATCAGCGTATGAATCTCATCAATAAACAAAACACCATGGGTATGATCTTTAAGCGACTTGAGCACACTCTTCAAGCGCTGCTCAAAGTCGCCACGGTATTTAGTGCCCGCTAAAAGAGCTCCCATATCTAAAGAGTAAACAGTCGCGTTGGCCAAAATATCAGGCACGTCACCCTTCACAATTCTCCAGGCTAAGCCCTCAGCAATCGCTGTCTTACCCACTCCAGCCTCACCAACCAATAACGGGTTGTTTTTGCGACGACGGCATAGCACTTGAATAACGCGCTCTACTTCGCTCTCGCGCCCAATTAATGGATCAATCTTGCCTTGACGGGCCATCACATTGAGGTTCTGGGTGTACTGCTCAAGAGGGCTTTCTTTGCCAGATGAGGCAGATTCTTCAGCCTCCTGCGAAGGCTCAACGGGCTTTACATGCTCCGATTGATCTTTACGCACACCATGACTAATAAAGTTCACGACATCTAAGCGGGTAACGCCCTGCTGTTGCAAGAAATAAACCGCATGCGAATCTTTTTCACCAAAGATAGCAACCAGCACATTTGCACCAGTCACTTCTTTCTTGCCGTTTGATGTTGACTGCACGTGCATGATGGCGCGTTGAATCACACGCTGAAATCCCAGCGTGGGTTGCGTATCAACCTCATCATTGCCCGGCACTACAGGCGTGTTGTCGTTAATGAAATTTTTCAGTTGAGCACGTAGCTCAGCGATATTGACAGCGCAAGCCTTTAAAACCTCTACCGCAGTAGCGTTATCCAGTAAGGCCGCGAGCAAATGCTCGACCGTGATGAACTCATGTCGGGATGCCCTTGCGTCAACAAACGCCATGTGCAAACTCACTTCTAATTCTTGGGCAATCATGCTTCCTCCATAGTGCACTGTAGTGGGTGACCCGCTTCACGGGAGAGTTCAATAACTTGATGCACTTTCGTAGCGGCAACATCGCGAGTAAATACCCCGCAAACACCCTTGCCAACTAAATGTACTTGCAACATGATGCGTGTAGCTGTTTCATGATCCTTATTAAAATACTCCTGAATCACCATCACCACAAATTCCATTGGTGTGTAATCGTCATTCATTAATAAAACTTTATACATCGAAGGCGCCTTAACTTGCTCGATTTGCTTTTCGAGCAGAAGGGTATCTTCAACGTACGGATTCCTGGGGTTGCCAGTAGTGGGATTTTTGGGAGCGCGACTCATGAGAAACATTCTAAACACAGATCTCCAAACTTTAATTTACAGGGGTCATGTTGCGAAAAACACGCAAAAACCCCTCTTAAACCCATATTGGGGCATTTTTCTATAAAAAAAGGGGTAATTACTAGGGGGTAGGGGCATATAACTCCTTGACACCCCTTCAAAAAGGGCAAACAATCGGGGGGTAGGCTTCAAGAGAGGTTCTATTTAGGCGTGTTGTGGATTGAGACTGATTAAAAAGTATTTACCCTCATCACGGTTGTTTTAAGTTTATGTAATGGAGTTCGCATGGCGACCGGAATTGTTAAGTGGTTCAATGATGCAAAAGGTTTTGGCTTTATCAAACCTGATGATGGTGAAGAAGAGTTGTTCGCGCATTTCAGCGCAATTACTATGCCTGGGTTCAAAACCCTCAAGGAAAACCAAAAGGTAACGTTTGACATTACCCAAGGTCCTAAAGGCAAGCAAGCTACCAATATCCAAGCGGCTTAATAGTCCTTAGATCATTATTAAAAACCCAGGACTTGTTCCTGGGTTTTTTTTCGTCTGCAATTTCCCTCACTTAAAATACAAGGCATGTCTATATCAATGTCTAGCACCTCAACTTTATTGCGCCATGTATTTTCTACTGCGCTCTTTCTTTACTCCACCCTAACGCTCGCCCAGGTTAACGTCGGCCTACCCACTATTGAGTTAAAGACGGGCATCTACCGCATTCAGGCTGAGCTTGCCGATACACCGAAGGCTAGAGAGGTTGGCCTCATGAATCGCACCAGCATGCCAAGCAATTCTGGAATGTTATTTATCTTCGAACAAAAAGCTGGTCATTGCTTCTGGATGAACAACACCAAGATTCCGCTCTCGATTGCATTCATTGCGGATGATGGCAAGATTGTGAACATTGAAGAGATGCAGGCTGAAACCACCAATAATCACTGCCCTAAAGCAGCCGTGCGTTATGCACTGGAGATGAATAAGCAATGGTTCTCCGAGCGCGTTATCGTCCCGGGGACGGTTATCACAGGTTTACCAAAGAAATAATTTAGGCTTATCTAGAATCATTCATCTTGAGCCAACAAAAAACGCAGACCGAGGTCTGCGTTTTGTTTTACAGCATCTTTGATTTATTCAAAGTGGCAAACGTAGTGTACTGGTTGCTCAGCACGAATGATGAAGTAACCACCCTTTTCCACTTCCCAGCTTTGGCCAGCCTTGAACTCTTGCTCAGGGGCGCCGTTGATACTGACGAAAGCATTGCCATCAACTACTTCCATAATTTCACTAGTGCTTAAGTCAAAACGTAAGGTGCTTGGCAGTACCACGCCAACTGACTTACGAACACCATTGGGCAATGTCACAGTATGAGAAACACACTTGCCATCAAAAAATACATTGGCTTTTTTGCCTACGGAAACTTGATCAAATTGCATCTTGGTTCTTTCTTTTCTATTTGGTTCTAATCGTTTACTTCTAGTTATTTCTGAGCGCGTTTACGTCTAGCAGTTTCAGCAATACGCATACGCAAAGCATTGAGCTTAATAAAGCCACCAGCGTCTGCTTGGTTGTATGCGCCACCATCATCATCAAAGGTTGCAATATTTTGATCAAACAAAGTATTGGCTGAGTCACGTGAAATCACAGAGACAGAACCTTTGTAGAGCTTGAGGCGTACAACGCCGTTAACAGCCTGTTGCGTATGGTCAATCAAGGTTTGGAGTGCAAGACGCTCTGGCGCCCACCACAAGCCGTTGTAGATCAAGCTGGCATAACGTGGCATCAAATCATCCTTCAAATGCGCCACTTCACGATCCAAAGTAATACTTTCGATGCCGCGGTGGGCCTTCAGAAGAATTGTGCCGCCAGGAGTTTCATAACAGCCACGGCTCTTCATGCCAACAAAGCGGTTTTCTACTAAATCAAGACGGCCGATGCCATGTTTTCCACCAAGACGATTTAATTCAGCTAACAACTCGTGTGGCTTATAGGCTTTGCCATCAATTGCCACTGGGTCGCCAGCTTTAAATTCGATTTCGATAATTTCTGGGGCGTCCGGAGCCTTCTCCGGGGATACCGTCCAACGCCACATTGACTCCTCTGCCTCTGCGTTTGGATTCTCGAGGTGACGACCTTCATAGCTAATGTGCAAGAGGTTCGCATCCATTGAGTACGGTGAACCACCTTGCTTATGCTTCATCTCAACCGGAATGCCATGTTTTTCTGCGTAAGCCATCAACTTTTCACGTGAGAGAAGATCCCATTCACGCCAAGGAGCAATTACTTTAATTCCTGGTTCAAGAGCGTAGTAACCCAACTCAAAGCGAACCTGGTCATTTCCTTTACCGGTAGCGCCGTGCGATACAGAGTCAGCACCAGTTAAGCGAGCAATTTCAATTTGACGCTTAGCGATCAATGGACGGGCAATAGAGGTGCCTAACAAATATTCGCCTTCATAAATCGTATTCGCACGGAACATCGGGAACACAAAGTCACGCACAAACTCTTCACGCAAATCATCAATAAAAATGTTTTCAGGCTTGATGCCAAATTGCAAAGCCTTAGCACGCGCTGGCTCCAACTCTTCGCCCTGACCTAAGTCAGCGGTAAAGGTCACGATCTCGCAGCCATAGGTATCTTGAAGCCACTTCAAGATCACACTGGTATCTAGACCGCCGGAATACGCTAAGACTGCTTTTTTAATATCGGACATGTTTTTCTTATTCAATCAAAATTAATGAAAACGAATTGCTTGTTATTTGCTACTTATTTTATTGCTCAAGCTCTATTACTTAATCTAAACGACCGCAGAGTAAATACTCCATGAGGGCTTTTTGGACATGTAAACGATTTTCCGCTTCTTCCCAGACAATACTTTGGGGCCCATCAATCACTCCTGCCGAAACCTCTTCACCACGGTGTGCTGGCAAGCAGTGCATAAATAGCGCATTAGGCTTAGCCAAGGACATTAATTCTTCATCCACCATCCAATCCTGGAAAGCATTCATGCGTAAGGTATTTTCATCTTCATAACCCATGCTGGTCCAGACGTCAGTACTCACCAGATCAGCGCCTTTGCAGGCTTCCTTTGGGTCGGCGCAAATGGTTAAATGCTTGGCGGACTTCGGTGACAAACGTGTTGCATCCAACTGATAACCCTCTGGTGCAGAGAAGCTCAACTGAAAATCTAGGCATTCAGCAGCCTGGAGCCAGGTGTAGGCCATATTGTTGGCATCGCCTACCCAGGCTACCGTTTTTCCCTGAATTGGGCCGCGAGCCTCTACAAACGTAAAAATATCGGCCAATACTTGGCAAGGGTGAAATTCGTTTGTCAGGCCATTGATTACCGGCACCCGCGAATTCGATGCAAAACGCTCAATAATGTCTTGGCCAAAGGTGCGAATCATGATGATGTCCGTCATCCTTGAAATCACCTGAGCAGCATCCTCTACCGGCTCGCCACGACCCAATTGGGTATCTCGGGTGTTTAGGTACACCGCATGACCACCAAGCTGATGGATGCCTGCCTCAAAGGAGAGGCGAGTGCGGGTGGAATGCTTCTCAAAAATCATGGCCAAAGTGCGGTCATGCAGTGGATGCCAAGTTTCATAGCTCTTGAACCTGGCCTTGAGCCACGCTGAACGCTTGAGCAAATAGTCGTACTCTTCACGAGTCAGGTCAGAAAACTGCAGGTAGTGCTTTACCTGACCGGGCACTTGCGGCTTAGCCAGAGATGTCATAGTTGAGCTTTCTACTAAAGTTTTGGCTTGCATTTTTTTCTTCAAACATTCGGCTGCACGAAAATAGACCCTAAAGCCATCTTACGGCCAACTTGGGCTGTTAAGCTAGAGGACTTAGAACACTATTTCTACAACCATCATTACGCGAACTTGAACCACAAAAAGCTTTTCATTCAAGGCATTACCACTTCTGGCAAACCATTTCGGCCCAGTGATTGGGCGGAGCGTCTGTGCGGGGTGATGGCTACTTTTCGCCCTCCCGGTGACTCCGGGGACCCTCGCTTCACTTATTCGCCCTATGTCAGACCAGTGCTTATTGCAAAAGTGAAATGCGTTGTTATCGATACCAGACTGAGGGATCTAGATCCTCGAGCACTAGACTTTGTCATGAACTTTGCCAAAGACAACAGCCTACCAATCGAAGAGGCGTGTGAGTTCAACCCAACAACCCCATCCCAGCCTTAAAAACAAAAACCCGCTCTGATGAGGAGCGGGCTTAGGTCGAAACTACTTCGACCAGCCTAAAACTAAAACTGTATTACGCTGCCATCGCCTTGATAGCTGCAGACAAACGTGACTTCTGACGAGCTGCAGTATTTTTGTGGGCAATCTTTTTGTCAGCAATCTTGTCGATTGTTGCTTGAGTTGCCGCGAAAACTTTAGCTGCCGAAGCTTTATCACCAGTTTCAATCGCTTTACGAACTGCCTTAATGGAAGTGCGGAGCTTTGAACGCAAACTGGAGTTATGTTCGTTTTGTTTTACTGCTTGGCGTGCACGCTTGCGCGCTTGTGCTGTATTGGCCATCTTTAAACCTTGCCTCTATAAATTGCAAAATGCGATTAGTTAAAAATCTTGCGGACTTGCCAGATTCATAAGCAAGCTCGCCAAAACCCAAGATTTTACCTTAAAGGGGCAAAAAAGCCCAGCCGACCGATAAATAGGTGAAAATCGCCTCATGAATCTGCTTTCTGCCGCCGCCAAGGTCAGCTCTCTGACTATGCTATCCCGTATTACGGGCCTGCTCCGGGAGACCCTCATTGCCCGTAGTTTCGGGGCTTCCGAGTGGACAGATGCCTTTAATGTGGCTTTTAGGCTACCCAATTTGCTACGTCGGCTATTTGCCGAAGGGGCCTTTTCTCAAGCTTTTGTACCGATTTTGGGCGAAATTGCCACAAACGAAGATCAAACTAAGGCCAAAATCCTCATAAATGCAGTCGCCACGCTCTTATTTTGGGCTTTGTTGCTTACGGTACTACTGGGAGTCATTGGCGCCCCAGTGCTCATTCTGGTCATTGCCACAGGGTTTAAAGGTGGTCCAGCTTATGACGCCAGCGTCGTTATGACCCGAATCATGTTCCCTTATATTGGGCTGATTTCTATGGTCTCCCTCTCGGCGGGGATCCTAAACACCTATCACCGCTTTGCAATCCCGGCCTTTACGCCTGTCTTGCTCAATCTTGCCTTAATTGGTAGCGCTATCTTTTTGGCACCCCACTTAGAGCAACCAATTTATGCCTTAAGTATTGGTGTTTTACTTGGCGGAATACTGCAACTTGCCCTGCAAGTTCCAACGCTTGCTCGCCTCGGCCTATTACCTCGAATTGGTTTGTTACCTGGCGCCATCAAGTCAGCCGTCACCAATCCTGAAGCTCGGCGCGTCATGAAATTAATGGGGCCCGCAGTATTTGCGGTCTCGGTTGCGCAAATCTCCCTCATTATCAATACCAACATTGCTTCACGTCTGCAGGCAGGAAGCGTGTCATGGCTATCTTACGCAGATCGCTTAATGGAATTTCCAACTGCATTACTGGGTGTTGCATTAGGAACCGTTCTTTTGCCAAGTCTCAGTAAGGCCAATGCCAAAAACGATCTAGCACATGCTGGTGAGTTACTCATCTGGGGATTGCAACTCACCTTTTTGCTAGCTGCACCTTGCGCAATTGCACTCTTTATCTTTGGCGAGCCTCTAGCGGCAGTCTTGTATCACTATGGCAAATTCACTGCGCTTGATGTCGTGATGACGCAACGTGCATTGGCGGCTTATGGGGTTGGCCTCATTGGTTTGATTCTGGTAAAAATTTTGGCGCCCGGATTTTATTCACGCCAAGATATTCGCACGCCAGTCAAGATTGGCTTGCTCGTTTTGGTAGCTACCCAATTAGCTAATCTAGTATTTGTTCCTTGGCTTGGGCATGCTGGCCTTGCCCTCTCAGTTGGCACTGGCGCTTGCTTGAATGCCGCATTGCTCTGGGTTGGCCTGCATCGACGCGGGGCCTTGCCTAATTCAGGCTGGATCAAGTATCTCGGTCAGCTATTGCTCGCACTCGCCCCCTTCACAGCCGTACTGATTTATGCCGCCAGTACGCACAATTGGATCGCCCTCCAAGCGGAGCCTTGGCTGCGCATTGGCTTGGTAGGGGCATGGTTAGGTCTTGCTGCCATTGTTTACTTCGCATCCTTGGCCTTAGTTGGAATTCGCTGGCAAAAATTCTTGCGTCATGCAAAATAGCTAGCATGCCAACACAACAACTCGACTATTTCACTTCCCTAGTTGCTGAAGACGAACATCTTCCTTTAACGGAGGCTGCAATCGCTGTTGCACAGCACGCTTATCCTGATCTTGATGTTCAAGGGGTGCTCGATCAAATTGATGAGATGGGCAACAAACTCAAAACACGCATCACGCCCGATACCTCACCTGTTCAGCGCTTACAAATTCTGAAGCATTTCTTTTATACCGAGCTGGGTTTTGGTCCGAACCCAAATGATTTTTATGCTCCTGAAAATTCGTACTTGCATTACATACTTGAAAACCGTAGAGGGATTCCCATCTCATTGGCGATTTTGATGATGGAATTAGGCAATCAAATTGGCTTGAAAATTCGGGGCGTTTCATTTCCGAATCACTTCATGATGCGCATCTCTTTGCAACAAGGTGAAGTGATCATGGATCCCTTGACTGGTGAATCACTATCAAAGGCTCAGCTACAAGAAATGCTTGACCCCTACTTGGACGCTAAAGGCTATAGAGGTGAGTTGAGCCTGCCGCTCAACATCTTCCTGCGCGCCTCTAGCTCGAGAGAGATTCTGTCGCGCTTTCTGAGAAATCTCAAAATGATTTACTCAGAACATGAGCGCTGGGAGCGCTTATTGGGTATTCAAGAACGTCTCGTCATTCTGCTGCCAGACTCTATTGAAGAGATTCGGGACAGAGGTTTGATCTTTGCGCAACTAGAGTATTTGCGTCCCGCATTGGCGGATATGCATCGCTATCTCAGTGAAGTTCCAGAAGCTGAAGATGCCAGCGATATCCGTGAGCATATCGCCACCCTCGAAAGTCAGACTAAGCTGCACTAAAGCCAAATTGGCTTTAGTGGTGGCACTTTGGTTTTCAAACTTGTATTAGTTTTTCTTGCGTTGAAAAATTTTGTAGATAGCTGCGAATAAAACTGGCACTGCAGCCGCACCAACACCCACCAGGACGATCACATTGAGGTTCTGACGAATGACAGGGATATTGCCAAAGAAATATCCGGCAATTACCAAACCAAAGACCCACAGCGCTGCACCGGTGATGTTGAATAACTGAAAGCGTGAGAAGTTCATCTCGGATACACCCGCAATAAAAGGTGCAAAGGTACGAATAATTGGCAAGAAGCGGGCAAGGATGATTGTTTTGCCACCATGCTTTTCATAAAAAGCGTGGGTTTTTAATAAAGCGCCTTGATCAATCCAGCGCGATTGACTGCTGAATACTCGCTTACCAATCCACCGGCCAATGAAGTAGTTCACGGTATTACCAGCGACTGCAGCAATCAACAAACCAATACACAAGGTCCAGATATTGAAATGCTCGGTAGCGCAATAGGCGCCGGCAATAAATAAGAGTGAGTCTCCAGGCAAGAAAGGTGCAACCACTAAGCCTGTTTCTGCAAAAACAATAGCAAATAGGAGGCCATAGGCCCAAGGACCGTATTGCTGAATCACCACATCTAAATGTTTATCAATATGCAGCAATAAATCACTAATTTGCAAAAGGGTATCCATCAACTCGCTCTTTAACTTATGGGTTGTTGCGGATATTAACAGGCTCTTATAATCAGGTATGCAAACTGAACCCTACATTCAGCCTATGCATGCTCCAGATGAAGTCTCAACGCTTTGTATTGTTGGGCCCACTGGTGCAGGCAAAACCCATCTCGCCATGTCTTTGGCTGAGTATGCGAAATCCGTTGGCCTAACGATTGAACTTATCAGCATGGATTCTGCTTTGGTCTATCGGGGTTTAGATATTGGCAGCGCCAAACCAACTAAGTCAGAACAAGAAGCAGTTATTCATCATCTGATTGACATAATCGATCCTACTGAAGTGTATTCAGCGGCGCGTTTTGCTAATGATGCAAAACGACTTTGCACCGAGATTCGTGCGCGAGGCAATATTCCAGTGGTGGTAGGGGGAACGATGTTGTATTGGCGGGCGTGGGCGCATGGTCTCTCCTCGCTGCCTCCAGCAAACCCAGAGATTCGGGCTCGCTTAGATGAAGAAGGTAAAGCCATTGGCTGGCCAGCAATGCACGACAAACTTGCCGAGGTTGACGCCGAAACTGCGGCGCGCTTAAAGCCAAACGATTCTCAACGAGTGCAACGCGCCTTGGAGGTTTATGAAATTACCGGTAAACCCATGTCTGTGTTACTGGCTGACTCACCCAGCGAGGATGGCAGAGAAGGCTCAGCGATTCCATCTTGGATTACGTTAGTTTCACTTGAACCAAGCGATCGCAAGCGATTGCATTTGAACTTAGAAAAGCGTTTTGATGAAATGCTTGCCGCTGGATTTATGGATGAAGTCAAAGCACTGCGTAGTAATAGTGGCTTACATGCGGATCTTCCGGCCGTCCGTTCGGTAGGCTATCGCCAAGCCTGGGAATTTCTCAATGGCGAGATTGATGCTGAAGAAATGCGCTACAAAGCATTAGCGGCAACGCGCCAACTTGGTAAGCGTCAGCTTACTTGGCTGCGTGCAATAGATGGAAGAAATATATTTGACCCCTTCAACCCCGAAGAGTTGAAGGCGGCGCTAGATTACTGCAAAAGTAATCTAATCAAAAAATAATGGCAGATCGTTTAGATAACGATAGTTTGCGGCGCATCTTTTGGTCGCTCAACCACTTCGCCAACTGTCCAAGCCTTAAGTCCTTGCGCAGTCAATGATTTGATTGCTACATCCACTTGGTCGGGCGCAACAATCACAACCATACCAATGCCGCAGTTAAATACGCGCACCATTTCTGCATCAGCAACGCCGCCCTTCATTTGCAACCAACGGAAGAGGTCTGGCATTTGCCAGCTATCGCGATGCAAAACAGCTTGAGTATTTTCTGGGAGCACACGTGGCACGTTATCCACCAAACCACCGCCAGTGATATGCGCCATTCCTTTTACATTGATTTCAGAAATCAATTTGAGTAGTGGCTTCACATAAATCTCAGTTGGCGCCATCACGACATCACCCAATGGGCGGCCGCCTAAATCATCAGTAGGCTTTGCACCAGCACGCTCAATAATCTTACGCACTAATGAGTAGCCATTCGAATGCGCACCACTAGAGCCAATTGCTAATACCGCATCACCCGGAACAATCGTTGCGCCAGTAATGATTTTGGATTTTTCAACTGCGCCCACGGCAAATCCGGCTAAGTCATATTCACCTGGTGGGTACATACCCGGCATTTCTGCGGTCTCACCACCGATCAATGCGCAGCCAGATAATTCACAACCCTTGGCAATGCCGCCAACAACCGTTGCTGCTGTATCCACAGTCAACTTGCCGCATGCAAAGTAGTCCAAGAAGAAAAGGGGCTCAGCACCCTGAACCAGGATGTCATTCACACTCATGGCCACCAAGTCTTGACCGATGGTTTCATGACGATTCCACTCAAAAGCTAGCCTTAGCTTGGTACCAACACCATCCGTACCGGATACTAATACTGGCTCTTTATAGCGCTTAGGCACCTCAAAAAGGGCTCCAAAGCCGCCAATTCCGGCCAAAACACCCTCGCGCATGGTTTTCTTGGCAAGCGGCTTAATACGGTCAACCAGGGCATCCCCAGCATCAATATCAACACCAGCGTCACGGTAGGAAAGGCCTTTTGAGGAAGAATTAGTAGATGAGGTCATGTGAGCGCTGGAATATTAGTAAAAAATGCTACTAGGTCAGTAGAATCATTGAATTCTAGAGGATTACTCGTCATGGCTGAAATTTTTACCCCTTTTCTGGCTGCATTCATCCTTGCCTACATCCTGAGGCCTGCTTTTCTATGGCTGGAAAGAAGGCGCCTGCCCGCATCCTTGGCTGCAGCTCTCACCGTTGTTCTAGGTCTGGCAGTCGTAATTGCCATTGTGAGCCTATTTGTTGGCCTGCTTAAAACAGAAATTCCCCTAATTAAAGCCCAGCTCCCAGGATGGATCTCAAATACACAAGCATGGCTGGGACCTAAATTAGCTGAATTTCATATTGATGTTGATTGGGGTAGCTTAAAAAGCACCGCCTCTCAAAAGATTTCGGAACACATTAGCGACAATGCTGACTCCCTGATGAGCACTACGATAGATACAGTACTCATGTCGGGCAGCTCGGTCATCACTGGCTTTGTAAATTCCGTATTAATTTTATTTGTGATGTTTTATTTATTGATCGATTGGAATCAATTTTTTCAGTACGTCAAAAATTTAGTGCCTAAGCGCGCCCAAGAAACCGTACATCATCTTGCAATGCATACCGATGGACTGCTCTCTCAGTACCTCAATGGCATGGTGATTGTTGTTTCCATCATGTCCGCTTTTTATAGTATTAGCTTAAGTTTAATCGGCATTAGAGGCGCCGTTGCCTTAGGTGTATTTACAGCATTAATGATTGTGATCCCCTATATCGGCATTACACTGGGATTCACGCTTGCTATAGTTTCTGCCCTTCTTCAATTTGGTCCAGGCTCAGAAATCATCGGTGTACTAGTCATCTATGGAATTGGACAATTCTTGGAAGGATTCTTCCTGACACCGCGCCTAGTTGGTGAGCGCATTGGCCTGCATCCCGTTGCCGTCTTGTTTGCACTGCTTTTCTTTGGCAAGCTATTTGGCTTCTTTGGGGTATTACTCGCCCTGCCAATTAGTGCAGTCAGCTTAGTCTTAGTCCAGTACATATGGTCTATTTATACGCAAAGCTCTTGGTATCAAAAATAAATTTGGCAGTAATGAATACACCCTCGCTTCCAAAACAATTTGCGCTAGACATCAGTCACTCACCCATAGCTAGTTTAGAAAACTATCTTCCCGGGAAAGATCTTGCCTTAATTTCTGCTCTGCAAAATATCGAAAAAACTTGGGGCAAGGCCAACCCTCAAAGCTCTGATAACCCACTCAATCAGCGCTGGATTTATTGGTGGGGGCCAGAGGGTTCAGGTCGTACTCATCTACTCAATGCCATTGAAAATGCGGCAAAGCGAGCCGGCCTATTACACATTGCCCTCTCCCCCCTCGAGCCTACTGCTTGGGTTCGCCTAGAAGAAAAGATGAATGTAATGACTGAAAGTGATGCGCCCTCAGTCATTACCGTTGATGATGTTGACCAGCTAGATGATCGTCTTGTTAGCTCTCTATTTCGGATTCTGAATGGCGTTCAAGCAAGCAAAGCGATTCATATTTTTATGGCCGGAAACGCTGCACCAGCCAATCTCAAGCTTCGAGAAGACCTGCGAACCCGTCTGGGCTGGGGTTTGATCTTTCAAACGCAGCTTTTGGATGATGATGAGAAAATACAAGCACTAGAGGAAGCAGCCAAAGAGCGAGGGCTTGTTTTATCCCCCGATGTGTTGCCTTGGCTGTTAAGTCGCTTTTATCGCGATATGCCCAGCCTGATGGCATTGATGGATGCTTTAGACGCTTACTCCCTTGAAACAAAACGTGCTGTAACCTTACCCCTTGTTCGCGAGCTCTTGCAGCCCAAATAATTTATTAAATATCAATTCGTGACTCAGCTAGCCCTTTTCGATTTAGACCACACCCTTTTGCCTTGCGATAGCGATTACGAATGGGGTCAATTTTTGGCTCGCATTGGCGTTGTGGATAGCGAATACTATGCACGACAAAACGAGCGCTTTTATCAAGACTACAAAGAAGGTAAGCTGGATATTCATGAGTTTTTACGCTTTGCCTTGAAACCACTTTCAGAGCATTCGCGCGCGCAACTCAAAGATTGGCATGACGCCTTTATGAAAGAGGTTATTAATGGCCAACTCCGACAACAAGCCATCGATCTTGTGAAACGCCACCAAGATGCGGGCGATCTTTGCTGCGTGATTACTGCCACCAACAGCTTTGTGACACGCCCTATTGTTGAAAGCTTTGGCATTGAGCACCTGATTGCCACAGAGCCAGCCACTGCAGATAACCATCCATTAGGTAACTACACTGGGGAAGTCAAAGGCATTCCCAATTTCCGCGAAGGTAAGATTCAAAATCTACACGACTGGTTAGCATCTCAAAAACTGTCTTTAGATGCCTTGCCTTATAGTTATTTTTATTCTGACTCGATGAACGATCTTCCTTTACTCGAAAAAGTAAGTCATCCTGTTGCCACCAATCCAGATGATCGTCTTCGCAACGAAGCTAAGCAGCGCAACTGGCCCATTCTTGAATTGTTTGCATGATCACTAAATTTATTAAACGTATTTTGCGGCGTGACCCGATGGTCAAGCATACGCAGGCCAACAATACCGGCGCCCCAAAGCGCATCCCTAAAAAAGCACATCGAATTGATCCGCACTTGCTTTCTAAGAACGCAGTTAAGGTAACGCATACATTACAGCAAGCAGGATTTGAGGCATTTATTGTCGGTGGCGCCGTCAGAGATCTTGCTCTTGGTATCAGTCCAAAAGATTTTGACGTGGCAACCAATGCAACACCAGATCAAGTGCAAAGACTCTTTCGCAAAGCGCGCCTAATTGGTCGCCGCTTTCAAATAGTGCACGTAACTTTTTTTGGTAAAGGCCATCCTGAAATCATCGAGGTGTCAACCTTCAGGGCCTTGTTAGATAACGCCGGAGATCACGTAGCTGAAAGCGGCCGGATCCTGCGCGATAACGTCTGGGGCTCGCAAGGTGAGGATGCTGCAAGACGCGATTTCACAATCAACGCGATGTATTACGACCCTTCGTCTGAAACTGTTTTGGACTATCACGGTGGCGTGGCGGACATGCAAAAGAAAACTTTGCGCATGATTGGTGACCCAGCAAAGCGCTATCGCGAAGATCCGGTACGCATGCTTCGCGCAGTTCGCTTTGCAGCTAAGACTGGCTTTGAATTAGATGGCGCTACGCGCGCGCCCATAGCAAAGCTAGGCAAATTATTAAACGACGTCCCCTCTGCGAGACTTTTTGATGAAATTTTGAAGCTCTTGATGTCTGGCTACTCCTGGGCAGCAATTCAAGGACTCAAGGATGCGGGATTGCATCATGGCCTACTCCCGCTCCTAGACCATATTCTGGATACAGGCGCAGACTCCAAAGGGGCCAATGATTTTGTAAAGCTGGCTTTGGCTAATACTGACGAACGCATTCAATCCGGTAAAAGTGTTTCTGCTGGATTTTTATTTGCCACCCTGCTCTGGCCTGATCTACTAAAGAATTGGAAAGCCAATTCTGCTAAAGGAATGGCTAATATTCCCGCCTTGCATGATGCGATGGACGACACGATTGCCACTCAAAGTAGCGGCATGACGATTCAACGACGCTTCGAAAGCGATATGCGCGAAATTTGGTCTATGCAGCCTCGCTTTGAGAGACGCGTGGGGCGCTACCCCTATCGCCTCATCGAATCCCCACGTTTTAGAGCGGGTTATGACTTTATGTTGCTTCGCTGCGCCACGGGGGAATTAAACCCAGCAATCGGGCAATGGTGGACAGACTTCATTGCAACCGACGTCACAGGGCAAGATGAGCTGATGGCTAGCGTCAAAAATGAATCTGGTAACAGCCCAAGTCCTGCCAAAAGACGGCGTCGTAGAAAGCCGAAAGCGGCAGTGCCCCCAGAGAGTGCAGCAAGCTAAGCAGACTTAGAGAAATTTCAGTAAAGTAGTTTCATCTCTAGTTTGGAAACCTATGGCACGGGCATATATCGGATTTGGCGGCAACATCGGCGACACGCGTCAGCTTATTACTGATGCCATTGTTTGTTTGGCATTGCGCTCCGAACTGCAAATCTTGGCAAAAAGCTGTTTTTATCAAAGCGCGCCTGTTGAGGCTACAGGCGGTGACTACATTAATGCCGTCATTGAAGTCGAAACCGAGTTAAGCCCCTACGGCCTATTACATGTTTGCCAAACCATCGAACAAGAATTTGGTCGTGAGCGCCCATATGCAAATGCCCCCCGGACTCTTGACCTAGACATCCTTTCGTTTGAGGGGGTTACTCAAAGCGAAACAGAATTGATGCTGCCGCACCCTAGAATTATCGAGCGCTCATTTGTGCTCCTACCCCTCCTAGAAATCGCTCCCGATATCTTTTTGCCCAACTGGGGCGAACTCAAGGCCTACCTCCCTAACGTGGCACACCAAAGAATTGAAAAACTCCCCTGCAGGAACTGCAATTGCGGGGAAAAAGACGTTTATAGCCAAACAGCGCATTAATTCATTAAACTCTCGCCATGGGTTACTTACAAGGCGACAAGCCAATCACAATTACTAAGCTCCTCGCAATGCATGCTGAGGGTGAAAAAATTGCCATGCTCACGGCATACGACTCAACTATGTCAGCGCTTCTCAATCGCTGCGCTGTTGAAACGATCTTGATTGGTGACTCTCTTGGGAATGTGATCCAAGGACACTCCAGCACTACACCAGTGACCATTGAACAAATGGCGTATCACACTGAATGTGTAGCCCGTGCTAATACCCATGCATTTCTCATCGCTGACCTCCCATTTGCAAGCTACGGAGATCCAGTACAGGCCTTAGAGTCCTCTGCTCAATTGATGCGCGCTGGTGCAGACATGGTCAAGCTTGAAGGGGGTGGCGACTGGCAGATTGATGTCATTAGTCATTTAGTTGAGCGCAGTGTTCCTGTTTGCGCTCACTTAGGATTACTACCTCAATCAGTTCATGTCTTGGGCGGCTACAAAGTACAGGGCAAATCTAAAGATGCTGCAAGCGTCATGCTTGAGCAAGCACTTGCCTGCCAAGAAGCTGGAGCCCAAATGGTAGTGCTGGAAGCAATTCCCTCTTCATTGGGCGAAAAGATTACTGCTGAACTTCATATTCCCACTATCGGAATTGGTGCCGGTCCAGATTGCTCTGGTCAAGTATTGGTACTACAGGATATGTTGGGCATCAGCCCAGGCAAACCACCGAAGTTTGTCAAAAACTTTATGGATGGTCATCACTCCGTTGAGGCCGCAGTCAAGGCTTACGTACGCGAAGTGAAGTCCGGGAAATTCCCCGGGCCCGAGCATGGCTTTGCTGGCTAATTGCCAGCTAGCCTGCCCACTAGTTACTAGCTAAAGAAACTCTTTACACCATCAAACCAACCTTTTTGTTGGGGGCTGTGTTTGTCGCCAGCAGATTTCAGACTATCGTCAAACTGCTTCAATAATTTCTTTTGCTCTTCTGTAAGCTTAATCGGAGTTTCTACCAGAACGTGGACAAAGAGATCGCCCACCAAGGTAGATCGCAGACCCTTAATACCCTTGTTTCGTAAGCGGAAAGTCTTACCCGTCTGAGTTCCCTCAGGAATTGGAAACTCCACGCGACCAGAGAGTGTTGGCACTTCGATTTCACCACCGATGGTAGCTGTCGCAAAAGAGATTGGCATTTGAACATGTAAGTCACTGCCATCACGCTCAAAGACTTTATGCGGCTTAACACGCACCTCTACATAAAGATCGCCGGAGGGTCCACCATTGACACCTGGTTCACCGTTACCCACTGAGCGGACACGCATTCCATCATCAATGCCTGCCGGTATTTTGATCTCAAGTGTTTTTTGTTCTTTATGCTTTCCGCTACCGTGGCAAGTCTTGCATGGCTTTGGAATGTGCTCGCCAGTGCCGCGGCACTTAGGGCAAGTTTGCTGCATGGAGAAGAAGCCTTGTTGCACACGCACTTGACCATGACCGTTACAGGTTGTGCAAGTCTCAGCCTTAGATCCAGGCTCTGCGCCGGCACCATGACAAGGCTTGCAATTACTCCAGCTAGGTACACGAATTTGGGTTGTATAACCTTCAGCGGCTTGCTCAAGCGTAATGTCCATGTTGTAGCGTAAATCTGCGCCTTTATAGACTTGAGGGCCAGAATGACGGCCGCCGCCTTGACCGAAGATATCCCCAAAGATATCCCCAAACGCATCAGAAAATCCACCACCACCGAAACCGCCGCCGCCAAATCCGCCACCCATAGATGGGTCCACGCCAGCATGACCATATTGATCATAGGCGGCACGTTTATTGGGATCGGTTAAGGTTTCGTAAGCTTCCTTAACTTCTTTAAATTGGGCTTCAGCCGTTTTGCTATCGGGATTGCGATCAGGGTGATGTTTCATCGCCATCTTGCGATAAGCCTTTTTTAGCTCATCGTCACTGGCACCTTTTGCTACACCAAGCACTTCATAAAAATCGCGTTTACTTTTAGGCACGGCCTATTCCTCTCAACAACCTGAATGACACAAGTCGGCACGAGGCCGACTTGTTATTTAAGTACATCAAAACTACGTTAATGAATGACTAATTGCAGAATTACTTCTTGTCATCAACCTCTTTAAAGTCAGCGTCAACAACATCCGCATCAGGGGCAGCGCCAGGGGCTGCACCAGGTGCGGCACCGCCAGCTTTAGCTTGTTCAGCCGCCATGACTTTTTCGCCCAGCTTCTGACTTGCTTTACCCAAAGCTTCTGTTTTAGCTTCAATTGCTTCTTTGTCGCTACCTTTAATAGCTTCGTCCAAGTCTTTCAAGGCTGCTTCAATCGCTTCTTTTTCGGAAGCCTCTAAGCTAGCACCATGCTCTTCCAAAGCCTTCTTGGTTGAGTGAGCCAAGGCATCTGCAGTATTGCGAGCAGTTACCAACTCAAGCGCTTTCTTATCTTCAGCAGCATTGGCTTCAGCATCCTTCACCATGCGTTGAATTTCTTCTTCAGTCAAACCAGAGTTTGCTTTGATGGTGATCTTGTTCTCTTTGCCAGTGGTTTTGTCTTTTGCTGTTACATGCAAAATACCGTTGGCATCGATGTCAAAAGTCACTTCAATTTGTGGCATACCGCGTTGCGCAGGAGCAATACCTTCGAGGTTAAATTCACCGAGCAACTTGTTTGCCGCAGCCATCTCGCGTTCACCTTGGAAGCACTTAATAGTTACAGCAGGCTGGTTATCTTCCGCAGTGGAGTAAACCTGTGAATGCTTGGTAGGGATTGTGGTGTTCTTCGGAATCATCTTGGTCATGACGCCGCCAAGAGTTTCGATACCCAATGACAGTGGGGTAACGTCTAAGAGCAATACGTCCTTACGATCGCCAGACAATACAGAACCCTGAATTGCAGCGCCAACAGCAACAGCTTCATCTGGGTTAACGTCTTTGCGTGGCTCTTTACCAAAGATTTCTTTTACTTTGTCTTGAACCGCAGGCATACGGGTTTGACCGCCAACCAAAATTACATCGTCGATGTCCGCTACGTTTACACCAGCGTCTTTAATGGCAGTTAAGCAAGGACCAGCGGTACGGCTAATCAGTTCCTCAACCAAAGACTCTAGCTTGGCACGGGTCAACTTTAAGTTCAAATGCTTAGGACCGCTAGCGTCAGCTGTTACGTATGGCAAATTGATTTCAGTTTGCTGCGCAGATGACAATTCGATCTTGGCTTTCTCAGCAGCGTCTTTCAAACGCTGCAACGCCAATACGTCTTTGCTCAAATCAACGCCTTGTTCTTTCTTGAACTCAGCAATGATCCAATCAATGATGCGTTGGTCAAAGTCTTCACCACCCAAGAAGGTGTCGCCGTTGGTAGAAAGCACCTCAAACTGCTTCTCACCGTCAACGTTAGCAATCTCGATGATGGATACGTCGAATGTACCGCCGCCCAAGTCATACACAGCGATCTTGCGATCCACTTTGTCTTGCTTGTCCAAGCCAAACGCTAATGCAGCAGCAGTAGGCTCGTTGATGATGCGCTTCACATCTAAACCAGCAATACGGCCAGCATCTTTAGTTGCTTGACGTTGACTATCGTTAAAGTAAGCAGGAACAGTAATCACTGCTTCTGTCACTTCTTCGCCGAGATAATCTTCGGCAGTTTTCTTCATCTTACGCAAGATTTCAGCGGACACTTGCTGTGGCGCCATTTTCTTGTCGCGTGCTGACACCCAAGCATCGCCGTTATCAGCAGCGATGATTGAATATGGCATCAAGCTGATGTCTTTTTGCACTTCAGGATCAGTAAATTTACGACCCATCAAACGCTTCACTGCGTAGATAGTATTTTTAGGATTGGTTACTGACTGACGCTTTGCAGGCGCACCAACCAATACTTCGCCATCTTCAACGTAAGCGATGATGGATGGAGTTGTGCGACCGCCTTCAGCGTTCTCGACAACTTTAGGTGCATTGTTTTCAACGACTGAAACGCATGAATTCGTGGTTCCTAAGTCGATTCCGATAATCTTTCCCATAATTGCTCCAAAAAATTAAATTGTTTGTTGTACTGATAAATATTTCGATACCCAGTAAATGGGGTCTAAAAAGGGGATTTCAAGGGGATAAAGAGCAAAAAAGGCAGAAATCTGCCTTTTTCAACTTTTTTATGCCTTTTTTAGGGTTTTAGTCCCTTTTTAGCTTATTTTGGGGCACTGACCGTCACTAAAGCAGGTCTGAGAACCCTATCGGCTACGGTGTAGCCCCGCTGCAATACAGAAACCACTGTGTTGGACTCTTGCTCAGAAGGTACGGAAGCAATGGCCTGATGGTGGTGCGGGTCAAACTTATCCCCAACCGCAGGGTTAATTTCTGTCATGCGGCCTTTTTCAAAGGCAGACAGTAGCTGCTTAAGGGTAATTTCCAGGCCTTCCTTAAAGGCCTTAGCATCACCAGCATCGGTACTCAATGCAGCATAAAGACTGTCCGTCACAGGCACCAAATGCTCTGCAAAACTTTCAATCGCAAATTTATGCGCCTTCGCAATATCTTCCACAGCACGGCGACGAATATTTTCTCCTTCCGCCTTAGCGCGCAAGAAGTTATCTTGCAGCTCACCAATCTTTTGATTGAGTTCGGCAATTTCCTGTTCAGGCGTTTTCACAGCCGGAGTTTCTGCTGCAGATTCATTGACTGGCTCTGCAGAAGGATTCTCTTGCTCTGGAGATGGGTTTTGGTTTTCTTGTGTCATGGACGCTATTTTACTTTTCTATAAAGATGGCTATTACTTTGCAATATGGGGCTGATTGTTGCAATTTCAAGACTTCATTCTTTCAGCCAGCTCAGCCCTTTCATTGCGCTTCGCTAATTCAGCGTCAGACTCCACGCCTAAAGACCAGCCTTGAAGATGATGATGGGCAATATCGCTCAGAGCCTCTATCCACTTGGGGCTGCTGTTCAGGCAGGGAATATAGCGATAGTCTTTACCACCATGCTCTAGGAAGATTTCGCGGGCTTCCATGGCGATCTCTTCTAGTGTTTCTAGGCAATCTGCCGGAAATCCAGGGCAAAAAATATCGATGCGCTGGCAACCTTCTTTGGCTAACTTTTCAATGGTTGGAGCTGTATAGGGCTTTAACCATTCCGCCTTACCAAAACGGGACTGGAAGGTCACAATATATTGTCCAGGCTCTAAACCCAGAGACTCACCCAGCAAGCGACCTGTTTTCAGACACTCGCAATGATAGGGGTCACCCTTCATTAAATTACGCTTTGGCAAACCATGGAAAGACATCACTAAGCGATCGCCTTTTGCAAAATCAGGGCGCCCATCTTTATCCCAGCTCGATAACACCTGATCACGCAATGCGGAAATGTATGCGGCGTTGTCGTGATAGTGTTTGACCAAACGCAACTCTGGTTGGTCGCGCCATGTGCTGAGAACATGAAAGACTTCATCAAAGCTAGATGCCGTGGTTGTGGCGGAGTATTGAGGGTACAAAGGCAATAACAATAAACGCTCCATACCTTGTGCCTTAAGACCCTCCAGGACAACCTGTGTAGAGGGCTGGCCATAGCGCATTGCCAAATCCACCAAAACTGTATGCCCCTCATTGGCAAATTTCTCGCCCAATTCTTTCGCCTGCAAGCGTGAGTAATGCATTAAGGGAGAGCCTAACTTTGGTAACCAAATAGAGGCATATTTTTTCGCAGAAGCACTACTACGAATTGGCAAAATAATGCCATTCAAAATGCACCACCAAATAATGCGCGGAATTTCTACTACGCGTGGATCCGAAAGAAACTCTTTTAAATAGGCGCGCACTGCTTTAGATGTTGGGGCGGATGGTGTCCCCAAGTTCAAAAGCAACACTGCGGTTTTGGAAGCACGTAGATGCGGATTCGGATTCAAAATGTTCTGTCTCTGGTAATGAGTTTTAAATATAAAAAGTTAGGTCTGTACTCAGGAGCTTAAGGCGCCCGATAGTAATTTTGAGGTGATATCCACAATCGGAATCACTCGGTCATATGCCATCCGTGTTGGCCCAATCACCCCAAGCGTTCCCACTATTTGACCGTCTACGCTATATGGGGCGCTGATTACAGCGAGGTCCTCATAAGGCAATAAATCACTTTCACCGCCAATAAATATTTGAATACCGTCCGCATGACTTGATACGTCGAGCAATTGCATGAGTACCGATTTTTGCTCTAACATATCAAACATCTTGCGTAATTTATCGAGGTTGGAACTTAAATCTCCAACATTCAATAAGCGACGCTCACCAGACAAAACCATGTCGCCCCGCCCCATGTCGTAATCAGCAACACCGGTTTGCAAGGCCAAAGCCATTAAGCCAGCGATATCTGTGCGCAAATTATCTAAGTCGGATTTCAGATGCATACGCACTTGATCAAAACTTTTTCCAGCAAACTGGGCATTGATAAAGTTACCCGCCTCAATGAGTTGACTTGGTGTGTAATCCTGAGTCGTTGGTAATATACGATTTTGCACATCACCCTCTGGGGTAACCATGATGAGCAATATCTTGCCTTCGCCCAAGCGCAAGAACTCAATATGTTTAAAAACCTGGGCTCGTTTGGGCGTCATGACAACGCCAGCAAAATGGGTCAAGTTGGACAAAATCTGCGCTGCCGAGTTCAGGACCCTTTGTGGAGAATCCGGTAGAAGGCCTTTTTCAACCTCTCGAGCAGCCATCGCTTCCAAAGGGCGCACCGTCACCATAGTATCTACAAACAGGCGATAACCCCGGGGGGTTGGAATACGGCCAGCTGAAGTATGGGGGCTGGTAACAAGCCCCATCTCCTCTAAATCCGCCATCACGTTACGAATAGTGGCTGCGGAGAGGTCCAAACCCGAGAATCTAGACAGTGTGCGCGAGCCAATAGGCTGACCCTCCTCGATATAGCGCTCGATGAGAGTTTTTAGTAAGGCGCGGGAACGTTCATCCATGGTGGAAGGGATTTTATGCCTATGGTTTAATCGTTATATGTTAAGCCCATCCCCAAATTCCAGCAAAAAGGCATTTAGCCGGGTTGCGCTTGTCGGCAAATTTCATGCTGATGGCATTGAAGAGCACCTAAAAGACCTAGCCAAAGTGGTCTCAGGATTAGGTTGTGAGGTCTTTATTGAGTCTGAGACAGCCAATCACCTTGGTTTGAACACCTACCCCACAAAAACTGCGCAAGACTTTGCTGGAGCAATTGACCTTGTTGTCGTTTTGGGAGGCGATGGCACCATGCTAGGCATTGCACGTCAATTAGCAGGCAGCAATGTTCCGCTCGTTGGAATCAATATGGGTCGTCTTGGTTATATGACTGATATTCCAATTCAGTCGGTTCAGACTACGCTGCCCAAAATTATTTCCGGGGAATACGAAGCCGATACACGCACATTACTCGATGCTGTAGTTCTTCGTAATGGCAAAGAAATTAATCGTGCGTTAGCACTCAATGATGTTGTCGTGAACCGTTCTGGGATTTCAGGAATGGTGGAGTTGGCAGTTCACGTCAATGGCTCCTTTATGTACAACCAACGCTCCGATGGTCTAATCGTATCGACACCTACTGGCTCAACTGCTTATGCACTCTCAGCTGGCGGGCCTATTTTGCATCCACATGTGGCAGGCATATTGCTTGCCCCAATTGCGCCACACTCTCTCTCCAATCGACCTATTGTTTTGCCTCAAGATAGTGTTACTGTGATTGAGGTTGTGAATGGACTTGAAGTCATTGTCAATTTCGACATGCAATCACAAACCAATCTACAGAGCGGCGACAAGGTTGAAGTACGTCAATCCGACAAAACAATCGCCCTATTACACCCCAGCAATCACAGCGACTACAAAACTTTGCGTGAGAAATTGCACTGGAATGAATACCCATCGACTTTCTGATGTCGAGTTTTTTGCTACGCTAATACATGCTTCAAACCATCTCACTCCGTGACTTTGTCATTGTTGATCAGCTAGAGCTAGATTTCTCAAGCGGGTTTACTGTGCTCACCGGCGAGACCGGTGCAGGCAAATCAATTCTGCTAGACGCCCTTGGCTTAGTGCTGGGTGAGCGTGCTGATAGCAGCCAAATACGTGAAGGTAGTAACCGCGCAGAAATTTCCGCACTCTTTCGTATTGAGCCAGAGCTAGTGAAATCCTTTAGTCAGTGGCTTGATGCGCAAGGATTCCCTATTGAGGATGAGGGCCAAAGCTTATTACTCAAAAGAACCGTAGAAAGTAATGGACGCAGTCGTGCCTTTATTAATGGCAGCGTTGCCACGCTAGCGCAATTGCGCGAAGCAGGTGATCAGCTAGTGGACATTCACGGGCAACATGCGCACCAACTACTATTAAAGGGTGGCGCTCAACGCGAACTTCTCGATCGTCACGCCGGCCTACTACCACTCGCTGTAGAGGTAGCTCAAACCTTCAAAACACTGGCTGACTCTCGTCGCCGACTTGAGCAAGCTGAAAATGCAGGTCAAGACGTTGAACGCGAGCGTGAGCGTCTTGAGTGGCAACTGGAAGAACTTACTGAACTTTCACCGCAAGAAGGTGAATGGGCCAACATTCAAAGCGAGCACGCCCGCTTAGCAAATGGGGCAAAGCTGATTGGCGGTTGCCAAGAGGCAATAGAAATATTGAGTGATGCCGATAATTCTCTGGAATCTACTCTATCGAAGGTATGCATTAATGTAGGCGCCCTAGCAGAGCATGACCCAGCATTAGGCGAGATTAATCAAGCCCTAGGGTCAGCCAGCATTCAGCTGGATGAAGCCATTCATGGCCTTAATCGTTACTTACAAAAGATTGATTTAGATCCCGCTCGACTTTCTGAAGTTGAGGAGCGTATGCAAGCACTGCATAGTACCGCTCGCAAATATCGCGCAGAGGTTGATGAACTACCAAAACTTCTTTTGGAGACATCAGAACGCCTGGACGCTTTAACCGCATCCCAAAATATTGAAGCACTCCGAGATCAAGTCAAACAAGAAGAAGTCGTTTACTTAAAGCTGGCAAAACAGCTTTCACAAAAACGCAGCAAGGCCGCCAAAGAGCTAGGCGATTTAGTAACTAATGCCATGCAAGATCTATCCATGGCAGGTGGGCGCCTAGAGATCGCTTTAACACCCCTTAGCGAAGGCGGATCCCAAGGTCTTGAGCAAATTGAATTTTTAGTAGCCGGTCATGCTGGTAGCTCTCCTCGCTCACTTGCTAAGGTAGCCTCAGGTGGAGAGCTGGCCCGCATTAGCCTAGCAATTAGCGTTATTACAAGTAAAGCCTCATTCACCCCCACACTCATCTTTGATGAGGTAGATGCAGGTATTGGTGGCGCAGTTGCTGAAACAGTGGGCAAACTATTGCATCAATTGGGTCAATCTCACCAGATCTTATGTGTAACTCATTTGCCACAGGTAGCGGCTCAAGGCAATCATCACCTCAAAGTCAGCAAATCTCAAAACAGCGAAAAGACAGTATCACAGGTGCAGATCTTGGGTAGAGCTGAACGGGTTGAAGAAGTGGCCCGCATGCTTGGTGGCGCTACGATTACCGATACCACTCGCCGTCATGCCCGTGAGTTGTTAGAACAAAACTAAAGCTGCATTACTTCTAGCCAATGCTTGAAGGCGCTTTAAAAATCTCCAGCCAAAGCGCTTGAACTGCATCTTTTGCCGCAATGAGCTCAAGCTCATTTTCTAGATTGATCTGGGTCTTTTCGGCTCCATCCAAACGCAAGCGATGTTGACGGGCCCTCAACAATCGATACGCATTGCCAACAGTGAGTGCAGCCTCTTGGGTAATTAAGCCCACATCACCAGCAATTCGCAACAAAGCGATATTGCCAAGATTACCAATGAGTTGAGCGTGTTGATAGGCATAAGCCAAGACCAAGAACTGGACAATAAATTCAATATCGACCATACCGCCAGAATCATGCTTTAAGTCAAAATCGGCCTTGGTATTGGGATGACCTGCATGCACCTTGCGGCGCATTTCTAAAATTTCTGTCCTGAGCTGCTCAATATTTCGTTTCTGACTTAACACCTCGGAACGAACTGAGTCAAAAAATTTGCCCACGCCCGGATTACCGGCCGAGCAACGAGCTCGCGTAAGGGCCTGATGCTCCCAGACCCAAGCCGCATTATCACCTTCTCGAAGTTGGTATTTTTTAAAGGCATCCGCATTCGTTACTAAGAATCCAGCAGAGCCATTAGGACGAAGACGCGTATCGATTTCAAATAAGCTACCAGTAGAAGTAAATGCAGTTAACCAATTAATCATGCGTTTTGCTAGCAAGGCATAAGTTTCTTGAGCCGCATAGTCTGAGTCTTCCGCTTGATACAAAAAGATAATGTCTAAATCAGAGGCATAGCCTAATTCTTTGCCGCCCAATTTGCCATAAGAAATAATTGCAAATGGAGGGCTAGCCTCGAGAAGTAACCCAAACTTTTGAGCCACACTAGGCCAAACCCGCTCAAATGTCGTCTGCAAAATTAAATCCGCTAAAGCAGACAGATGGTCGCTTACCCGCTCTACCGGCAGTGCTTGTTGCACGCCAATACCTAGATCAGTCAATAGCGTGATAAAGGTTTCGTTGTGATGGGTGACTCGTAGGATATCCATCGCCTGCTCAGAGCCATCACTATCGGCCATAACATCATCGAGCCGCATATTTAGATTGGCTCGCACCTCGGTCCAATATCTTGATGGATCCTCGATTAGAGTTCTCTCGGTTTGAGAGTTCAATAAGTGATCCAGTAAATGTGGATGACGCGTAAGATATTGCGCACCCCATTGAGACGCCTTGAGTAAGTCAAGCACATTAGATAATGCTCTGGGATACTCGGCCAAAATGGAAAGATAGGCACTACGCCTCGCAATTGCCTCAAGCAAATCAAACAAACGCAACAGTGTTTGGTCAGCATGTGCCGAGGTAGCAGCTTCAATCTGCAAACTCTCTGCCGCCTTGCACATCAAGTTATCGAAAATTAAACGACTTTTTTCCGGCAACAATTTTTGTTTTGGGCTATCAATCCACGACTGCCACCGAATATAGGAGTCAGGGAAAAATATTGGATCAGGCGCCCAGTCCCGAGCTAAGGGCGCAATCTCCAGACGCGAGCCATCGTCCAGTAAAAATGCTTTTTCAAAAAGCTGAGCAACCTTATTTTGATGCCGCTCCAGTTCGGTCATAAAAGCGTTTACTTGTGCTTCTTGGCCTTGCATCGAAATCGCCAACCGTGACCGTACTTCAGCATCATCAGGCAGATAGTGGGTTTGCTGGTCATCCCATACCTGAAGACGATGCTCCAAGCGTCTTAAGAAAACATAGGCTGCCTGTAACGCATCCACTTCATCGGCGGGCAAGATGCCACATTGTTTAATGAGATCTAAGACCTCCAAGCTTGGGCGGACTCTAAAGCGAGGATCTGTACCACCCCGCATGAGTTGAAACATTTGTGCCAAAAACTCAATCTCTCGAATACCGCCGCGCCCTAACTTGATGTCACGTGAACGCCCTTGATGACCCGAAGAGCGTTTTTCTGCTTCAGCCTGAATTTGTGCATGCAAATCCCGAATGGATGCAATCACACCGTAATCTAAATGCCGACGATATACAAAGGGCCGAATCAGTTGGTCAAGCTCTCTTTGGCAGCGAGAAAAATCTGGGGTCCCAGGTAGAGGCGCGATTAATCTACCTTTAATCCAGGCGTAGCGCTCCCACTCTCGCCCCTGAACCAATAGATATTCTTCCAGCATATCCAAACTACATACCAGGGGTCCTGAATCTCCATTGGGACGAAGGCGCATATCCACCCTAAAAACAAACCCATTGGCGTCGTGCTCAGCAAGCAGCTTGATTAAGCGTTTGCCCATTCTCGTGAACCATTCCTGGTTGGATAAACTCTTAGGTCCACCAGTAGTTTCACCCTCATGCTCATAGAGAAAAATCAAATCGATATCTGATGACAGGTTGAGTTCAAGGCCACCCAATTTACCCATGCCGACAACCATGAGCGGCACCTCTGATTGCGTTGCGTTACTCCAAGGCAAGCCGAAACGGGCTTTGAGGTCTTCCCGAATAAAGGCAATCGATGCGGAAACTGCTAATTCAGCAAAATGGCTCAGCGCCTGAGTCACCTCTTGCAAGGCGGCCATGCCATTTAAATCTCGGAATCCAACCCAGAGCATCAAACGCTGTCTTGCCAAGCGCAAATTGGCCATCCAGAGGGTCTCGTCTTGCGCATCAACCCGTTCATCGACACTACAGTCTTTTAGCAAGGCCTTGATGCCCTGCATATCGACTTGTTTCTGCCCTTGAATACGGAGCCACTCAAGCCACTCAGGGTGAGCAGTTAGCCAACGTCGCGCATAAGTCGAGTGTTGCTCTAAAAAATCGATTTGCCGGGAAAAATCATCCATTCCCCCATCTTAATCCGACCCCAAGACCCAAGCCAGAAGCTTGTCGATCAGGCTAGGGCTGAAGGATAATGGAGGTCATGCTGCAAAACATCATCCCGCCTCGCCTCAAGAGCGTGCTTGCTAAACGTCCTCAAGGTTCGAACGGGGCTTGGCGTAAGCGTGCCCTCATCTTGACGGGCGTTGTTTTGGCTCTTTGTGTGCTGGTGCATGTAGGCGTGCGGTTTGTTCTTTGGCCGCAAATTGAGAAATCTAAAGCCTCGGTTGAGAGGCTCATTAGCGCTCGCATTGGTGCAGATGTATCTATGGACTCTCTACAAGTTTCATGGACGGGCATGAGACCTAATTTTGAAATTGAAGGTTTGCGCTTCAACGCGCCCGATAAAGCGAAACCGCTCTTATTCATTCAGAAAATTGATGGGCAACTCAGTTGGGCAACTTTTTATCACCTAGCCCCATTCTTTCATGAGCTCAATATCGAGGGTGCTGAAATTTATGGGCAACGTAATGGCAAAGGCGTCATTACTGTTGCCGGCATCCCCATAGACGGAAAATCCAATGACTACTCCACTGAGAATTGGCTCTTTGCTCAAAATGAGATTCGTGTCAGCGATGTCAAATTATTTTGGGATGATCAACTCAAAAAGAAAGCCATTACTTCAATAGATATTCAAAACCTTTCTCTTAGCAATGGGATTCGTAGTCATCAAGGCTCGCTGAATGTCATTACGCCCTGGACCAAGGGGCCGGTCTCGCTTGATATTGATCTTGTGCACCATATCGGCGGCCAAGCGGGTAATTGGCGCGATTGGATCGGGACTATCTCTTGGAATGTAAATGAACTCCAGCTCACTCAAATAGCAAATGAATTTGCTCTCTCGCTCAATACGCTTGAGGGAGTGGTGAACTCCAATGGAAAATTAAAAATTGACAACGGCAAACCTGATGGCGGAGAAATTTATCTTGCTGCCGATCGTTTAACTATTCAACTATCTAAAGGTGAAGATGCCATTGCTCTTGGAAGGCTAGAAACCAACCTGGCGCAAGAAACTGATAATGGATTGATATCTGTTACTACCAAGACATTTGCCTGGCGTGATATTGAGAGTCCAGCATCTACCCCCCTCGAGAATTTAAGCCCAATGACTTTCCGCTGGAGACCACCAGCGGGAGATGGAGAAATTAAAGAGTTTGGTTTTTCATCACCAAAGATTTCGGTTGAGGATGTTGCCTTATTTGCCCTGAACCTACCTTTATCTAAAAAAGTTCATCAGTGGATTAAAGCATCACAAGCTGATGGTGAGTTACAAGATCTCGATATCAATTGGTCTGAAAGTAAATCACCCTTATCTGCCCTCAATATTCCCGGCGGATGGTTCAAATCGAACAAAGTAGACTTTACTGTAAGCGGAAAACTCATCGACCTCAGCTTTGTTGGCATCAATAAAGCAATGCCTTCAGTATCCAAACTGTCTGGCTTCCTTTCTGCCGACCAAAACAAGGGCAGCTTCTCGATTAAATCAAGTGATCTAGAGCTCGAGGTTAACGACCTATTGGTGGATCCAAAAATCAAGCTTGATCAAGCCAATGGTCAAATTTCTTGGGCAAAACAAAAAGGGAATTGGGTCGTTAATGCAAAGCAGTTAGCGCTCAGTAATTCGGAGATTTCAACCACTCTCAATCTTAATTACATCATTGGCGAAGGTAAAAATCCTGACTTCATGAACCTGGATATGAATTTTGCTCAGGCTGATCTCAAAACTGCCTATCGTTATTTGCCCGTTGGCATGGGCAGTGATGCCAAATCCTATTTAAGTAAAGCCTTTGATGCAGGCATCATTAAAAATGGTAGCTTGCATATTAAAGGTGATCCTAATGAAGTGCCCTTTCCCAAATCGAGTACCGTGGAATTTAGCCTCAAACTTCCAGTTATTGACGCTACTTTCAGCCCAGTGCCAAGTTCATCTCCGGCGCAAGGTATTTGGCCCGCATTCAATAAAGTAAATGGCATGATCAATATGCAGAATGCTAACTTTACGGTAGATATCGATCAAGCAAGCTACAAACAAGTTGCACTAAGCAAATTTCATGCAGAAATTCCTAGTGTGAGCGCAAAGCAATTACTTCTGACGGTGAATGGTGAGGCTCAAGGTGACGCCCCACAACTGCTTGAATATCTATTTGCCTCACCTGTTGGTAAAAAGCAGATTGCGCTTGAGCGCAATCTAAAGGTTACAGGACCCACCAAGCTCAATTTGGCTCTTAGCATTCCCCTATCAGGCAACGGAGACACCAAAACTGACATTCAATTAAATTTTCCCGGCAACAGAGTCCAGTGGGATGACTTGCCTCCTCTGGATAACCTCAAAGGAAAGATTCGTATAACCGAGATTAATCCTGAATTCGAAGATATCACCGCTAATTTCCTTGGTGGTGATATCAAGATTTCAAGTGCAGCGCCAAATCAAGGTAGCCAGAGCTACAACATCTCGGGTGATATTAGCGCCAGCTTTATTAAAGACTACTTCGCAAAAGATGCATCGGTTCAGGTGGCACCGATTTTGCAAGCAATGAGTGGCGTAGCAAGATATGAGGGTGCCATTCATTTCAATAAAGGTAATAGCGAAACCAATCTCAAGATTGACATGCGTGATTGGGCTAGTTCAGCACCAGCCCCCGCGAAAAAGCAGTTGGGGACACCCATGTCAGGCCAATTAACCCTAAAGTCCTTTGCGAAATCACCCTCCGCCTCCAGTCGATTTACATGGGATGGAAAAATTGGTGACGCCTACTTTATTCAAGGTGAACTTGGCAGTGATGACACTCTTCGTCATGCAGTAGGAATCGGCACGAGCGCAGTACCCCCGGGCCAAGGCTTTCAGCTTAATCTTGCAACTTCAGAGCTCAATCTCGATGTATGGCAAGATTTTTTAGAAAGCCAAAGTAAAAAAGGTGCTTCTAAAGCGGAAGAAAAAAATCCAAGCAATATTCAAATTGCTGCCCAAGTAAAAAAAGTGGTTTTGTTTGAGCGCAATTGGCAAGATCTGAATTTTTCAGCAAGCAATAAAAATGCTGCTTGGCAAATGCGAATTAATTCACCCTCCATCGCCGGTCAACTGCAATATACAGAACCCAATAAGTCACAACCAAGCGGTTTGATTAGTGGGCGCTTAGCGCGACTCAAGTTTCCCGAGAAAGTCAGCGCTCCAATTGAGGTCAAAAAGCCAGCCTCAAAAAATCTTCCTATCAAAACTGCGATTAATCCTGACTCCATTCCTAGTATTGATTTGGCTATTGATGACTTCAACTGGGGTAAGGCTCAGCTTGGTCAGCTGAAAATTAAAACCAGGACAAATAACAACGTCCTCAATATGGATTCCATCCAATTCAATAATCCCCAAGGCAGCTCTGTTTTGACTGGGCGCTGGGTTGGTACCACCCAGAATCAAGCTGAACACACAACGGTGAATGTTGATTTAGACATTAAGGATGCTGGCCAAATTATTGAGCATTGGACCAGCCAAAAATCAGTGGAAGGCGGCCAAGGCAAATTGACCAGTAACGTGGAGTGGGATGGCACTCCTTTCGCACCTCAATTCGACACCCTAGCCGGTAAGGTAACTTTGAATCTTGAAAAAGGTCGATTGTTAGAGGTGAATACCAGCGGCGCCAAGCTACTCGATGTTCTCAGCCTACAAAGTTTATTTAGATTTGCTACTCTGGACCTCCAGGGAAGCTTGGGCAATATTGTGACCAAGGGAACGCCATTTAATTCCATTGATGCTTCTTTTGATATTAGCTCCGGAGTTGCTCAAACAAAGCAATTCACAATGGGTTTAGACCAAGCACGGGTTGCCATGAATGGGCAAATCAATATCCCCAAACAAACGCAAGATTTGCGTGTCACCATATTCCCAACAATTGATGCAACAGCTGGCTCATTAGCTGCATTTGCCATTAATCCTATCGTAGGTCTGGGCGCATTGGTTGGGCAGTACTTAATTACGAGTCAAATCAATCGTAATCTCCAATCAGACTATCTGGTCCAAGGCTCTTGGGATGATCCAGAAGTGATTCCTCTTGATCAAAAAGGTCAGCCAATTGACTCGAAAACTTTAGACACCATTCGCAGTAAAGACTTGTTAAAAGAGCAAAGTAAACCAAACAGCAATAACTCTGGACCACAAAGTAACCCAAGTAATTCAGGCAACTCCAACAAAATTTCTAACTAAATCATCATGAGCCTATCAGTAAGCAGTGCCGATCTCAAGATTGCCTCCATTCAGATGGTTTCCACGCCTGATTTGCATGAGAACTTATCTACAGCAAGTAGACTCATCGCTGCAGCTGCAACTGAAGGCGCACAACTAGCCGTCTTGCCAGAGTATTTTTGCTTAATGGGTCTTAAGGACACCGATAAAGTACGGGCCCGCGAAAGTATTGGTAGCGGCCCTATCCAGGAGCAGCTTTCGGATATTGCACAACAAAACAATATTTACCTAGTGGCAGGCACTATTCCACTGGAAGCAAAAGATTCTAATAAAGTACTTAATACAACCCTTGTCTTTAATCCTGCCGGCGAGCAAATTTCTCGTTACGACAAAATTCATTTATTTGGTTTTCAAACAGCAACTGAGCGTTATCAAGAATCCGAAACAATTGAGGCTGGCAATGAGCCGGGCCTCTTAAAAATTTCAATTAATGGAAATGATTGGACCTTTGGCTTGAGTATTTGTTATGACCTGCGCTTTCCAGAGCTCTATCGCGCCCTTGGACAGTTAGACTGCCATATCATCCCAGCCGCCTTTACATATACAACTGGCAAGGATCATTGGGAAATCCTCTTACGTGCTCGCGCTATCGAAAACCAATGTTACGTATTGGCATCTGCCCAAGGCGGCATTCATCAAAATCAACGTCGCACTTGGGGTAACAGCATGCTGATTGATCCTTGGGGCAGTATCTTGGCTAACCTCCCCGAGGGGGAAGGCTTTATTTCTGGGGTTTTGTGCAAAGATAAATTAAACGAGGTACGCTCTAAGTTACCCGCACTTGCGCATCGCAAGCTTTAAAGAAAGATTTGCTGAATCACATGAATGCACCAGAAGCACTATTCCCCGCCAATTGGACCAAAGCCAAAAAGCAAGCAGACCTCATCAAACTAGCCAAATCTATTTTGCTCGAACCAACCGGCTTATCCGAGCAAGATTTGCACGGCACCTTTGGCAACTTATTTGCTCATCGCCTTGATGATGCAGATCTCTACTTCCAACATACTCGGAGTGAAAGCTGGAGTCTTGAAGAAGGCATTGTTAAGTCCGGCAGCTTTAATATTGATCAAGGCGTTGGTGTGCGCGCTATCTATGGCGATAAGACGGCTTTCGCTTATTCAGATGAGATTAATTTAGAAGCTTTAAATAAAGCAGCCAAAGCTACTCGAGTAATAGGGCCCGAGGGTGGCAAGCAAGCGGTTGCAAGCAAATTATTTAACCCCGTATCCAATAAGCTCTACTCGGATGTCAATCCTTTAGATTCTCTTCAACCCAAAGAAAAAATCGCATTACTAGAAAGTATTGAGCGCCGGGCTAAGGCACGTGATCCGCGCATTATTCAAGTCATGGCCAGTCTGGCTGGAGAATTTGATGTCGTATTAGTAGTGCGAGCAGATGGCTTGCTAGCTGCAGATGTTCGTCCTCTTGTGCGCGTTTCGGTACACGTCATTGCAGAACAAAATGGTCGCCGTGAATCAGGCTCCTCTGGCGGCGGCGCACGTCATGACTATCTCTACTTCAATGAAGAACTCATTAATCGTTATGTTGATGAGGCAGTTGACGGAGCCCTAGTGAACCTCGAATCTCGGCCAGCACCCGCTGGCCCAATGACAGTAGTTATGGGACCAGGCTGGCCTGGCGTTCTATTGCATGAGGCAGTAGGTCATGGTCTCGAGGGTGACTTTAATCGCAAAGGTTCTTCTGCTTTTGCTGGTCGAATTGGACAACGTGTTGCAGCTAAGGGAGTGACTGTTGTTGATGATGGAACCCTGTCTGGACGAAGAGGCTCTTTGAATATCGATGACGAAGGCACTCCCACTCAATGCACCACCTTAATTGAAGATGGCATATTGAAAGGTTACATTCAAGACAGCCTAAATGCCCGACTCATGAATATGCCCCTCACCGGCAATGGTCGCCGTGAAAGTTTTGCTTCACTACCAATGCCACGAATGACCAATACCTATATGTTGGCCGGCAAAGATGATCCTCAAGAAATTGTCGCCAGCATCAAGCGCGGTTTATACGCAGTGAACTTTGGTGGTGGTCAGGTTGATATCACTAGTGGCAAATTTGTGTTTTCTGCTTCAGAGGCCTACTGGGTTGAGAACGGCAAAATTCAATACCCCGTCAAAGGCGCGACCATTATTGGTAGCGGGCCAGAATCCCTAAAACAGGTTTCTATGATCGGAAATGACCTGAAATTAGACGGTGGGATTGGGGTTTGTGGCAAGGAAGGGCAAAGTGTTCCAGTCGGGGTTGGGCAGCCTACCCTGAGGATTGATAGCCTGACTGTAGGTGGGACTGCCTAATATTGGCTAATTACGGCTTAAAATAGCCGGATGAGCCAACAAAATACGAATCCCGCTAATTGGTACTCTGCAGTCGACAAGACTTCAGATACTGACGATCAACGCATTGACAACATTTCTGTTCTGCCTCCGCCAGAGCATTTAATTCGCTTCTTTCCGATTTCTGGAACGCCTACTGAAGCGTTGATCAGCAACACTCGCAAAAAAATCCGCGACATTATTCATGGCAAGGATGACCGCTTACTCGTAATCATCGGACCATGCTCCATTCATGACCCAAAAGCAGCGCTGGAATATTGCCAACGCCTCTTAGCTGAGCGCGTGCGTTTTGCTGGTGAATTAGAAATTGTGATGCGCGTGTATTTTGAAAAGCCGCGCACCACTGTCGGCTGGAAGGGTTTGATCAATGACCCTTACTTGGATGAGAGCTATCGTATCGAAGAAGGTCTCCGCCTTGCGCGTCAAGTACTAATGGAAATCAATCGCCTTGGCATGCCAGCTGGTAGCGAATTCTTGGATGTGATTTCCCCGCAATATATTGCGGATCTGATTTCATGGGGTGCTATTGGTGCACGTACTACTGAGAGCCAAGTTCATCGCGAACTTGCTTCTGGCTTGTCTGCACCTATCGGATTTAAGAACGGCACTGATGGCAACATCAAAATTGCTACTGATGCGATACAAGCTGCAGGTCGTCCACATCATTTCTTATCCGTTCATAAAAATGGTCAAGTATCTGTTGTGGAAACTAAAGGCAATAAAGATTGCCACGTGATTTTGCGTGGTGGCAAAGAGCCAAACTATGAAGCTCAGTTTGTGCAAGCGGCCTGCTCTGAGCTAGAAGCAGCCAAGCTTCCAGCCAGTTTGATGGTTGATTTATCCCACGCCAATTCAAGCAAGAAGCATGAGCGTCAGATTGTGGTTGCTGACGATGTGGCACAGCAAATTGAATCTGGCTCACACCAGATTTTTGGCGTGATGGTTGAGAGTCATTTAAATGATGGAGCTCAGAAATTTACGCCAGGAAAAGATGATCCAAGCAAATTGGAATACGGCAAGAGTATTACCGATGCCTGCATCAACTGGGATGACTCTGTGAAGGTACTGGAGCGTCTAGCTACAGCCGTTAAGAAATGTAGAAGCAAGAAAAAGTAATACTGCAGTATTTTTTAAGTACTACTGATAAAAGAGACTAATTTATTTAGTCTCTTTTTTTTCATGCTTCCACAACACATCCGAACCACCAGCCGCACGATTCAAAATACGCGCAAGCACAAAGAGCAAATCGGATAGGCGGTTGACATATTGACGAGGGGAATTATATAAAGGCTCCTCCCAACCCAAGCGAACAATCGAACGTTCGGCCCTGCGACATACGGTGCGACAAACATGGGCTTGTGCAGCAGCGCGAGTACCACCCGGCAAAATGAATTCAGTCAAAGGGGGTAATTGTTTATTGTATTTTTCGAGCCAAACATCTAGCTGCGCTACATGCTCAGGATTGAGCAGTTTGTAATTAGGGATGCATAGTTCGCCCCCTAAATCGAATAAATCATGCTGCACCTGCAGAAAGAGCTCCTGTAATTCGGCAGAAATGCTCTCTGGGATCTCCTCGGTCATTAAAACCCCGATTTCTGAGTTCAACTCATCGATATCGCCCATAGCGCAGACCCGTAAGTGATCCTTCTCTACGCGACTTCCGTCACCCAAGCCCGTCATTCCTGCGTCACCGGTTCTAGTGGCGATTTTTGATAGTCGATTTCCCATAAGCTTAATTATAGGTAAATGGCTAAAATGATTCTTATGAATATGGTGACCCCACCCCCCGAATTAGCCGCTATTAGCGCCCTTCAGTCCAAATTGGTTGCAGCCTTGCGCCCAATCCTGCCGGAACATGCCCTTCTATGGGAGCCAGAAGACACCATTCCCTATGAATGTGATGGTCTAGCCGCCTACCGTCGGATGCCTTTGGCAGTAGCTCTGCCAGAAACAGAAGAGCAAGTTGCCCAAATTTTGAAGATTTGCTATGCAATGCAAATCCCCCTAGTGCCTCGCGGATCAGGAACCGGTCTCTCGGGTGGCGCAATGCCTCTTTCTCAGGGATTGGTCCTGTCCCTAGCCAAGCTCAAGAAAATTATCAGCATTGATCCATTTACTCGCACTGCAGTCGTTCAGCCTGGTGTTCGCAATCTTGCTATTTCTGAAGCAGTTGCCCACCTCGGTTTGTATTACGCTCCAGATCCCTCCTCTCAGATTGCCTGTTCGATTGGTGGTAACGTCAACGAAAACTCTGGTGGCGTGCACTGTCTTAAATACGGCCTCACTCTGCACAATGTTCTGCGTGTGCGCGGAATACTCATGAACGGTGAGATCGTTGAATTTGGCGGCTTAGCACCAGATGCACCTGGACTCGATTTACTCGCAATCATGATGGGTAGCGAAGGCATGCTCGCAGTGGTTACTGAAGTCACGGTCAAGTTAGTGGCGAAACCAAAATTGGCTCGCGTAATCATGGCAAGTTTTGATGACATTGAAAAAGGTGGTAACGCAGTTGCTGCCATCATTGCAGCCGGCATTATTCCTGCTGGTTTGGAGATGATGGACAAAGCTACTACTCGCGCTGTAGAAGAATTTGTGCACGCAGGCTATGACTTAGACGCTGCAGCTATTTTGCTCTGTGAGTCTGATGGCACTCCAGAAGAGGTTGCAGAAGAAATTGAGCGTATGACCAAAGTGCTTGAAGAAGCTGGTGCAAGCGGAATACAGATTTCTAAAGATGAAAGCGAGCGCTTAAAGTTTTGGAGTGGCCGGAAGAACGCCTTCCCGGCCGCAGGTCGCCTGGCCCCAGACTACTATTGCATGGATGGCACCATTCCTCGTCGCCATATTGCTACGCTCCTCAAGCGCATTCAGGGCATGGAAGAAAAATACGGTCTTGGATGTTTAAACGTATTCCATGCAGGCGACGGCAATATGCATCCCCTGATTTTATTTAACGGTGCTGATCAAGAAGAATGGCATCGCGCAGAAGAATTCGGCACTGAAATCCTAGAAGCCTGTGTAGAACTCGGTGGCACGATCACTGGTGAGCATGGTGTTGGCATTGAAAAAATTAATTCGATGTGCGTGCAGTTTGGTGAAGGTGAGCGTGAATCTTTCTGGGGTGTGAAGAGTGCTTTTGATCCAGAAAAATTACTCAATCCAGATAAAGCTATTCCGACTTTGAGTCGCTGCGCAGAATATGGTCGTATGCGCATTAGCGGCGGCCAATTGCCTCACCCAGAATTGGAGCGCTTCTAATGAGCCACTCCGATCCAAAAATCAATGCATTCCGCGAGCAAATTCTCAATGCAGCTAAGAATAAAACCCCGCTCTCGATTGAGGGCGGCGGTACAAAATCTTGGTACGGCAATCCGAATGGCTATACCAAACTAGACACACGTGGCTACTCAGGAATTTTGGAATACCAACCAGAAGAATTGGTCATCACTGCTTGTGCCGGAACTCCACTAAAGGAAATTGAAGCAGCCCTCAAAGAAAAGAATCAGGTACTTGCTTTTGAGCCGCCTCATTTCGGCGAGAATGCAACCTTTGGCGGGGCAATTGCCGCCGGCCTTGCTGGTCCAGGACGCATCACTGTGGGTAACTTCCGTGACTTTGTATTGGGCGCTCGCATTATTGATGGCAAAGGCCAAGACCTTTCCTTTGGCGGCAAGGTAATGAAGAACGTAGCGGGATATGACGTCTCTCGTTTGCTGCCTGGCTCCTTGGGAACCCTTGCTCTTCTGTTAGAAGCATCAGTCAAGGTGCTGCCTAAACCTGCTGCGACCGCAACTTTACGTTGTCAGATCTCTCAAGAGAAAGCCCTCAAGATCTTGAATGAATGGGCGGGACAGCCATTACCTCTATCTGCAAGCTGTTGGATTGGTTCATCTAAAGGTGGAGATGGGGAGTTAACTTTCCGTCTCGCTGGTGCAGCAGCTGCTGTAAAGGCTGCAATTCCTCTCATGAGTTCTTTAGTGATGGCCACTGAGCTTAATCCTGAAGCTGCAGAACATTTCTGGAATGATTTGCGTGAGCAAAAACTTTCTGCATTTGCCAATCTAGGTGCCGATCAAACGCTTTATCGCTTAGCACTCCCTGCAGCCAGTGGGCCAATTACTATCAGTGGTGCCTCAGATGGGATTGTTCTGGAGTGGCATGGTCAACAACGTTGGATTACAGCGCCTGGTAATGAGGCTACCTTTAAAGCTATCAAGGCCATTGCTAATTCCCATGGCGGACATGCAACTCGCTTTAGACAGGGCGCCAATGTAGACCCTAGCAATCAGCGCTTTACTTTGTTATCAGAGCAGACTCACTCCTTTGCCCTTGAGGCAGTGCAAGAGCGCCTAAGATCAGCTTTTGATCCTGCAGGTGTATTCGCTACTAAACGTCTTCCATAAGTATTTCTATGCAAACTCAACTCGCTCCTCAATTTGCCAACACGCCGGAAGGTATCGAGGCAGCCCGCATTCTGGGCAAATGTGTTCACTGTGGTTTTTGTACGGCCACCTGCCCTACCTATCAAATACTAGGCGATGAGTTAGATGGGCCTCGCGGACGCATCTATCTAATTAAGCAGATCGCCGAAGGGCAGGCACCCACTGAAAAGACTCGCTTGCATTTAGATCGCTGTTTAACATGTCGCAATTGCGAGAGTACTTGCCCGAGCGGTGTTCAATACGGCAACTTAATAGACATAGGTCGCAAGTGGGCAGAAGACAATACGCCTGAGCGCCCAATCGGCCAACGCTTGACCCGTTGGGCCCTAAAAGAAGGTTTAACTAAGCCCGCTTTATTTAATACAGCAATGACTCTAGGTCGTTTAGTACGCCCATTGATGCCAAGCGGTATCAAACGCAAGATCCCACTGACTGTAAATAAAGCATTGGCTAATTCCACCGATGCTTATGCAAGACCCACTGCAGCTCATCAGCGCAAAATGGTTTTGCTAGAGGGTTGTGTTCAGCCTGGCATGCTCCCGAATATCAATTCAGCAACAGCGCGTGTGCTTAACGCGTTAAAGATTCAAATGATTAGCGCGCCCAATGCCACTTGCTGTGGAGCACTACGCTATCACCTTAATGATCAAGCTGGCGGTTTAGATAATGCCAAGCAAAATATTGATGCGTGGTGGCCTTTGGTTGAAAGTGGTATAGAAGCCATTGTCATGACTGCATCTGGTTGTGGTGTGATGGTGAAGGACTATGGACATCTATTTGCAAATGATCCTATCTATGCAGCCAAAGCGAAAAAGATTTCAGATCTGACCAAGGATATTTCTGAAATACTGCCTTCCTTGCAAAATGAGCTGGTGCAGCTAGTAGGCACAGATCCAAAACCAGGTGTTGTTTATCACCCACCTTGCACCTTGCAACACGGCCAACAAATTCGCGGCAAGGTTGAGGGATTACTTTCCAGCATTGGTATTGGTGTGCGTTTATGTGCCGACAGCCATCTTTGCTGCGGATCTGCGGGCACTTATTCAGTGACTCAACCAGAACTCTCTGAGCAACTTCGTAAAAACAAGTTAACCCACTTAAATGCTGCCTGCGAGGAATCTGGTGCAGAGATCATTGTTTCTGGAAACATTGGCTGCATCACCCATCTACAGCAAGAAGACACCCCCGTAGTGCATTGGATTGAAATCGTAGATCAATTGCTTAGCAAATCTTCTAAGGCCTCATGAATTCCATTGTTGTCAATCTGATGCAAGTCAGAGCGCGGATTGAGCTTGCTGCATTAGCCGCAAAACGTGAGCCCGAAGAAATAGAGCTTCTGGCGGTTAGTAAAACTTTTCCGTCCTCGGCCGTTGAAGAAGCCATGCATGCCGGTCAATCCGCCTTTGGTGAAAACTACGTGCAAGAGGCGGTTGAAAAAATTGAGAAGTTAGCCAAATTGCGCCCTTGGTTGACCTGGCATTTCATTGGCCCTTTGCAGGGCAATAAAACCAGGGAAGTAGCGCAACACTTCGATTGGGTTCATAGCCTGGACCGCCTCAAAATTGCAGAGCGCCTATCCGCTCAACGCGGCGAGTTTCCAGATTTACCGCCATTGATGGTTTGCGTACAAATCAATGTCAGCGAGGAAGAGAGCAAAAGCGGTATTTCCCTGGTTGAAGTTGAAGAGCTCTGTAACGCCATTACCTCCTTGCCAAACTTAGTGCTGCGGGGCTTGATGGCTATTCCCGCACCTCATCCAGACCCTGTCTTGCAACGCCAAGCTTTTGCAGCTGTACAAGATTGTTTCAAGCGCATACAAGCCAGCCATTTCACTGAGCTTGGCTACCAGTTCTTTGACACACTTTCGATGGGTATGTCTGATGATTTAGAGGCTGCTATCGCCGAAGGCAGCACTATAGTGCGTGTTGGCACGGCCATTTTTGGGAAGCGCGATAAGATTAGCAAATGAGCACAAACAAAATCGCACAAAACAATAGCAATGCCCACATCACCTTTGTTGGTGGTGGCAATATGGGGCGCGCACTCATCAGCGGCCTTCTTGCCAGTGGATTCGAACCCAATCAAATCTCTGTTGTAGAAACTAATGCTGCAACCGCCCTAAAGTTACATGAAGATTTTGGTGTTCAAGGCATTGGCGCTCTGGAGCAAATCGCTTTTGAATTCTCTAAAAATAATGTGCTTGTCATGGCGATCAAACCCCAAGACTTCAATGTCGTTGCCAAAGGTTTGGCAACTAAACTTAAGCATGCTAGCGCTCCCGGCCCGCTCATTCTGAGCATCGCTGCCGGCATTCGCCTAAAAGATATGAGTCGCTGGCTTGATCACACGCGCTGTGTGCGCGCTATGCCCAATACTCCAGCCTTAATTGGCAAAGGGATTACCGGTCTTTTTGCAGATGCTGCTGTAGATCAATCTGATCGTACCTTAGCTGAAACTATTTGTAATGCGGTAGGCCAAACCGTTTGGGTAAAAGAAGAAAAATTGATGGATGCAGTAACTGCTGTTTCTGGTAGTGGCCCAGCCTATGTCTTTGCATTTTTAGAAGCCATGCAATCTGCTGGAGAGAAGCTCGGTCTTGACTCAGAGACAGCGCGCAAGCTGGCTTATGCCACTCTTGAAGGCGCTACACAGCTCGCCCATAACTCTGATGAGCATGCTGGTGTTCTCCGCGAAAGAGTTACTTCCAAAGGTGGAACCACTGCTGCTGCTCTAGATGTCATGAAACAACAAGGTTGGCATGAAATTTTAGAAAAAGCGATTGATGCAGCCAGTCAGCGCGGTAAAACAATGGGCGATGAACTCGGCCAGAGTTAGTTAATACCTAGACCCAGCACAATTCCCAGAAATAAAAATCCGCCTAACCAGTTGTTATGGCGGAATGCTTTAAAGCAATTGTCTCTATTGCGAGTTGAAACTAACTTCAAGTGATAGATCGCGCAAGCCAATGCTGCGAACCAACCCACTAAAAAATAATTGCTTAAGTTAGCCAATTGCGCCACCCATAACTGACTCAGAAAAAGCATCCCGTAGCTTATTGCTATAGCGACGACATCATACTGACCAAAAGTAATGGCCGACGTTCTCAATCCTAGGCGCAGATCATCATCGCGATCAACCATGGCATAGGCTGTGTCATAGGCTATCGCCCAAAAGATATTCCCAATAAATAAGAACCATGCCTCTAAGGGAATGAAATCCAAAATAGCCGCATACGCCATCGGAATGCCAAAGCCAAAGGCAATGCCTAAGACAGCTTGAGGCATGGCAAAAAAGCGTTTAGTAAAGGGATAGACGAAGGCTGCTAGCAAAGCAAGCACGGACAACTGCTTTGTAAATAGGTTCAGGGGCTGAATGAGTAAAAAGGCGAGTAGTGCCAAAACACCAGCTACGGCTACAGCCTCTTTGCCGGAGATTTTTCCACTTGTGACTGGGCGGCCTTGGGTCCGTTTAACATGCCGATCAAAATCACGATCAGCATAATCGTTGATTGCGCAGCCCGCACTACGCATCAAAAATGTGCCAACAATAAAGATCAGCAAAATAGATAAATCAGGCACGCCACTGCTTGCCAACCAAAGAGCCCAGAGCGTAGGCCACAATAGTAATAGCGTACCAATCGGCTTATCTAGCCTGATTAGATACCCGTAAGAAATAAAACGATCTTTTAAATTCATAAAGTAATTATCAAGCCTTCAGAAATTCTGCTCGAGATCCGAGCCAGCGCTCTAAATGACGCTCTACCAGATCTGCATGCTCAGCGAGTAAGCGCTCAGCCGCCTGTTGAGCCAAGTCAATTAACCAGGCGTCGCGTTGCAAATCAACAAAGCGCAACATCGCATCCCCTGATTGCTTTGCACCCAATAATTCACCCGGACCACGCAGAGATAAATCTCGCTCGGCAATCACAAAACCATCCGAGGTCTCACGTAAAGTTTGTAGGCGCTCTTTGGCCGCCATTGAAAGTGGTTCGGCATACATCAAAATACAAACCGAATCCGCAGACCCCCTACCCACGCGCCCGCGTAATTGATGAATCTGAGCATAACCAAAACGCTCAGCATGCTCAATCACCATTAACGCCGCATTGGGTACGTCTACCCCAACCTCAATTACCGTAGTAGCCACTAAAAGCTGAATCTCATTTGCCTTGAAGGCAGCCATGACTGCCGCTTTTTCTTCTGCTTTTAATCTGCCGTGTACCAAGCCAACCTTAAAGTCAGGTAAAGCCTGCGTCAGTTGCTCGAAGCTCTCAACTGCTGTTTGCAATTGCAGCACTTCAGACTCTTCAATGAGAGGGCAAACCCAGTACGCTTGCAACCCCTTAGACAGCCAACTTTGCAAACCACCAATGACCTCATCACGGCGACTGGCCTTAACTACCTTGGTAGCAATCGGTTTTCGGCCAGGAGGTAATTCATCAATGACAGAGACATCTAAGTCCGCATAGTAGGTCATCGCTAAAGTGCGTGGTATTGGTGTCGCTGACATCATCAACTGATGGCAGTAAAACAATTCTGAGCCAACCCGTTGCTGAATCTCTAAACGCTGCCTCACTCCAAAGCGATGTTGCTCATCAATCACTGCGAGGCCAAGTTTGGCAAAGCTCACATTTTCTTGAATAAGAGCATGCGTACCAATAATAAGTTGGGCTTGCCCATTCTCGATCACTGCTTGCGCCAATCGTTTTTCTTTGGCTTTCAGACTCCCCGACAGCCAAGCGATTTTTACCCCCAAAGGTTCAAACCATTCTTTCATTTTGAGGTAGTGCTGCTCAGCCAAGATCTCCGTAGGCGCCATGATGGCGGCTTGATAACCATGATCCATCACCCGCGCCGCAGCTAAAGCAGCCACTACGGTCTTGCCGCTACCCACGTCTCCTTGTAAAAGGCGATTCATCGGGAATGATTGAGAAAGGTCATGACTCATTTCAGACCAAACACGATCTTGAGCATTAGTTAATTTAAAAGGCAATACTTTCAGCAAGCCCGCTTCAAAGCTTTGCCGCTCTTTCTTGCCCTTACTCTCATCTTTATTTTTTACAAAACTAGGTGCATGCCGCTCCCGACGAATCGCATGCGCACGCTTTAACGAAATTTGCTGAGCAAGAAGTTCCTCAAACTGCACTCGACGCCAAGCAGGATGAGTACGCTCTAGCAATGCCTGAGTATTGGCATCGGCAGGCGGTTGATGCAAATAGGTAATCGCCGCTTGCAAGTTTGGCCAATCATGACTAGGCAGTAACTCTGCCATCAGTTCTTTGGGCAAGAACTCAGCCAGACTATCTTGCAGGCTTGGGTCACGTAAGGCTTGTGACACTGCTTTACGAATAATCGTTTGCGAGACTCCAACACTTGCTGGATAAACTGGAGTCAAACTAGCAGGTAGAGGTGCATCTGGAGCGACAGCTCTCACCGTAGGGTGCACCATCTCTGGACCCTGAAAACCTTCACGCACTTCACCGCGGACTCGAATATTGGCCCCAACAGCCATTTGTTTTTGCTGGCTAGGGTAGAAGTTCAGGAAACGCAGATTTAAGGTTTCAGTTTCATCCTCGATGGTCACCACCATCTGCCTTCTGGGCCTAAATAAGACCTGATTGCGAATAACTACACCCTGGGTCTGGGCTGAGTTAAATCGACCCTGATGTATGGCCTCCTCGATCGTGAGTAGCTCGGTCTCATCCTCATAACGGGATGGCAAGTGCAAAGCAAGGGCCATAGGGCTGTCTAAACCCATCTTTTGGAGTGTGCTTGGCGCTTGTTTAGTAGTCATCGTTAAAATCTAATACCTGATGGTAATGCTATGCAACTCTCCGACTTTAATTACGAACTCCCACCCGAACTAATCGCCCAACATCCCTTGGCGAATAGAACCGATAGCCGCCTCTTAGAGGTCAAGGCTGATGGGCCAAATCACGTCCAATTGGTAGATCGACAGTTTAAGGACATTCTGCGCATTGTTCAGCCCGGGGACTTATTAGTCTTTAATGACACCAAGGTTATTCCTGCGCGCTTACACGGCAAAAAGGAGACTGGCGGGAATGTGGAGCTGCTCATTGAACGCATTAGCGGTGAAAAGCAGGCTTGGGTACAAATTAGAGCGTCCAAGGTACCTAAGACTGGAACCACTGTTCATATTCACAATCAGGCTGGCGAAACCTTTCCTGTAGAGATGATTGGGTATGATGGACGTTTTTACGAGGTGCGCTTTCCGGAGAATGTGTTTTCTTTGCTGGAGCGTTTTGGTGAGCTCCCATTGCCCCCCTATATTGAGCATCAACCGGACGGTGAAGATGCGCAACGTTATCAAACAGTCGTCGCCAAAAATCCAGGGGCGGTAGCCGCCCCAACAGCAGGCCTACATTTTGATGAAGCAATTTTGCAAAAGCTAAGGGATGCTGGTGTAAGTCACGCAACCGTCACACTTCATGTCGGTGCAGGAACATTTACGCCCGTGCGCGAAGAAGATCTTTCAAAACATAAGATGCACTACGAATGGTTCTCCATTCCAAATGAGACATTAGAAGCTATTGAGGCTACCAAGAAAAATGGTGGCAGAGTTGTTGCGGTAGGCACTACTAGTCTGCGCGCACTAGAGAGCCAGGCTGCTAGCGGGCAAAGTAGGGGCGAGACCAATCTCTTTATTACCCCAGGCTACCAATTTAAAACCGTAGATTGTTTGTTAACCAACTTTCATCTGCCAAAATCTACCTTATTAATGTTGGTCAGTGCTTTTGCGGGAATGGAAAACATTCGCGCCGCTTATCAACATGCCATTCATCAGAAGTATCGTTTCTTCAGCTATGGAGATGCGATGTTTCTTTGTCGACTCGAGAATCCAAAGTTATGACCAAACCCGTTCACTTCAATATCCTGGCGCGCGACTCGCAAAGCCCAGCTCGTCTTGGTCAGCTTGACCTTCCACATGGCAGCGTGCAAACACCAATCTTCATGCCCGTGGGAACGTATGGCACTGTCAAGGCAATGACACCGCGTGATTTGAATGAAGCCAAGGCACAAATTATTTTGGGCAACACGTTTCATCTCTGGTTAAGACCAGGGTTAGATGTCATTAAAAAACATGGTGGCTTGCATCGTTTTATGGGTTGGGACAAACCGATCCTCACTGACTCTGGCGGCTTTCAGGTATTTAGTTTGGGCGCGCTGCGCAAGATCTCTGAAGAGGGCGTGACCTTTGCATCTCCAATTAATGGCGACAAATTATTTATGTCTCCAGAAGTGTCAATGGAAATTCAGGCGGTGCTCAATAGCGATATCGCGATGCAGTTTGATGAATGCACTCCTTATGAAATCAAAGGTCAACCTACCTCTGAAAAAACAGCGCGTGCATCACTAGAGATGTCTTTGCGCTGGGGCGATCGCTCTCTCAAGCGTTTCCGTGAACTGAATACAGGCAACGGACTCTTTGGCATTGTTCAAGGCGGCATGTTCGAGAATCTGCGTGAATTTTCTTTAGATGCCGTAAGCCAGCAAGGTTTTGATGGGATTGCTATTGGCGGCTTATCAGTTGGAGAGCCTAAACCCGAGTTTGAGCGGATTCTGAATTTCACTGCGCCCAAATTGCCAGAACATATGCCTCATTATTTAATGGGTGTTGGCACTCCAGAAGATCTGATATTGGGCGTTAGCCTAGGTATTGATATGTTCGATTGCGTGATGCCAACCCGTAACGCCCGCAATGGCTGGCTTTTTACCCGCTTTGGCGACCTCAAGCTCCGTAATTCTGGGTACAAGGACGATGATCGACCGGTAGACCCTACCTGTGCCTGCTATACCTGCCAAAACTTCACCAGATCCTACTTAAATCACCTCCAAAAGGCGAATGAGATCCTAGGGTCTCAGCTAAACACCATCCATAACCTGTCCTACTACCTCCAGCTGATGACTGAAGTCCGCGAGGCTCTGAGTAAAGACCGCTTTAGCGCCTATCGTGAGGAATTTCATAGTAATCGCCAGCGTGGTGTTGAGCCTGGACAGGACTAATAGCCCTACAGGGGGCAAAACCCCCTGCAAATCACCTCCAAAGCCCCACACAGTTTAGAATTGCGGGTTACGGCCATCGGTTTAAAGGTCGAAAAATATCGCAGTTTTTAATTGGTAATTAACGGAGGTTTTGTATGTGGATTAGTAACGCTTTTGCCCAAGCTCCTGCAGCGGGCGCAGATTCCAATGGCTTGATGAGCTTTCTCCCTTTGATTTTGATGTTTGCAGTTTTGTACTTCATCATGATTCGCCCACAAATGAAGCGTCAAAAAGAAACTAAGGCAATGCTCGAGTCATTAGGCGTTGGTGATGAGGTTGTTACTGTTGGCGGCATCATGGGCAAAGTAACAGCATTGAAAGACCAAGTGGTTACCGTTGAAATTTCTGCTGGCACTGAAGTGCACATGCAAAAAGGTGCTGTCACTACAGTATTACCAAAAGGCACACTGAAGTCTGCTTAATGCATCCGCTTAATTTGTTTGATTAAAAGTATCTCAATATGAATCGCTACCCTCTCTGGAAATATCTAGTCATTGCCGTTGCATTACTGATCGGTGGACTATATTCATTACCCAATTTCTATGGTGAGGCACCAGCGGTTCAAGTCTCGTCTGCCAAGCCAACCATCAAGGTTGATTTGGCAACGCAGGCTCGTGTCGAAAAGATTCTTGCAGAAGCTAACATTAATAACACCGGTCTCTTCTTCGAAGTCGCTGGCAATGTAGGCTCCATCAAAGTTCGATTCAATAACACTGACATTCAGTTGCGCGCGCGCGATCTATTGCAGCAGAAATTAAATGTTGATCAAAATGATCCCAACTACACCGTTGCCTTAAACCTGCTATCTAATACACCGGGCTGGTTAAGTGCAATCAACGCATTACCAATGCCACTAGGCCTTGATTTGCGTGGTGGCGTCTATTTCCTCTTGCAAGTAGATATGAAGGGGGCAGTCCAGAAAAAAGTGACTTCCTTGGCAGGCGATATTCGCAGTCAATTGCGTGACAAGAGCATTCGTCATCAAGGTATCGAGCGTGGCGCTGATTTCATATCAATCAATTTCGCCAATGTCGAAGATGCTGATAAAGCGCGCGCAGTACTGACAACGGGGCAACCTGAGCTCATTTGGTTAATCAAATCCAATGGCTCTTTACCTAAATTAGTGGGTGAATTTAAGCCGACTGCTTTAAAAGAAATTCAAGATAACGCCGTTAAGCAAAACATCATCACCCTGAATAAGCGTGTGAACGAATTGGCGGTTAAAGAGCCAGTGATCCAACAACAAGGTGCTGAGCGCATTGTGGTGCAGTTACCCGGTGTACAAGATACCGCTCGTGCCAAAGACATTATTGGTCGCACAGCAACACTCGAGTCTCGCTTAGCTGATCCCTTGGTATCTACCATCGGCTTGGGCGAAACTCCTCCTCCGGGCATGGATACATTCCGCTTTGGTGAAAATCGTTTGGGGGTATTTAAAAAATCAGTGATCTTCAGTGGTGATCGCATTACCGATGCTAGCGCTGGCTTTGACCAAAACCAACGTCCCGCAGTAAATATCTCCCTAGATGCAGCTGGTGGGCGCGTCATGCAAGAAGTGACTCGCGAAAATATCGGCAAGCCGATGGGCATGATCTTGTTTGAAAAAGGTAAAGGTGAGGTACTCACTATCGCCACTATTCAAAGTGAGTTTGGCTCCAAGTTCCAGATCACTGGTCAGCCAACTACCGAGAGCGCTAATGATTTAGCCCTGCTCTTGCGCGCTGGATCATTAGCAGCGCCAATGGAAATCATTGAAGAACGCACTATTGGACCAAGTCTTGGCGCAGAAAATATTGAGAAGGGCTTTAAGTCACTCTTAATCGGCTTTACTGCGATCGCAATTTTTATGATGGCCTACTACTTACTATTTGGCACTTTCTCTGTTGTTGCTTTGGCAGTGAACTTGCTCTTGCTGATCTCAGTGCTATCGATGTTGCAAGCCACCCTCACCTTGCCAGGCATCGCAGCGATGGCCTTAGCTTTGGGTATGGCGATTGACTCGAACGTGTTGATTAACGAGCGTATTCGTGAAGAATTGCGTAACGGAGCTTCACCACAAACAGCCATTTCTGTCGGCTTCGATAAAGCTTGGGCAACGATTCTGGACTCTAACGTAACGACTTTGATTGCCGGTCTAGCCTTGTTAGCTTTTGGCTCAGGCCCTATCAAAGGCTTCGCAGTGGTTCACTGCTTAGGTATTCTGACTTCAATGTTCTCGGCCGTCTTCTTCTCACGTGGCCTTGTTAACCTCTGGTACGGCAGACATAAGAAGATTCAAAAACTTGCTATCGGCCAGGTTTGGCGTCCACAGGAGAAATAAGCCATGGAATTTTTCCGGATCAAAAAAGATATTCCCTTTATGCGCCATGCATTGGTGCTCAATGCGATTTCTTTAATTACTTTTTTAGCTGCAGTCTTTTTCCTCTGGCATAACGGCCTGCACCTCTCCATCGAATTTACTGGTGGAACGGTGATGGAAGTCAGCTATCCACAAACTGCGCCGTTGGACTCTATTCGTACCAAGGTTGAGAAGTTGGGTTATGCAGATACCCAAATTCAGAACTTTGGTAGCTCACGCGATGTGATGATTCGCCTGCCATTACAAAAAGATGCTGAAGGCAAATTGATTTCTTCTGCTGATCAGAGCACGGCAGTGATGCAAGCGCTTGAACCAGCAACGACTGGCGTGAAATTGCAACGCGTTGAGTTTGTTGGCCCACAGGTGGGTCAAGAGTTGGCTATTGACGGCTTAAAAGCACTCATCTTTGTAATCATTGGCATCGTGGTGTATCTATCTTTCCGCTTTGAGTGGAAGTTTGCGCTTGCCGGCATCATTGCGAACTTACATGACGTTGTCATCATCTTGGGCTTCTTCGCCTTCTTCCAATGGGAGTTCTCCCTCTCAGTATTGGCAGCCGTTCTTGCGGTTCTGGGCTATTCAGTAAACGAATCCGTCGTGATATTTGACCGTATTCGCGAGAACTTCCGCAAATACCGCAAGATGAATACCCGTGAAATCATTGATAACGCAATTACAAGCACTATCAGCCGTACCGTAATCACTCACGGCAGTACTGAGATGATGGTCCTGGCAATGTTAGTCTTTGGAGGCCCAACACTCTTCTACTTTGCACTAGCACTGACCATTGGTATTTTGTTTGGTATCTACTCTTCAGTCTTCGTTGCTGCAGCATTGGCCATGTGGCTTGGTGTTACACGCGAAGATTTAGTGAAGGGCGATAAAAAGCCAGATGATGATGCCCGCAAAGATGATCCGAACTACGGAGCGCGGGTCTAACTCAGTCTTTTTAGTTCAGCATCAGTTTTGTTGATCAAGGGCAGCTAAGATTCTGTTAGTTGCACCTTGGTGTTCAGTTGAATAAGCCTGAGCAGCGGCACCCGTCTTCGCCAACTCAGCAGTATTCAGAAGCAATTCTTTCAAGGCCTCCATTAAGGCTATTGGCTCCGTTAAAAGCAATTCGCCATGAATGCGTTTAGCTGCGCCACTATCAATCGCATCTAAGGCAGCCTGTTGAAAGTTATAGGTGTGCTCACCCAATAGAACAGGGCAGCCGGCTGCACACGCCTCAATCAAGTTTTGACCTCCAAAGGGCAGCAAGCTTCCACCCATTAGCACTAAGTCAGAAGCGCTGTAATACATCGGCATCTCACCCATGGAGTCGCCCAAAACAACATCCAATGCAGCGCACTCACTCGGAGTACCAGGCCACTCGCTACGACGGCGAAACTTGAAACTAGCATTGTTAATTTGATCTGCTACTTCTGTGAAGCGCTCGGGATGGCGCGGGACCAAACAAAGTAATGGAGGAGTTGCAAATGCATTGCTTAAGAGCAAATCTTTCCAGGCCCTCAGAATGATGGCTTCTTCTCCATCGCGCGTGCTCGCGGCACATACCATCAAGCGATTTCCTGCGTGTAGTTCCCTCTGCCATTCTTTACCCTCAGCAAGCAATTTCGGATCGAGTGGAACATCAAATTTCAGATTGCCGGTAATAACAATATTTTTAACGCCTAGGCTACGGTAACGCCCAGCATCAAACTCAGTCTGCGCCAGGATTCCCGCAAAAGCTTGAAATAATGCGCGCCCCGCTTGACCAAATCGATTAACACGTCGGGCACTTCTCTCGGAAAGGCGGGCATTTACTAGAAATAGGGGTAAGCCAATTTCTTTGCAACGAAAGACCACAGTCGGCCACGCCTCGGTTTCCATGAAGAGGCCAAACTTTGGCTTAAATGTCTTCAAGAAATGCTCTACAGACCAGCAGAGGTCGTAAGGTAAATAAACTTGACGAATTTGCCCAGCAGCAATCTCTTTAGCAAATAACTGCTTGCCAGTACGGCGGCCATTCAAAGTCATGTGGGTGAGCAAAATAGATTCGCCCTTAGCTAAATAAGCCTCAATCAATGGTTGAGCAGCACGCGTCTCACCTACTGATACCGCATGAATCCAAATAGAGCCCCGAGTAATGGGCTTGCTGTAGCCAAAGCCCAATCGCTCAGGAATGTGATGAAGATAGGAGAAGGCGTGACGTGCACGCCAAGCCAGACGTATAAATGCTAATGGCAGTAAGAGATGCCATAGCAATTGATAAGCAGCAAACCAGATCCGGGGGCGTGCCCCGTATTCTGAATTGGTAGTCAAACTCACTTTTTGAGACGTTCGGTCAATTCGACCGCCTTACCTAGGTAAGAAGATGGTGTCATCTCCAACAAGCGTACTTTTGCATCCTCAGGAATCTTCAAACCACGAATAAAGGTTTGCAGATCTGCTTGATTAATCCCTTTGCCACGAGTCAATTCTTTTAACTGCTCATAGGGATTCTCGATGCCGTAACGGCGCATCACAGTTTGTACCGGCTCAGCCAATACTTCCCAACATGCGTCTAAATCAGCAGCGATTGCAGCATGATTTACCTCTAACTTACCAAGGCCGCGCAAGGCGCTGTCATAAGCCAATACGCTATGGCCAAATGCAGGGCCTAGATTGCGCAAGACAGTAGAGTCAGTCAAGTCACGCTGCCAACGAGAGATTGGTAATTTTTCTGCAAGATGACGCAGCAATGCATTGGCAACACCCAAGTTACCTTCAGAGTTTTCAAAATCAATCGGGTTCACTTTATGCGGCATCGTAGATGAACCAATCTCACCCGCTTTAGTACGCTGCTTAAAGTAACCAACAGAGATGTAAGCCCAGAAGTCGCGATCCATATCCAAAAGAATCGTATTAGCGCGAGCAATCGCATCAAACAGCTGAGCCATGCCGTCGTGCGGCTCAATTTGAATGGTGTAGGGATTGAATGTTAGTCCTAGACGTTTTTCAACCACATTCTTGGAAAAATTTTCCCAATCAAAATCAGGATAGGCTGATATGTGAGCGTTGTAGTTACCTACTGCGCCATTCATCTTGCCAAGTAAAGGGGCTGCAGCGATAGACTCGATCGCACGCTCTAAACGCTTGGCAATATTAGCGATCTCTTTACCCAAAGTACTTGGTGAGGCTGGCTGGCCATGAGTGCGAGAGAGTAAAGGGACTTTAGCGTTCTCAATTGCAAGATCAGTCAGTACTGAGAGTACTTTTCTGAGTTGAGGTAATAGCACCTCATCGCGGGCACCGCGCAACATTAAACCGTGAGAAGTATTGTTGATATCTTCTGATGTACAGGCAAAGTGAATAAATTCACTTGCTTTCAACAAATCTGGTCGTCCAGCAACTTTTTCTTTTAAGAAGTATTCAACCGCTTTTACGTCGTGATTCGTTACTGCTTCGATATCTTTGATGCGCTGAGCATCTGCATCAGAAAAGTTTTCTGGGAGCGAAAGCAAAAAAGCTTCGTCAGCAGCATTAATTTTTGGGACATCAGGCAAGCCGGCAGCAGCCAAAGCCAAGAGCCAATGAATTTCCACAAAAACACGCTGGCGCATAAAAGCGGCTTCGGAAAGCCAGGGGCGCAAGGCGTCCAGTTTTCCGGCATAACGGCCATCTAGAGGGGAAAGGGCATTGAGGGTTGAAAGCGGCTGACTCACGAATATTGCCTTTGCATTGAATATGTCAATAAAAGCTGATTTTAATGCGTTCTGGCATACAGCAAACCCCAAATAGGATCGCTATACTTGAGCCCATGAAACTTATCGGATCCCTTACCAGCCCCTATGTACGTAAAGTACGCATTGTTTTTAACGAGAAAAAGGTCGATGTTGACCTCGAATTAGAGAATGTATGGGCTGCAGACACCAAAATAGCCCTTAACAACCCCCTAGGGAAGGTTCCTTGCCTTATGGCTGACGATGGAGAGGCCATTTACGACTCCCGCGTCATTGCCGAATATGCCGACGGCCTCAGCCCAGTAAGCAAGCTCATTCCTGCCGATAACCGTGAGCGTGCCGCAGTAAAAACCTGGGAAGCACTAGCAGACGGAATTGTCGACGCGAGTATTTTGGCTCGTCTAGAACTTACATGGCGCCCAACTGAACAACAAAGCCAGGCATGGGTAGATCGTCAAATGAGCAAAATTGATGTGGCGCTGCGTCACATGTCCGAGCAACTGGGTGGAAATGCCTGGTGTCATGGCAATCAACTAACTTTGGCAGATATCGCCGTAGGTTGCGCAATCGGATATTTATTATTTCGCTTTCCAGAAGTGAAATGGCAAACTCAATATCCAAATTTAGATCGTCTGTATCAAAAGTTATTACAGCGACCTTCCTTTATTGAAACCGAACCACCTGCTGCTTAATTCACTTGCTGCTGAATTAAAAATGCCAATCAAAACTGATTGGCATTTTTGTATCCGCTACTTGCTAATGAAAATTATGCAGAAATAATTCCGCCACCCAAACAAATATCTCCGTCATACAAGACAGCAGATTGCCCTGGAGTAACAGCCCACTGCGCTTCTGGAAAACTTAAGTCGAAGCTTAGTGCTTCAGCACCAGCACTCAAAGTACAAGCAGAGTCTGCTTGTCGATAACGAGTCTTAGCAGAATAATTTCCGGGTGTTGGTGAAGCACCAGAAACCCAACTGGCGTCCATTGCGGCAAGCTGATTAGCCAATAGCCACGGGTGTTCGTGGCCTTGGGCTACATATAAGGTGTTATTAGGAATATCCTTGCGCGCCACATACCAAGCGTCACCATTGCCATCTTGACTACCACCCAAACCAATACCTTTGCGCTGACCTAAGGTGAAGAAGGCTAAGCCCATATGCTCGCCAACTGTTTTACCTTCTGGGGTTTTTATCGGGCCAGGTACGCGCGGTAAATAACGATTTAAGAATTCTCTAAAAGGACGTTCACCAATAAAGCAAATACCGGTGGAGTCTTTCTTTTTAGCATTGTGCAAACCAATTTTCTCTGCAATTTTTCTGACTTCCGTTTTTGGAATTTCTCCAAGCGGGAACATCACGTTTGCCAATTGTTGCTGCGTTAAGCGATGTAAGAAATAACTTTGGTCCTTACTGGCATCGACAGCTTTCAACAACTGTACTCTGCCACCTTCATGACGCACGCGCGCATAGTGCCCTGTTGCAATCGCATCCGCACCCAAACTCATGGCGTGATCTAAGAAAGCTTTGAACTTAATTTCGGCATTACATAAAACATCAGGATTGGGTGTTCGCCCTGCAGCGTACTCGCGCAAGAAATCAGCAAATACGCGCTCACGGTATTCAGCAGCAAAATTGACTGCTTCGACGTCTATTCCGATCAAATCGGCGACTGAAACCACATCGAGCCAGTCTTGACGAGCAGAACAGTACTCGTCGTTATCGTCATCCTCCCAATTTTTCATAAAAAGGCCAATAACTTCAAAGCCTTGCTCTTTGAGCATCCAGGCAGCCACCGACGAATCTACCCCTCCAGACATGCCAATAACGACTTTCTTGGGCTGGGAGGATGGGATTGAGGAAGAATTGAGCGGGATCATCAAAAAATGCGAGAATTCAATATAAGCTTACAGACCATATTGTAGAAGTCTTAGCCTGATTTCACAGAATTTCGGGCAAAAACCAAGCAAAAGGACTTAGGGGTAAGTAAATAGGCGCAATTAGCCCTATTTAACTAAAATAGATTTTTTATAAATTTTTGCTTTTGGAGACATGCCATGCGCATAGGAGTGCCACTGGAAACAAGGCCCGGGGAAACTCGAGTAGCCGCCACACCAGAAACCGTTAAAAAATTAATTGGTCAAGGTCATACCGTCGTTATTCAAAAAGACGCCGGAGTAAAAGCCAGTCAACCTGACTCTGCGTTCGAAGCTGTCGGCGCAAGCATTGGTAGCGCTGCAGATGCATTAGGTGCTGAGATTGTGCTCAAAGTACGCGCGCCTGAAGCGGCTGAACTCAAGCAAATTAAATCTGGTGCTGTGCTCTTGGGCATGCTCGATCCGTTTGATAACGACATGATTGCAGCCATGGCTGCGCAAGGCGTTACCGCATTTTCTTTAGAGGCTGCACCACGCACAACTCGTGCACAAAGCATGGATGTTTTATCTTCACAGGCAAATATTGCTGGTTACAAAGCAGTGTTGGTTGCCGCAAATGAGTATCAACGCTTCATGCCGATGTTGATGACTGCCGCAGGAACTGTGAAAGCAGCTCGCATATTGATCTTGGGTGCTGGTGTTGCAGGCTTGCAAGCAATCGCTACAGCAAAACGCCTTGGCGCTGTAATTGAAGCATCTGATGTGCGTCCAGCCGCTAAAGAACAAATTGAATCATTGGGCGCCAAGTTTGTTGACGTTCCTTATGAAACTGATGAAGAGCGTGAGATCGCCCAAGGAGTTGGTGGCTATGCTCGCCCAATGCCTGAAGCTTGGATGAAGCGTCAAGCAGCCTTGGTTGCAGAGCGCGCTCAACAAGCCGACATCGTAATTACCACTGCATTGATCCCGGGGCGTAAGCCACCTGTTCTTTTGCATAGCGATACTGTTGCCAATATGAAGCCAGGCTCGATCGTAATTGACCTAGCTGCAGGCAAAGGTGATAACGGTTCAGGTAACTGCCCGTTAACACAAGCAGACAAAGTAGTTGATGTGAATGGCGTGAAAATTGTTGGCTACACCAACTTAGCTAGCATGGTTGCTGCAGATGCTTCTGCACTGTACTCACGTAACTTGCTCGATTTCATGAAACTCATTGTGGATAAAGAAGCCAATTTAGTCATCCCAAGTGATGATGACATTGTTACTGCTTGCTTAATGTGTCGTGATGGCCAAGCCATCCGCAAAAACTAATAGTAAAAATACTAAGGAAACACTATGGATCTCGCTGCCTTTCAAAGCATCCTCACCGTTCAAAACATTACCGTGTTTGTATTGGCCATCTTTGTTGGCTATCACGTAGTTTGGAACGTAACGCCAGCATTGCATACGCCTTTAATGGCGGTGACTAATGCCATCTCCGGCATCATCATTGTTGGCGCATTGCTCCAAACTGAAGTTATCGGTGGCGATGAAATCACCCTCACCAGCATTATTGGTGCAGTAGCGGTATTCCTCGCGTCTATCAATATTTTTGGTGGCTTTATGGTCACCCGTCGCATGCTTGAAATGTTCAAGAAAAAAGCTCCCAAAGCTGATGCGGCTGGAACCAAATAAACCTAGAACAAGACCTATATAGAGACCAAAACTATGTCAAACATAACCGCTATTTCTTATCTCATTTCATCGGTGTTGTTCATCCTCGCTTTGCGTGGCTTGTCTTCACCAACTACTTCACGCCAAGGCAATACCTTCGGCATGATTGGTATGTTGTTAGCCGTTGTCACCACTTTCTTCATTCCTGATTTCAAACCTGTCATCTCATTGATTGGTGTTGCAATTGTGGGTGGCGCGATTATTGGAACGATTGCCGCTAAACGCGTGCAAATGACCAAGATGCCTGAGTTGGTTGCTTTGATGCACTCCTTCGTAGGTTTGTCAGCTGTGTTAATTGCGATTGCTGCTGTATTTAATCCAGCGCATGACCATACTGGCGCGCAGAAGATTGAGCTCTTTATTGGCGCATTTATTGGTGCCATCACCTTTACCGCATCTGTCATTGCATTTGGTAAGTTATCCGGCAAAGTCAGTGGTAAGCCAGTTACTTTCGCTGGTCAACATTTGCTGAATTTGATTTTGGCTGTCTCAATGGTTGGTGCTGGTATTGCTTATTACATGGGTGATAGCCAGGCAGCTTTCTTGGCAATGTGTGCAGTTGCTTTGGTATTGGGCGTGACATTGATCATCCCTATCGGTGGCGCTGATATGCCAGTGGTTGTATCAATGCTGAACAGTTATTCTGGTTGGGCAGCGGCTGGCATTGGCTTCACCTTAAACAACCCAGTGTTGATTATTGCGGGTGCTTGCGTAGGCTCATCTGGTGCGATTCTGTCTTACATCATGTGTAAGGCGATGAACCGTTCCATTCTGGCTGTTTTGCTCGGCGGCTTTGGCGCCGAAGCTGCTGCCGGCGGTGCTGATGATGGCGGCCCTAAGAATTACAAAACAGGTTCACCAGAAGATGCTGCCTTCCTTATGGAAAATGCTGATACCGTGATCATTGTTCCTGGATATGGCTTAGCAGTGGCTCGCGCTCAACATGCCCTCAAAGAATTGACTGAAAAGTTGACTCATCATGGCGTGACGGTGAAGTACGCGATTCACCCAGTAGCAGGTCGTATGCCTGGTCATATGAACGTACTGTTGGCTGAAGCTGAAGTTCCATACGATCAAGTATTTGAGATGGAAGACATCAACAGCGACTTTGGTCAGGCTGACGTAGTGCTGGTACTTGGCGCTAACGACGTGGTTAACCCAGCTGCACGCACTCCAGGTAGCCCAATTTTTGGTATGCCAATCTTGGAAGCATTTAAAGCCAAAACTATCATCGTGAACAAGCGCTCTATGGCAGCTGGTTATGCCGGCCTAGATAACGAGCTCTTCTATATGGATAAGACCATGATGGTCTTCGGTGATGCGAAGAAGGTGGTTGAAGAGATGGTTAAGGCTGTTGAATAAGCTTGAGTCAAGAATCATCAAATAAAAAACCGCCTTCGGGCGGTTTTTTATTACACTAAACAAACTCCTTAACTTAGCTGCACCACATTACGAGAATTTGCCATGCCAAATTTCATTGGGAATCATCTCAATTTTGTTAAATATGCGCCTTTAATATTTTTTGTCTCTATCCTGACATTCTTATTAATGGGTTGGCTCTTCGGAAAATACCGCCTACGTACCTCAAATCAGGTAATTGTTCGAGATTCTTTGGCAACCGCTATCTTTGGATTATCGGCATTGGTTCTCGGTTTTACATTCTCGGGTGCAAATGATCATTTTGATAAACGCGTCAGCCTCATGCGCGCCCAAGCGGACGCCATTACCCAAATCTACCAATCTAGCAAGTACCTCTCCCTAAAAGATCAAGTTGAAGTACGAAACTCACTTAAAGAAATTCTTGAAGACCGTCTTGAGTTATATCAAGAGGTCAATACATTCACTGACCTGAATGCAAATATAGCTCGTCTAGGCAACAAGTTAAATGAATTTAATGAATTAATGATGTTGAGCATTCCTCGCGCACCAATTGGTAATAGAGAATTAGCGGAAAAAATATTAAGACCTCAAACTGATCGCCTCATGGAAGTTTTACGTGATGGCATGTTAAATGCTAGACATCATCCCCCACCAATTCTTGACCGCTTCTTATTTGCCCTACTATCGATTGGTGCGCTTTTAAGCGGCTATGCCATGGCAGTTAAGAATGAAGAGGATTGGTTTTTAACTGCCCTTTACCTAGGATTGATGGGATTCGCGCTTTATGTGATCTTTGCCCTAGAGTTTCCAAATCAACTATTCCCATACGAATCTTTCAACGCAGACTTATTGCGAACACAAAAACTATTTCAATAATCCGCTGATGAAGGTCTAACGTCTTTGATAGCTATTGGATAAATTGTCTTGCAGTACATAGGCAATACCATTGGCTACCAAAGAAAGATCTTGATCGAGTACCCGGCTTCGGTAAGTCCAGCCAGCAGGCAATTTCAACTGCTCACCCAATACCGGGAGATCTTTCATATTGAGGGCAGGATTGACGATTTGTGAATAAGACTGCATCACATAAACATCACCTCCAGGAGAGGTGAGTTCATATACAGCGCTACCAACTCGATAAATAAAATTAGTAGTACGGGTAATTTCATTGGGGGTGTATTGTTTGCTACCCATCAATTGCTTGAGCAAGCTCAACTGGATAGTTGCCCGTAAATTCATCTCGATGCCACCAAAAGATTCTTTTACGTCATTGACAGTAGTTCCTGCCGCTTGTATTTCATCCATAGTCCAATAGCGAGGGCCATTTAACAAAACAAATGAGGCATCGAAAGTCTTTTCAATAGGCTCTTTGGTTAAAGTCTTCCACTGGGCTTCAGGGCAAAGATTAAGCCCTTGTGTATTAAATACCTTTACTTCCAAATTGAGCCAAGCTCGCTTGCCTACCAGAACTTCGCAATAACGCTGATTACGTAGATTTGAGACGCTTTTCTGAAATACTGGCTGAGAGTCAGCTGATTGAGCGATTGAAGTCCCGCTAAGAAGGGTGGAGCTCAGTAAGAGTAAACCCGCTGAAATGAGGAGAGTTGCTTGATTGCGACCAGTCATCTTGATGCCCGTTCCAGTGGTAATGTTGGGTACAGCTTACTCCTATAAATAAAAAGCGCCTGGTCTTTTGAACCAGGCGCTCTTATTTCTACAGCCAGATGGCTGAGGAAAGTAACGGCTATTACATCATGCCACCCATTCCACCCATACCACCCATGCCGCCCATATCAGGCATACCACCAGCAGATTCATCTTTTGGTGCTTCGGAGATCGCGCAATCGGTTGTCAACAACAAGCCAGCAACAGAAGCAGCATTTACTAATGCAGTTTTTGTTACCTTAGTTGGGTCGATAACACCTTGTGCAACGAGGTCGCCGTATTCACCAGTAGCTGCGTTGTAGCCGTTATTGCCTGTACTTGCTTGTACTGCATTAACAACCACACCAGCGTCTTCACCAGCGTTGCTAACGATCGTACGCAATGGCTCTTGCATAGCGCGCAATACGATGCTGATACCAGCGTCTTGATCGGCGTTATCGCCCTTCAAGCCCTTGATACCTTGCATTGCACGAATCAATGCTACGCCACCACCAGGAACAATGCCTTCTTCAACAGCTGCACGGGTAGCGTGTAATGCGTCGTCAACACGAGCCTTCTTCTCTTTCATCTCTACTTCAGTAGCAGCACCAACACGAATCACTGCAACACCGCCAGCCAGCTTGGCTACACGCTCTTGCAATTTTTCTTTGTCGTAGTCACTAGTCGCTTCTTCGATCTGAACACGAATGTTCTTAACGCGAGCTTCAATCGCTTTAGCATCGCCAGCACCGTCAATAATGATGGTGTTTTCTTTGCCTACTTCGATACGCTTTGCTTGACCTAAGTGCTCAAGAGTTGTTTTCTCGAGTGTGAGGCCGATTTCTTCAGCAATTACTGTGCCGCCAGTCAAGATCGCGATGTCTTCTAACATGGCTTTACGACGGTCACCGAAACCAGGAGCCTTAACAGCGCAAGTCTTGATGATGCCGCGGATGTTGTTCACCACTAAAGTTGCCAAAGCTTCGCCTTCAACATCTTCTGCAATGATCAACAATGGACGACCAGACTTCGCTACTTGCTCAAGAACTGGGAGCAAATCACGGATGTTGGCAATCTTCTTATCAAACAAGAGAACGTATGGGCTTTCCAATACGGCAACTTGTTTTTCTGGTTGATTGATGAAGTATGGAGAGAGGTAACCACGGTCAAACTGCATACCTTCAACTACTTCAAGCTCGTCTTCCAAAGACTTGCCATCTTCAACAGTAATAACACCTTCTTTACCTACTTTTTCCATTGCTTCTGCAATGCGCTGACCAATACTGTGGTCGCTGTTTGCAGAAATAGAACCTACTTGAGCGATTTCTTTAGTAGTGGTGCAAGGCTTGCTGATTTTTGCAAGTTCTTGGATAGCAGCTGCAACAGCTTTGTCGATACCGCGCTTCAAGTCCATTGGGTTGTGGCCTGAAACAACATACTTCATGCCTTCGCGAACGATAGACTGAGCCAATACAGTAGCGGTAGTTGTACCGTCACCAGCGATGTCAGCAGTTTTGGAAGCAACTTCCTTAACCATCTGCGCGCCCATGTTCTGGAGCTTATCTTTGAGTTCGATTTCTTTTGCTACGGATACACCGTCTTTAGTGATAGTTGGTCCACCGAATGAACGCTCAATCACCACATTGCGACCTTTTGGTCCCAAAGTTGTTTTCACTGCATTAGCAAGAATGTTTACGCCTTCGACCATCTTGGTACGGGCGCTATCTCCAAATACAACGTCTTTTGCTGCCATGATTAAATTCCTCTCTTAGATACCGAAATTACTTCTGTACAACAGCCATGATGTCGTCTTCACGCATCACGATGAGTTCTTCGCTGTCAACTTTGACTGTTTGACCTGCATATTTGCCAAACAACACACGGTCGCCTACTTTGACGTCAGGTGCGTTTAATTTGCCGCTGTCATCGCGCTTGCCTGGTCCTACTGCCAATACTTCACCTTGATCAGGCTTTTCTGCAGCAGCGTCAGGAATGATGATTCCGGAAGCAGTTTTTGATTCTTGATCTAAACGCTTGATGATTACGCGATCATGTAAGGGACGCAAATTCATCTCTTCTCCTATGTTAGTAAGTGTTAACTATTTAAATAAACTATATAAATCAATGCTTTATGATCTCTTCACACGGAAGCCAAGGGTTATTTAGGTATAAATCGCCTCTTTAGCACTCGCATGTAGGGAGTGCTGATTATATAGGTCTGATTCCCTGGATTTCAAGGGCGGATCACCATAAATTCTTTAAGGATTTAGCCTATTTTTATAATAGGGACAGGCTGGTAGGTCAATTCCTACAGATAAATCAGCCTAAAGCCCTTACCGCTCCAATCCGTCCTGCCTAGACTGGATAGTCACCGATTGGAGAATGCTGATGAGCCCGAAATCCCGGCTGTACACGCTTGTAAAGGCATGGAAGAACAAACCCTTCCAAGAAGTACGAGACGCCTGTGGCGACCCCTGGCTTGGCCTGAGTAGCCAAGTCCTTGAAGAACACCAATCCTGGTCCAAACGACAAGCGATTAGTCATGAACCCATTTTTAACTGCAAGGGAACCAAACTGACAGGATCTTTATTTAGACCATTGCTAACTGCTTCTGACCTGCAATTGCTTCGCCTTTTTATGGAAGGGCTAGACACCATCGCCTATTGGTATCGCAGTGGTCGCTTTATTCCTGGAGTTTTGCCAATACCAACACATGCCATAGCCTCAAGCGGCTACGTGGATGCCATGAGTGAACTCATTCTGAACTCACGCCTACCAGTGGGCTTAGTCAGTATTGGCATTCAAACCATTCCTGAGCCAGACATCGCCGATGCTTGTAAAGAAGGATTGCTGCGTTTACGACGGCTTGGCATCTTGCTACATTTTCTAAAATTCACCGGCAGCATTGAAGAGTTGCAGTGGATCACGGAGATGCAATTAGAAGGTGTTCATATTGATATGAGCCAGATACGTGAGCGCGAGCTGGCTAGTGATGCACTTTCTCAACTCAGGCAATCGCCCTACTCACCTACACAAATTTATGCCAGCAATATTGGGTTGGTAAAAGATTTAGAAAATGCCTCCACTCTGATTGCCGACCATGCATATGGCGGCCTCATGATGCCCCCTATTAGCCGTCATCAGATGCTTCAGATTAATGATAGCCGTATCGCTAAAGCCATTTTTTCGCTGCACCCTCATCAACACCCAAACCAAAACGGAGACAAGTAATGAGAAAACGCGTGATGTTGGTAGATGACCATCCAGCAATGCTGATGGCTCTTAAAAGTATGTTGCAGGACCAGTTGTTATTTGAAATTGCAGGGCAAGCGCAGAACGGCGAGGAGTGCCTCAGGTCTATGAAAGAGGTGAACCCTAATATGGTGATCCTTGATCTAGATATGCCCAAGACGGATGGCTTTGATGTCATCCGCCGAATTGGGTTGATGTACCCAGATGTGAGGATGCTAGTGCTATCGAGTATGGATGAAGCAGTCTATGGCGGCAGGGTTCGCTCACTTGGTGGGCATGGCTTTGTAAACAAAACTGCCGGTGCGGATGTCATCCTAGCTGCATGCGTTGCCATATCCCAAGGCTATAACTTTTTCACTCATGGCAAGAATGGCAATAGCTCATTAAGTGATAACGATAAGCTCGCACTGATTTCTGATCGTGAGCTACAGGTCATGAAATATTTAGGCAAAGGGAACTCAAACCAACAAATCTCTGAAATGCTGCATATCAGCAATAAGACAGTAGCCACTTATAAGACTAGAGTCTTTGACAAGCTGGGCATTAACAATATTGCAGACTTGATTTTGTTCTGCCGCATGAACAACATCATCGAAAGCTAGAGCGGCATGTATCGATCCATCACCCGTATTGCCCTTTTTATCCTATTGAATGGGATATTAAGCAATAGCTATGCGAACTTACTGAACTCGGCAGAGCAACGGTGGATCGATGCTCATCCTGTAGTGCGTTTTAGTATTCATGAAAAATATGCGCCTTACTTGGATGTTAATGGACAGGGTGAATCTGGAGTTTTCCATAGCTTTCTAAAAAAACTTGGTGAATTTACCCACCAAGAGTTTTTACCGAAGTGGCGTAAGAGCGATCGGGAGGGACTTCAGCAACTAGCCAATGGAGAGGTGGATTTCATCATTGATCCGCCCACCCTGGATGACGAGTATCTGAAATTTGGGTCCTTATCAGAAGCAATCTTTTGGGGGCATGACGCTATTCTGACCAAACGATCAAAAAATGATGCGCCGATTGAGCCAATTAATATCGCCTACTTCGACCGTGGCTTTGAAAACCCACCAATACCCAATCATCCCCAAGCCAGCGTATCCGGCGATGCGGAAAAATTACTATTCGACCTACTCAAAAACGATATTGAAGCGCTTGTCTTACCGCTTCGTCTTGCGCAACAACTCATTCAGAAGTTAAACGCAGACAAGTTACAGATTGACGGGCTTTACAGTAGAGAGCCCTTTGAATATCGCTGGCTTATCTCGAATCAAGATGAAGCTTTGCATGGAGTACTTGGGCAGTTTCTTAATAATCTAGATCCAATCGCTTCACGAGATCTTTTTAACATCAACGTGTCTATTTCTGAAAGAGGCCGCTCATCCCCACCCAACCATTTGCCTTGGCTCTCCACTTTAGCAATCCTACTGATAGGCTCTACCTTACTTTGGCGTATGCATCAGAGACAAACAATTCAAAAACAAGAAGCGAAACACCTTATTTCATCGAAAGAGCAGGCAGAAAATGCAAACGCCGCAAAGTCTGCCTTCCTGGCCACCATGAGCCATGAAATTCGCACGCCCATGAATGCCATTTTGGGCGTGCAAGAGTTATTGCTTAGCAGCTCCCTACCTGCAAATGAAAAAACTTTACTGAAGAGCGCACACTCATCAGCAGAATCTCTTCTGGGAATCCTCAACCAGGTTTTAGATCTCTCCAAGATAGAAGCAGGCAAGCTCACGCTCAATATTGAACCCTGCAATCTCAATGCTTTGATTGATGACATCGATTCGGCATTCTCAACGGTTGCCCATAGGCAGAATCTTAAGCTGCATACCTCTAAAGATCCGCGCATTGCAGAAGTCTTGTTGTTGGATTCTTTACGTTTACGCCAAATACTGCAGAACCTGATTAGTAACGCCATTAAGTTCACCGATCATGGTGAAATCTATTTCTCTATCAGCGTGCTCGCAGATGATCATGCGGGACAACTAATTGAATTCAGAGTCATTGATACCGGTGTTGGTATGGGTACAGAAGAAATTACCCTAGCACTGCAAGCTTTTGAGCAAATTCCGGGCAATACCGAACAAGTGAATGGCACTGGTCTTGGCCTTACCATTACTAACCACTTAGTTACCTCCATGAACAGCCAACTTTACTTTGAGAGCGCACCTGGCTTTGGTAGCAATATTCATTTTTGCGCTGCATTCCCACGTACCAGCATTGCTGCAACCAGAGCCTCAAGACCTGAACATAGCAATATATCCAGAAAGCTAGTCTCCAAGCATGCTCAAAATAATGAGCGCCTATTGCAAGCCTTAGTAGTGGAAGATCACCCAGCAAGCCGCCAAATTATCTCGCTTCAACTTCAGGCGCTAGGCATTGAAGTATCAGTTTGCGATAACGCCACCACAGCTCTGGATCTCATCAGTCAACAGCATTTTGATCTTCTGTTAACAGATCAATCTATCCCAGGCATGCAGGGTTCAGAGCTTGCCAAGCACATACGTAATATAGGTAATCAAGACCTCATCATCATCGGAATTACCGCAGATATCTATGCCCTAGATTCACGCCATCAATTCTTGGAGGCTGGTATGAATGGTGTCTTAATCAAGCCTTTAAGTCTCATGACTTTAGAGAATGAGCTTTCTCGCTATTTCCAAGTTGAAAATTCAACCAGTACCTCAACACCCACAACCTATCAGGAGGAATATTCGTTTGTCGCCTTTGGAAATCTCCTCAGAAACAGCCCAGAGTACATTCTGGTGATCTTGGAAGAAATTAAAAAGGTTCATGATGAGACCCTTATCACCCTAAAGAACGAAGAAGTAGATGAAGCTACCTTCAGAAGTATGGTTCATAAAGTCAAAGGGGGAGCTCAACTCCTCCATGCCAAAAACTTTACTAGGGCATGCGAAGCTCTGGAGCAAGAGAAGAATTTAGATGCTCGAATTACCACCTTTATTCAATTACTGGAGGACCAAAATCTAATTATTACTAGGTATCAATCTCAATATGCAAAGCTTTAATCTTTGATGCGGTGGGTTTATCCTATGGGGGATGCGTTTTTCTCCTCTTCGCCCATCCGCTTTTATCGCAATCCTCCTTTGGACGGCTAGTTCTTTAGCCTTTGCCGGCGAGACTGCATCCCCAGTAATTCCACCATCCGTAGCGAGTAGCCTCGAGCGCAATCAAATACCTCTTGATACGGTAAGCATTTCAGTTATCGAGATCGAACCTGGCCACCCCGGAAAGAATGTAGCCAAGAAAGTTTTAGATTGGCGCGGTGGCGATCCAATGAACCCCGCTTCAACGATGAAGTTGTTAACAACGCTTTCTGGTTTAGATATCTTGGGTCCACAGTATCGTTGGCGCACTAATGTCTATACAGATGGAGTGATTCGTCAGGGAATACTGAAGGGTAATCTATATTTGCAGGGAACCGGTGATCCCAAGCTTGTTCCAGAAGAGTTGGCCAAGATGATGAAGGACCTTCAAGGTCTAGGTATCCAGAAGATTGATGGCAATCTGTTCTTTGATCGCAGTGCTTATGCAGCCAGTGTCATGGAGCACAACACTATTGATGGCGAAGCTCTACGTGCATACAACGTTCCGCCAGATCCTTTGCTCTATGCATTTAGAACTTTGTCGTTTCAATTAGGCAAGTCACGCACCGCGGACTTTATTGACATTAGTTACACCCCTCCCCTCTCCCAGCTAAAGGTATCTAACCAAATGCAGTTGGTCGATCGCTCATGCGATAACTGGAAAAGCAATATCCGCTTTAATTTAGATCCCGAAGGTGTCACTAATACCGATCAGCCTTTGACTGCCCAGTTCTCTGGCGCATTCCCAAGCTCCTGCAAGGGGGTGAACTTTAATGTCGTTGCACTTGATGCCAATACCTTTCTAACGCAAGGATTTGCTGCTGCATGGGAATTAGCTGGTGGTAGCTGGGCACAAGCTCCCATCGGCAAAGATGGCTCAGTTCCTTTAGCCGCTCGACTCCTATTGCAATTTGAAGGCAGCAAACTTGCCGATGATGTTGTAGATATCAACAAATACTCCAATAACGTCATGGCTCGCCAAGTTCTTTTGACTATGGCTCTAGATAAAATGGGTAAGCCAGCAACAACTGCCAATGGTGTGTTAGTCATTCAGAGCTGGCTCAAACAAAATAGTCTAGATTTTCAGGGGCTGGTGATTGAAAATGGCTCTGGGCTATCTCGCAACGAAGCAATCTCTGCCAGTCAAATGAATCAACTCTTGCTCACTGCTCGCAATTTACCCGTGGGTGATATTTTTTATAACAGCCTACCGATTGCTGGTACCGATGGCACGATGCGCAATCGCTTGATGGTTCAACTGCGCAAGTTTTTACATCTGAAGAAAAAACCCGAAGCCAGAATTAAAACCGGCTCTCTTGCTGATGTACGAGCGATCTCAGGCTATGTAATGAGTAAATCTGGAAAGATGTATGCGGTAACTTCATTCATCAACCACCCCAATGCTTGGAGAGGTCTAGAGGCGCATGATCAGTTGCTATCGTGGCTACTTGAAGATGGGCCAGAACCAAAGCATGCGCGCTGAAGACGATCTCTAACGCCGTCCCACTCCTCACCTGCTGGCGGCTCAGGGAACAAAATTAAATCCCAACCTTGCTGATCTAGATCTCGTAAGGAACGATATAGGCGACTTGCAAAGGCACCGCTATCGCTTGGCACTTCAACCTCTTCAAAGTGGGCCGAAGGATGCCCATCTTCGCTTAAGGAGGATTCTGAATCCCACACCGCTACAGCAACGCGCGATTTAATATCTGGATATTCAGTCAAGGCATCCAAGACACGACCGGCGGCATATAGGCGCAAAGGCGTAGTTGGTGCGTAATGGGCTTTAAGACTTCCAGATACTCTTGGTAGATCTGCCGTTGCTTCATTGGCCGCTTCATTCCCTTTTACTTCTCCAAGCTGATAAACCTTCACACCTGTCTTAGCAAAGATTTCACTTGGAGTGATTGCACCGGGTCTGAGCAGTACAGCCTTATCGCCAGATGACAAATCAATGATGGTTGACTCGATACCGACTTCACAATCTCCACCATCTAGGACCATTAAATCCAACATACCCTCGAACTCATTACGGACGTCAGCAGCACTCGTCGGCGATACCTTACCAAAGCGATTGGCTGAAGGTGCTACAACTCCGCCTTTAAATTTACGCAACAACTCTTGAGCAATAGGATGGGAAGGAGCCCGAATCGCTACCGTATCTTGGCCGCCAGTCAGTTCATTTAAAACACTTTTATCTTTCTTGAAGACCAGGGTTAATGGCCCTGGCCAAAAAGCATTAATGAGTTTTAAGGCTTCCTCGGACAAGTCTCTTACCCACGACGCCAAGAGCGCAACCCAATCGATTTGAGTTTGATCGAACTTATCTGGCGCAGCTAAGTGAACAATGAGAGGGTGATTTGATGGACGACCCTTAGCAGTAAAGATTTTCTTAATCGCTTCAGGATTTTTAGCATCCGCGCCCAAGCCATAAACGGTCTCCGTGGGGAATGCAACCAAACCACCGTCACGCAAGCTTTGTACTGCCTCATTAATCACTGCAGAAGATTGCAAGTGGGTACTGTCTGCGGACATTTCTAGGGCTCGATCCCTAATTCAGTAGCAACAGCTGCGCAATTTTGGCGCGCTTCATTGAGGGCTTCACCTAAGCAGTTAATGTGGCCCATTTTTCTACCAATACGTGGCGCAGACTTGCCATAGAGATGCAGCTTTGCATCGGGGTGAGTGAGTACTTTATTCCAAGCAGGCTCTTTTGGTTGGTCTTCACTACCCTCAAACCAAAGATCGCCCAATAAGTTCAACATGGATACGGGCGCTAGCTGACGAGTATCACCCAACGGCAGTCTAGCCATGGCTCTCACCTGCTGCTCAAACTGGCTGCTCACACAAGCATCCATGGTGTAGTGCCCAGAGTTGTGTGGACGTGGCGCGATTTCATTAGCGACGATATCGCCGTTCTTCAGTACAAAGAACTCCACACAAAGAACACCCACGTAATCGATCTTCCGAATGAGCGCCTTGGCTGCATCAATGATTTTCTTTTCTTGAGCAGGCTTCAATGAGGGTGCTGGCACAGTAGAGGTATGCAAAATACCATCGCGATGGATGTTTTGGGCTACTGGATAAGCCACTACAGCATCGTCATAACCACGCACTACCAAAGCCGATACTTCAAAATCCAATTCCATGCGCTTTTCTAAAACACAAGGTACGCGCCCGAACTCATTCCACGCAGTAGTCAATTCTTCTGCGCTATAAACAGTGGCCTGACCTTTGCCGTCATAGCCCATGCGTGCAGTCTTTAAGATGCCAGGGAAGAGCTCCTTTGGAGTATGAGCAATATCAGCCTCATGCTCAATTACAAAGTTGGGAGCTGGGCCAATATTGGTTTCTGACTTCCAGGTGGCTAAGAAATTTTTCTCAGCAATACGATTTTGAGCAAGAGAAACGCAGCTACTACGCGGCGCCACAAATACACCCAAGGATTCCAACTCATCTAAGGCTTGTGCTGGAACATTTTCAAATTCAGTGCTCACTGATGAACACAATGCAGCCATCTCTTTTAAAGCAGCGCTGTCAGTGTATTGCGCTTGAATAAATTTTTCGGCAATGGAGCCTGCGGGACTATCAGAACCAGGGTCGAGCACGCAAACCTTGTAGCCCATTGCTTGAGCAGCCTGAGTAAACATCCGACCCAATTGACCGCCACCTAAAATTCCTAAATACGAACCCGGCAAGATGGGCTCCATACGATCTGCCATGTAATTAATATCCCGGCAAATTCATTGAACGTGCGGTATCAGACTGCTTGGCACGGAAATCCTCTAAGCGCTTGGCTAATTCAGCATCATGCAAAGCCAAACCTGCAATCACATGCAAGGCAGCATTCGCTGCACCGGCTTCACCAATCGCAAACGTAGCAACCGGAATACCCTTAGGCATCTGCACAATAGAGAAGAGAGAATCTTCACCACGCAAATATTTACTGGCAACAGGTACGCCATAAACAGGAATAATCGTTTTTGATGCGAGCATGCCTGGTAAATGGGCTGCACCACCTGCTCCAGCAATGATTGCCTGCAAGCCATTGGCTTGGGCTTTTTCTGCATACTGAAACATATCATCTGGCATGCGGTGTGCGGAGAGTACTTTTGCCTCGTGCGCAATGCCAAATAGTTCAAGCATTTGAGCGGCGTGCTGCATGGTGTCCCAATCTGAATTGGATCCCATCACTATTCCGACGATTGGCTTCTTACTCATTTACCTCTCCAAATGCCTTATAACCATTAAGGGCTCTATTATCCCTGACTCAAGAAGTCTCAGTAAGGCGGGTAAGCGCTTCACGATACTTTTGGGCAGTCTTTTCAATCACATCTGCTGGCAATTGCGGTGCAGGGGCTGTTTTAGGCCATAACTTACCATCCACCATAGCGGTTTCAAGCCAATCACGCACAAACTGTTTGTCATAAGAAGGTGGGTTAGAGCCTACATAGTAGGTCTCTGCAGGCCAAAAACGAGAAGAGTCGGCTGTCAGGATCTCATCCATCAACACCAGTTGGTCATTGGCATCTAAGCCAAACTCAAACTTGGTATCAGCAATGATGATTCCGCGAGTAGCTGCGTATTCAGAAGCCTCTTTGTATAAACGAATACTCACTTCACGGATTTGATTGGCTAACTTTTCACCAATGAGTTCAATGACTTTTTCAAATGAGATGTTTTCATCATGCTCGCCGACTTCAGCCTTAGCCGCTGGAGTAAAAATCGGCTCAGGCAATTTCTGGGCGTTTTCTAAACCTTCGGGTAAAGCAATGCCACATACCTTGCCGGTTTCTTTGTAATCTTTCCAACCGCTACCAGCTAAATAGCCACGCACTACCGCTTCAACCAAGATTGGCTTTAAACGCTTAGCGACAACAGCACGACCTTGAACTTGAGCTACCTCATCAGCAGCAACAACAGTAGCCGGATCAATCCCTGTCAAATGATTTGGAATAACAGAAGCCAATTTATCAAACCAAAAATTAGCCATTTGATTAAGGACTACGCCTTTCTCGGGGATAGGCTCGCCCATCACCACATCAAATGCGGAGAGGCGGTCTGTCGTAATCATGAGCAACTTATCGTCATCCAATGCATAGACATCGCGGACCTTACCTTTAGACAATAAAGGCAATGACTTAATGGAGGTAGCGTACAGAGCTGGCATATTTAATTCACTTCACAATTTGAGTTAATTTGCCGCTCTTATAAAGCTCGGCCATCTTCTCTAAAGGAATCGGCTTAATTTTGGAGGCTTGTCCAGCAGAACCAAAAGCCTGGAAACGTGCAATGCAAACCTTCTTAGCAGCTTCACGAGCTGGCTTCAAATAGTCGCGTGGATCAAACTTGGATGGATTTTCAATAAAGTAACGACGGATTGCGCCAGTCATTGCCAAACGGATATCGGTATCGATATTGATCTTACGTACGCCATTCTTGATGCCCTCTTGAATCTCCTCAACCGGAACACCGTATGTCTCTTTCATATCACCGCCGAATTCACGGATCTCAGCAAGCAACTCTTGTGGAACACTAGAAGAACCATGCATTACCAAATGCGTATTAGGTATACGCGCATGAATTTCTTTAATACGATCGATTGCCAAAATATCGCCCGTCGGCTTTTTGGTGAACTTGTATGCCCCATGGCTAGTACCGATCGCAATTGCTAAGGCATCGCACTGAGTAGCCTTTACAAAATCAGCAGCCTGCTCAACGTCAGTCAACAATTGCTCACGAGTCATCTTGCCATCAGCACCATGACCATCTTCTTTATCACCTTGCATGGTCTCTAGTGAGCCCAATACACCTAATTCAGCCTCAACCGTAACCCCAATAGAGTGAGAGAACTTCACTACTTCTTTGGATACGTCTACGTTGTACTCGTAGCTAGCAACACTTTTACCATCGGCCTCTAAGGAGCCATCCATCATCACACTGGTAAAGCCACTCTTAATTGCAGCCATACACACTGCTGGGCTTTGACCGTGGTCTTGGTGCATCACTACCGGAATATGTGGATAAGCCTCAACCGCCGCAGAAATCAGATGGCGCAAGAATGCTTCACCAGCATATTTACGTGCGCCCGCTGAAGCTTGCATGATGACTGGGGAATCAGCCTCATTTGCCGCTTCCATAATCGCCGTTACTTGCTCTAAGTTGTTCACGTTAAATGCTGGCAGGCCGTAACCGTTTTCAGCAGCATGATCCAAGAGTTGTCTTAAAGATACTAAAGCCATGGTGTTCTCTTAATAAATAGTAAGGAGGTTAAAAATAAATCTGTTTTGAATCTTTTTCAATGTGAACTACTTCACATGAATAATTTTGAGCGTATTGGTGCCACCGGGCTCACCCATCGGTTCGCCAGAGGTAAGTACAACGGTATTGCCTGTTTTGACAGCGCCTACTTTTTTCAAGCATGCCTCAACCTCTTGCAGTGCCGTATCACGATCTTTTGTATAGTCCAAGCCGATTGGGGTGACATTACGATAGGTGCTTAATGCCCGCTGCGTAGCGATCTTGGAGGTCAATGCAAAAATCGGGACGTGAATATTATGACGACTCATCCAAATGGCTGTTGAGCCAGAGTCCGTTAAAGCTGCGATAGCATCGGCATTTAAATGATGGGCAGTAAACAAGGCTCCCAGGGCAATCGTTTGATCGATGCGAGTAAAAGTTTGATCTAAGAAGTCGGTGTCGAGTTTCACGCGATCTGACTTTTCTGCTTCAACACAAATCTCCGCCATCGCTTTGATGGTTTGCACTGGATACATGCCAGCAGCAGACTCAGCGGACAACATTACTGCATCAGTGCCATCTAATACAGCATTGGCCACGTCGCTGACTTCAGCACGCGTTGGTACTGGGGCATTAATCATCGACTCCATCATTTGGGTAGCCGTAATCGTAAATTTATCCGCCTCACGCGCCCAAGCAATCATGCGCTTTTGCAACGCAGGCACTGCCGCATTACCCACTTCAATGGCGAGATCACCACGAGCAACCATGATGCCGTCACTCTCAGCAATAATGCTTTTAAGGGCTTCAGGCTCAATCGCTTCTGCGCGCTCGACTTTTGCAATGGTTCTGACTTTACCAACACCATACTTAGCGCTAGCAGCATCAGCCAACTGACGGGCATAGGCCATGTCAGCACCATCTTTTGGAAAGCTGATCGCCAAGAAATCTACGCCCATTGAGATTGCAGCGTCTAAGTCAGCAATATCTTTTTCAGTCAGCGCAGGAGCAGTTAAACCACCACCAGCGCGATTAATACCTTTGTTATTGGAGAGTGGTCCTCCCTGCTCAACAATAGTAAATATCTCACCATCCTTAACACTATCAACTGTCAGAACCACTAAACCATCATTTAATAAAAGACGGTCGCCTGGTTTTACATCGCCTGGCAACTCTTTGTAATCAAGACCTACTTTAGTTTGATCACCGAGCTCACAAGCTACGTCCAAGGTAAATTTGTCGCCTTCTTTTAGGAGGATTTTGCTATCAGCAAATTTACCCACACGAATTTTAGGTCCCTGTAAGTCGGCCATGATGCCCACTTCTTTACCTACCTCAGCAGAGATAGTGCGCACTAAATCATGGCGCGCTTTATGGTCAGCAACGGTACCGTGAGAGAAGTTCATGCGTACTACATCTACACCCGCACGAATCATGTCACGCAACACTTCGGGCTTCTCGGAAGCAGGCCCTAAGGTTGCAATGATCTTAGTTGCTCTCAACATATTTAGTCTTTCGCTCTTTCAGCAAGTACCGCAAAGGCTGGCAAAGTTTTGCCTTCTAAAAATTCTAAGAAGGCGCCGCCGCCAGTAGAGATGTAATCCACCTGATTCTCAATACCGTACTTCGCAATTGCCGCCAAAGTATCACCGCCACCCGCAATCGAGAATGCAGGTGAGTGCGCAATGGCTGCGGCCAACATCTTGGTGCCGCCACCAAATTGATCAATCTCAAATACGCCTAATGGGCCATTCCAAACAATCGTGCCAGCGTGAGCGAGCATGATGGATAAACGTGCAGCAGTCTTTGGACCAATATCCAAGATCATGTCGTCTTCTGCAACCTGATCCGCAGGTACTCGGTTTGCGCGGGCTAATGGAGACAGCTCATTGGCAACCACTACGTCTTCAGGAATTGGAACGTGAGCGCCACGCTTTTCCATGATCTCCATAATCTCTCTTGCTTCGTCCACTAAATCAGGCTCAGCAAGGGATTTACCAATCGGCAATCCTTTGGCCAGCAAGAAAGTATTAGCAATGCCGCCACCAACGATGAGCTCATCCACTTTCTCAGAGAGCGCTTTCAGAATCGTCAACTTAGAAGAAACTTTAGAGCCAGCAACAATGGCTACCAGAGGACGTTTTGGACTTGCTAAAGCACGACTCAGCGCATCTAATTCAGCAGCCATCAAAGGACCGGCACACGCTACTGGTGCAAACTTCGCTACACCATAGGTAGTGGCTTCAGCGCGATGCGCCGTACCAAATGCATCGTTGACATACACATCACACAATGCAGCAATTTTTTTCGCTAATTCGTCGCTATTCTTTTTCTCACCGACATTCAATCGGCAATTTTCCAGCAGGACTACCTCGCCAGGATTCACTTCAAAGCCGCCATTCACCCAGTCGCTAATTAAAGGCACTTTACGATTCAGCAAACTAGCAATGCGATCGGCTACAGGAGCCAAACTATCTTCAGGTTTAAATTCCCCTTCGGTTGGACGACCTAAATGCGAAGTCACCATCACTGCTGCCCCAGCATCCAAACACATCTGTACAGCAGGCATCGATGCCCGAATACGAGTGTCTTCTGTAATGTTGCCTGCCTCGTCTTGAGGGACATTCAAATCGGCACGGATAAATACCCGCTTACCCTTTAATTGACCTGACTGGGCTAATTCACTTAAACGCTTAACTTTAAATAAGGATTCCGGCATGAGTTTTGGTAAATAAGTGGTTTATGGGGAATGTTCCATTCTAAAGGCTCCGACCCATCCACCCCCGAGGATCGGAGCCGACAGACTGCCCTGCCTGCTCTACAATAAGGACTTAAATGCATTCTGGGCCGGAAGACCAAACACTGCCAGCCTAGCGCTCTGCTTAAACCGCTTTTATAGATACTTAATAGACACAAAAGGTAAAGAAAATGTCGATGTCCGACCGCGATGGCTTTATTTGGACTGATGGGAAGCTAATTCCTTGGCGCGAGGCCAATATTCACGTCTTAACCCATAGTCTCCACTACGGAATGGGCGTATTCGAGGGCATCCGAGCCTATAAAACCCCCCAGGGAACCGCCATTTTCCGCCTCCCAGAGCACGTAAAGCGCCTTTTTAACGGCACTAAGATCTTTCAAATGAACATGCCTTACAGCCCAGAAGAGATCACCAAGGGCATTATTGACGTCGTCAATAGCAATAAGCTCGAAGCCTGCTATATCCGCCCAATTATCTTTATCGGCTCCCAAAAACTGGGAATCTCCCCCAAAGGTAACAGCATTCATACCTCGATTGCCGCTTGGGAATGGGGTGCTTATTTGGGCGAAGATGGCCTAAATAAGGGTATTCGGGTTAAAACCTCCTCATTTACACGTCATTTCGTCAATTCTTCACTCGTTCGTGCCAAGGCATCGGGCTACTACATCAACTCCATTTTGGCTAACCAAGAAGTGACTGCCAATGGATATGACGAAGCTTTACTACTTGATACCGAAGGTTATGTTTCTGAAGGTTCCGGTGAAAACCTCTTTATGGTTCGCAACGGGATTGTGTACACACCAGACTTGGCATCCTGCTTAGATGGCATCACACGTGACTCCGTTATCCAGATCGCCAAAGATCTTGGCTATGAAGTTCGTGAAAAACGTCTGACTCGCGACGAAGTCTATTCCGCTGATGAGGCCTTCTTCACTGGCACTGCTGCTGAGGTAACTCCTATTCGTGAATTAGATGACCGCACTATTGGTGACGGCAAACGCGGCCCTATCACTGAGAAAATTCAGAAGACGTATTTTGATGCGGTGTACGGCAGAAATGACCAATACAAATCTTGGCTCACTTACGTTAAATAATTTCAGCAATTAGGAAACAGCACATGACTCAAGCTCAAGTGGTTATGGTGGATGGCAAAGATTTACCTTTACATTGCCCCACCAACAAAACTCCTGCATGGAACTCACATCCACGTGTTTTTCTAGATATCACCGAGACCGGTGAAGCCAAGTGCCCATACTGTGGCACAGAGTACAAACTCATTCCCGGCACTGAGCCGCACGGTCACTAAGCCTTATCAGCACCTCTTCTTGAGGTGCTGAGTCGGGATACATTACATGCACGGTATTCTGATCATTGCCCCAAACTGGATTGGGGACGCTGTGATGACTCAGCCATTATTAGCATCCCTCAAAAAGCAATATCCAGAAGCAAACATTGACGTACTCGCCAGCACTTGGGTTGCTCCAATTTATCGTGCATGCTCCGAAGTACATGAAGTCATCGAAGCCAAGTTCGAGCACAAACAATTGCAGTGGGGCTTACGCAAACAACTTGCAGCCAAGCTGGCGACCAAAAAATATCAAGCCTGTTTTGTATTACCCAATAGCCTGAAGTCAGCACTCATTCCTTGGCTCGCTAATATTCCTTTTCGGGTTGGCTATCGTGGTGAATTACGCTTTGGCTTAATCAACTTATCACTAGATAATCCAAGCAAGGTAAATCGTCCGCCTATGGTGGAGCACTATCTTGCATTGAGCCAACTTCTCAATGAAGAGCAGGTTTCATCAACCGCAAGGAATCTCGCGCCCAAGTTAAATGTTTCGATTGCAGCTAATCAATCAGTACAGGCTAAATTAGTCAGCGCCAATGTTGATCCCGCCAATATTTATGTCATGTGCCCAGGCGCCGAGTACGGCCCAACCAAACGCTGGCCCACAAGTCACTTTGCACAATTGGCGCAAAAACTCATTACCAGCAATCCGCATAGTCAGATCATTCTTTTGGGTAGCAAAGGCGACCACGCACTTGCCCAAGAAATTCAATCACAAGCAAAGCAAGATAATCATATTCATAACTGGTGTGGAGATACTTCGCTAGATGAAGCGATTGCCTTGATTGGCATGGGCAAAGCGGTTATCAGCAATGACTCTGGATTAATGCACATTGCGGCAGCCCTCAGAACCCCTCAAGTTGCCATTTTTGGATCAAGCGACCCAGCCCATACCCCACCTTTATCAGATAAAGCTAAGGTAATTTGGCTCAACCTGCCTTGCAGTCCATGCCATAAAAGAGAATGTCCACTGGGTCACTTAAAGTGCTTAAACGACATCTTGCCGGAACAAGTATTCGCTACACTGAATACCTTGCAGCCATAACTCAGGAATAGTAAGCCATGACCAAACTTGCCAGACTCTTTCACAGTGCGGACGATGTTGTCGAAGCATGGCGAGATGCCTTACGTCATCGTGATATTCAAGGTGCTCTGGATATTTGGTTAGATGATGACTCCATTACCTGCGTTCTGCCAGAAGGTCATCGCCTAACAGGTCATGCAGAAATTCGTGAGGGCCTAGAGAGACTGCTCGCCAAGCAACCTTTATTCCTAGAGCCCATTGCCTGTATTAGCCATTCCGTTTTAGGTGCTGCGGTATACGACACTACTGAAGCAGTTCATCTGAGAGCCGATCAAGTTGAAGCAGAATTTTTTCTGAATATCACACTCGTACTTTTACAGGATAGTCAGGGCTGGCGGATTGCCCATTTGCATGCCAGTCACTCTACCGAAGAAACCTTCGACGCTCCATCTACACCGCACGGCTTGCACTAAACATTATGGATGTTCAAGTGCTTCGGTCACTCATGAAGTGGCCCAATGTACCTGATTGCTATGGCTGGCTTGCTTTAGATCGCCGTGGCCAGTGGCGTATGCGTGACGAGTTCACACAACAAAATAATCTCCCAGGCCAAGTGATTCAACATGCTGCCCTGAATGATTTCATTGAACGTAACTATGCTTGCGATGAGAGCGGTAGATACTTTTTCCAGAATGGCCCGCAACGCGTTTTTATTACCTTAGATGCGACCCCTTGGATAGTACGAATTATTCCAGGTGACGCCGGAACGCATCTAACTAATCAATGCCATCAAATCATGGAGCCCACTGCCGCTCTAAGCGACGAGAAAGGCAATATTTATATTGTTGGCATAGTAAATCAAACGATTTATGGCAGCAATAAAAACGACAGCAATCAATTTGTTAAAAAAGATGGCCAAACAGTTGCCCTGTTACACGATCACGATCTTGATCATTTTGCTGAGCTAGCCAAGCTACGCGAAGAGGCTTGCAGCTTTGGCGGCTCCTGGAATTGGCAAGGCAACCAACTGCCCTTAGACCCCATTCACTCCGAAGAGCTAGCCTCTCGCTTTCACTATATAGCGCAGCCACAGCCTTAGCCAGGCATCTGCTTGCCTTGCTCCTTAAGCTCATCTTGATACTGGCGCTGCATTTCTCGTAAGCGGGCATCAATGCTCGAGCCTTGATAAAAATCGGCGCCACCTGCTGATCTAGCAATACGGAGTTGTTCAATTGCCGAAGGCCAAGCACCCTCTAAGGCATATTTTTCACCGAGTGCGTAATGGCGCATAGGAATATTGCCAGCTTGATCATAGGATTTAGATAGCAGGCTCCACCACACCACTTCGTTGGGCTGCGCTCTTGTGCGCGCTTTTAACCAAGTAACCGCATCATTAGTGCGGCCCAGTTTTAAATCCGCATTAATCATGGCAGCACCAGCAGCGTATGACTGGGGGTAAGCACGCAAAGTAGCTTGGGCGATTTGCAAAGCCTCCTCCCCTTTGCCTTTTGCTAGAGCAAGTTCAGAGGCGGTGATATCCAGCGATAGGCTCTGTCTTTGAATAGGCGACCCTGGTGCACTTGCCTTCTGAGCTAGATTGCGAGCTTGCTGCAAATCCGCCTCTGCTTGGTCTATTTTTCCTTGGCGCTGCGCTATCAAGGCTAGCCCATAAAAACCCTCTAACTGTTTACCAATCGGCTGCTGTTTACTCAAACTCTCAAAGGTATTTTTTAAGTCATACATTCCACTGGATGTTCCAGCCTGCTCCATGCGCGCACGAGCCTTAATGAAATAGAACTCGACTGAGGTAGGTACATTACGTGACGCAACAGTGCGCGCCCTATCTTGCATATCTGCAATACGGTCGGTTGTTAAAGGATGGGTACGCACGTAAGCAGGTACACCTTTATCCATAATGCCGGTGGCTTTTTGCAAGCGCTGGAAAAATCCTGGCGCTCCATTGACGTCATATCCACTGGCATCCAATATCTGAAAGCCTACCCGATCAGCCTCGCGCTCTGCATCCCTCGAATACGAAAGTTGATTATTTACTGCCACTGCCTGCCCACCCTGCATCAAACCAGCTCCGGCCTGGGGGTTGCGAGACATCGCCAATGCGCCAAGCACCATACCGGCAATGGCAATCATGGTATTGGTTGTTTGTTTATCCATCTGACGCGCCAAATGGCGCTGCAATACGTGACCTGTTTCGTGGCCCATGACAGAAGCGACTTCAGAATCTGATTCAGCACTCACAATCAAACCCGTATGAAATCCAATAAATCCGCCAGGCAATGCAAACGCATTAATGCTGCTATCTTTAACGGCAAATACTTCGAAGTTATAAGCGCCACTGCCCTGCTCATTAGCGCCACCGAGTTGTAGTTTTCGGGCGGCTTGTAATAAGCGGCGTTCCATCTGATTTAAAAAATCGTAGAGCGGCAGGTCATTTGAATAGTCAGGATCCGGACGAATCTGGCGCATGATCATTTCGCCATACTTACGCTCATCCACTCGACTTAAGGCATCGCCACCTGGATCGCCCATATCGGGCAAAACAATAGTAGGCTGACTTTGCATCGTGTTGCGTGTAGGCGCATTAGCGGGACGTGCATCGGGTGACTGCATTGCCCTACCGATATTCTGAATAGCGGCTGAGTTACCTTCTACCGACACATCGCCAGCAGGGGTGGCGGCATATGCAGGAAACCCAGAGCAAGCCAATCCCAACATCAGCTGAACAGCCAAAGCACGGCGCAAAAAGGAGGTTTTTGGAACTGACTTTATGTCTTGCATCTCTATATGGTAAAACTTATCCCATGAACAAACTAACTCATTTTGATGCCAGCGGGCAAGCCCACATGGTAAACGTTGGCGATAAACCCAATACCCACCGTATAGCCGTTGCCACTGGCAAGATCACCATGCTTCCCGAGACCTTCAAAATGGTAGAGGCTGGTACCCACAAAAAGGGTGATGTTTTAGGAATCGCCAGAATTGCAGGTATTCAGGCATCCAAAAGAACATCAGATCTCATTCCTCTATGCCATCCGCTGGCGCTAACTCACGTTAGCCTAGAGTTCCAAACCAATCCAAGTGAAAACAGTATTACCTGCCAAGTCAGAGCAGAAACCACCGGACCAACCGGTGTAGAAATGGAAGCGCTCACTGCAGTCCAAGTTGCCCTCCTCACAATTTATGACATGTGCAAAGCCGTAGACCGTGGCATGGTGATGGGGGATGTCAAACTACTCGAGAAAAGTGGCGGCAAAAGCGGGGAATGGGTTGCGGAGAAGTAAACGCTAACCTGTAAAACAAAAGATAAGAAAAATAAAAAGCTAGGGCCCAATTCTGTCCCACTGAGGAGCAGAAAACGTGGCAACACTACGCAAAAGAAGCAATGGACATTGGCAGGCACGAGTCCGCAAAGCAAATCAAAGCATCACAAAAACTTTTATTAATAAAGTCGATGCCGAACGCTGGGCAAAGCAAACTGAAGTTGAGATTGATAAAGGCAGTTTTATAAACGTCGGTCTAGCCGAACGTACAACCTTTGCCGAAATCATTGATCGTTACATCACAGAGGTATTACCAAAGATGCGTGGGGGTGAGGCCGACTACATCCGTTTAAGGGCACTGGCAAGGCGTCCAATAGCTAAGCTGAATATGGTGGCACTAACCCCACAAAAGATAGCTCAACACAGGGATGAACGACTGCGAGAGATTGCACCAGCAACAGTCATCAGAGAGCTATCTTATTTTTCATCCATCATTACACATGCCCGCAAAGAATGGGGCATCAACATAAACAACCCGGTAGCACTGGTATCTAAACCTAAAAATCCACAAGGAAGAAGTCGCATACTTGATAATGCCGAAACTAACGCACTATTTGAAGCATTAAGACCAACTGGGCGGCGTTCGATATGGATGCTACCTTTGGTAAAACTAGCGCTTGAAACAGCAATGCGTAGAAGTGAATTACTGGGGCTGCGCTGGGAGCATATTGACCTTGGGCGGCGTACGATATTCCTTGAGCTAACTAAGAACGGCACAAGCAGAACTGTACCTTTATCAACCCATGCAATCCAAATACTTACCGAAATGCCACGTAACCTCGATGGAAGAGTTTTTCCAGTTACCCATGTAGTAGTGTCACAGGCATTTAACCGAGCCAGAAAACAAGCTGGGGTTAAAGATATACGCTTCCACGATTTAAGACACATGGCTATCACCAGACTTGCTGAAAAGCTGCCCAACCTAATTGAACTATCCGCAGTTTCGGGACATAAGAGCTTGGCCATGCTTAAAAGGTACTACCACCCAAATCCTAAGTTACTTGCAGAAAAGTTGGGTTAAAACAACAATAAACAGAATTTGGGCAAACTTTTATTTTTGCTTTTAAAATACATATGCTCACTAATTCAGCCTGACCTCCTAAAGTCCATGAACTGCCAGAATTAGTAGACGGGTTTTATATCGCCAAGCGATTCACAGCCGACAAACGCAGTACCAATTCATTAACCCGGATTGGAGTTTGTTGGTAAATCCCGGCAGCTCCAATCAACTAGGAGCTGTCATGGAAAAATTAATATCACCTGTAATCAAAAATCAAAAACGAATTGAGCTCGTCTATCAGGCTGTCATATCGCTTGAAGCACAAACTTGGGGAATGCGTCATTCGCCAAACCCTCTTGAATCTGCTATTAATTTCCTTGAGGTAGTAGAAGAGGCAATTTATAAAAAATACCCAATCGATGCAGGATTTGAGCAAGGTGACGATAATGATCGCTGAAAATACCCTGCTCTCCCACTTGGTGTGGGACACCGATAATCCCAATGCAAATATTTACAAAGTCTTAAGCGAAATAGATCCTGGGTGCTCCAGAAGCGAATGGATGCAAGTAGGCTTTGGTTGCATTGACCACCTAGGAGAATCCGCTCAATCGGCATTTTTTGACTGGTCACAAGGGTGCTTGCATGAAAAGTATGATTTTGGTAATTCACCCCCAACTAATTACAGCCGCAGTGAGCTTGAGAGTCAATGGAACGACTGGATAAAGCGCAAATACGAAGGTAGGTCGGGCATTACGTTTGGGACGGTGAAACATTTAGCCAAAAAACATAGCGGTAAACAAATTGGCTCATCCAGACCAACGGTCATAAATAGAAATTCTGGGGGCATAAGCGCCAAAGATCTAGCAAATAAAACCTTTCCCCCATTGGTGTGGATTGTTAAGGACATACTCCCAGAGGGTTGCTATCTACTTTCAGCAAGGCCTAAGGTTGGGAAGTCTTGGCTTGCACTTCAATGCTGCCTAGCTGTTGCTTATGGGAGCAAAACACTTGATCGGGAAGTCGCCGCAGGAAAGGCAATCTACCTAGCGCTTGAGGACAATCAAAGAAGGCTACAAAGTAGATTGAAAATCATGCGCCCTCAGGGATATGCAACAGACAACCTGATTCTTCATACCGAATGGCCAAAGCTAAATGATGGCGGTATAGAAGCGCTAGAAAAATTAATTTCCTCAGAGTCACCAAGGCTTGTTGTAATCGACACTCTAGCTAAAGTTCGCCCACCAATGGGCAGAAACTCAAACTTATACGAAGGCGACTATTCTGCAGTAGCGCCATTAACCACATTGGCAAATAAATATCGGTGTTGCATCTTAGTGGTCACCCATAATAGAAAGGGCAAATCCGATTCAGATGCGCTGGAACAGATTAGCGGGTCTCTTGGCCTATCTGGAGCCGTAGATGGAGCGCTTGTTATAGACGGAATTAGGTCAGACAAACAGTACAAGTTAAGCCTAATTGGTAGAGACATACCCAATGATGATGAACTGGCTATCAGCCGTCAAGAAAATGGCGAATGGAAGATTCTTGGGGAGGCGACACAGATATTTATTAGCGCTGAAAGAAAGGAAATTACCGACGCCCTTCGACTCCACCCAGCAGGCCTAAAACCTAAAGAGATAGCTGATTTCCTTGGGAAAAAGCAACCAACCGTTCGCAAACTATTAAGCTCGATGGTAGTTGCTGGACAGATACAAAACTCTGGTGGTACTTATACATTAATAAGTGGTAACTCTAGTAATAACGAGAAGATCGGTAACTCTGGTAACACCAGTAACTCAAGTAGCTTATTAGCATCAATAGATTGGGATAACTGAGTTACCGATGTTACCGATTTACATAGGTATACCGCTTAGCAAATTAAAAGCTGATCGGTATACCCCATAACCCCATCCCAGATACTGTCAAATTTATGCCACTACCAGCAATCACAAAATATGGCGCCAAAAAATGCCAATGCAAAAGTAAGCGCACCGGGTTACCTTGTAAAAATCTAGCCGCTCACGGTTGTATTAGCTGCAGAATGCATGGCGCTCATAGATCCAAAAATGTGCTCAAAGGCATAGAGCATCCAAACTATAAATACGGGCTAGATACTAAAGAGGCGAAAATCGAGAGAAAAAAGAAGTTTGCGGAGCTAAATCAGATCGCCGCCAGTCTTGGCATTAATCTTCCAAATAAGAATTAAAGCGCCTCTAACGCATATTAGTAACACTGAATCATCTACTACGCTCTTCAGCATATCGACTACATCGCAGATACCACTCATATTTTCTTTGCGACATCTGTGACTGCACCCTTGAAATTGTGGCGTCAGCATTTTGCATCGCTCTATCAAGCTCGGGACTAGCTTTCTGCTTTACTCCATATTGCGACAGAATGGCTGCATCTCTCTGAGACTCAATTGCCAAAATTTTCCTATCAGCCTCATCATTAATTCTCAAAACACGCTCTTGCGCTAAAAACCGCTCGTAGTCTCTTCCTACTGCATACATTTGCCCTCGCCAAAACTCTCGCATCTCATCTCCGCTAAAAGTCTTCATTCTCAACTGAAGCACCATTCCAATTGGCTGACATTTGCTATCAATTTGGAGCTCAACTTTATTCTTAATATAGTCTTCTCTGTCTGCTGCTTTTTGCTCCTCGGTTCTTCTATCAAGTCTTCTAGCATCCGCATTGGAGAGAAATAGCGCAGCCAAAAGAAAGAGTAATAAGCTGTTTTTCATGGGGTTTATAGCTTTCTCATCGCCACCAATTCTTTAAACCAAGCTGGAAATTGCTCGGGCCTTACGCCTAACCTCTGAAACCCTTCCATCTCCGACACAAAATCGAGGGGTTTTCTATTTAAAAATGGGTATAAATCAACAGGACTAGGCTCAAATTTAATGCCCTTTATCCTGCGAACCATAGACTCCCAAGTGGTGTAATTTCTCTTGGGCTTTTCTTTAACTCCAAGATAGTTAAATTCGCTTAACAGCATTTGAGCGGCACACCTCTGACAGACCACCAAATCAGTAAGCATTTTATTTTTTGGAGGGAGGTTTCGAAAATCAATAGAGCTATATATAGGCTCGATATGCCCCTGATCACATTTGGGACACTCGTAAAGTTTGAATGAAGAAATTCTAGTCACAATTTAATCACACAAACCTAAGCGACTCATTCCGCTAGATAGCCCCTCTATTAAGGCATCGAATCTTGGGCGGACTCCAATTACACAATAGGATTTTTCGCGGAATTTATTTATTTCATTTTGACAAGGAATGCTGCCATAGCCACTAGGGGGTATCCCCCCACCAGCAAAATATTCGGCACAATAAAATACGGCATCATAGTCAGCCGTATTAGCTGAGCACCACTTTCCCTTAATTCCCATACCAACCATAACCCCTGATATCCCGCCAGCGCTATTATTTTGAAAACTTATTTTTGGCGCTGCTCCATATTCCATTTTTATGTTCTTAAAATTTCCTATTAAGGCAGTAACCCTTGGTCTTGTCTGGCCAGCTAAAAACAGATTTCCAGATTTATCCTGTTCTGCACTTATTCCACACCTAGTGCGTAGATCTTTTTTTATCTGATTTTCATTTTTTGAGGTTTTAGCTTCACTCTGATCGGGAAATTTCATATAACAGGCTTGCTGAATAGCATATGTTGCAGCCTCTCCTTCGGTACCCTTTAGCTTAGACAGGACACATTCTTCGTAATTAGATGGCCCAAAAATGCCAGCATGGGCACCAGAGAAAATACAAAATAAAAAAATAAGTATTACGAGGTGATAAAACTTTCTCTTCATCTTGAAACCCTTCTACATCAAAGGCTGGAAATTTAGTACAAGGTTTTCAGCGTCCATATAAGTTATTTATCTTTGCGGCAAAAGGATTAGCCTCAAATCTTATAGACCTCTCTTGAAACTCTTTTGATATTTCAGGCGCAAATTCTGAATTAATAACTGAATCCGAAGGTCTAAATTTTAGGAGCATTTTTCCTAGGGGGTGATCATTACTAACCATCATCATTTGAGTTGATGCAAATGAAAGCGTATGTTTTTGCTCATCTGATAATTTTGCTCCAGCTTTGCCAATTAGATTAATTACATGGTTTTCAGTGGCATTAGGATTTGACAAGCCCATTCCACGTTGTAAAAGACTTGCGCAACCGACCATAAATGCAAACTCCATATCCTTCCAGCTAATATCCTTCTTAAACAGCCCAAACATATATTTTCCCTTACTTAATTTAATCTAATCTTTATGAGCAAAAATTCCTAGTATTGGAATTTAAATTAACTCATTTGAAGGCAATAGCCAGTCCCTGAAATTTCTTAAAAAATTTCCTAATGCTGAAGATCCTAAAAAAACTGTATAGACTGCCAAAAAATATTGACTAATTATTCCGCCTTCGCTTTCAAAGAAAAACAATGCGCTATATATTAATAATAGAAAGCTAGCGCAAATAAAAATATGCATGTAGCTACGCACAAAATATCCACTCGTAAGGCCAAAAAAAACTAAGCCTACATTTAAAACCATGGTACTAGTCAGAAAATTCCAATAATTAGGCTTATCGCTTTCCAACGAAGGATCTAATATAAAAATCAACCCCACCCCAACTACAACAGCTATATTTGGTATAAATTTTTTCATTATTAATTTTTTAAATACATTACCCATTTATTATGTTTAATGAAGCAGCCTTTTAAAGGCGCATTTTTAACAAAATTATGGGTATCATCTCCCGTGGTTTTAAATCCGTCAATAGACAAATATCCTGTCTATGGCAAAACCTTCCCCAAGCTATAGTGGATCAAAGCAACTTATTGCCCTAGGCAAGGCCATCAGGGTATTTAGGCAGGGGAGCGGACTATCCCAAGAGGCATTAGCCAACGAAATTGGTATTGACCGTAGTTATATGGGTGGTATCGAGAGAGGCGAGCATAACGTAGCCATCATGAATCTAAGCAAAATTGCCAAAACCCTCAAAATTAAGACATCGGAATTGCTGGTAGCAGCAGGCCTATAGCCTAGAGTCAAATGCTTGACACCACCCGATAGATTTTGTGATGTGGTTACAAAACTCTGATCTACCTAAACTAGAAGGCTTACCTGTACTTAGGTGGGTACGGGGTGGGTGGGGGTCCAATCTTCCAATATGAAGAAGCAAAACCGCCTGTGATATTCTTTTCTGTGGCCCAATTTTGGCCCACTTGTTTATTTATTTAACCACACAGAGTTTGGTTCTTTAAGTTTTAATTTTCTTAGTTCGTTGTTTTTGCTGGGTTTTCCACCGCAGTCCAAGTTGCCCTCCTCACAATTTATGACATGTGCAAAGCCGTAGACCGTGGCATGGTGATGGGGGATGTCAAACTACTCGAGAAAAGTGGCGGCAAAAGCGGGGAATGGAATGCCGCCTGAATTCTCCAATTCAACAATCAAAAGCCGCTTCTAAAGCGGCTTTTTAATTAGTTCCTTATTTACCGATTCTGCATTCCGAAGGTAGTAACTGAGAAATTAAGTTCGTTTCAGTAGACCTACATGACCAACCACCCGCCCAAGTTGCGCCCTCTGGCTTAGACAAATCAATAGGCTTAGGCGAATTTGCATCAGGCTCGTTAGTTGGCACTAAATGAAGTGTATTTTTACCTTCAGGCGCAACACTGACTTGATAGTCAATCGCAATCGCACCCGAGGGTGTGATCTCAATTAACTTAACGCTGCGTGTTGGCGTAAAAGTAAAAGCACCATTCGTTGCATCATCCATGGGAACAGTGCCACGACTTGCAAAAGCCTCTGTCACCGCGAGCTTAGCGCTTGAGGATAAATTCATACCTTCTACAACCCTGCTTCGAGCAATGTAGTCTTGATACTGAGGAACGGCTACCGCAACCAAAATGCCAATGATGGCCACAACCACCATCACCTCAATCAAGGTAAATCCAACTTCTTCCTTGTTTTCTAGTTTTTGAATATCTTGAATCTGCATATTTTCTAGCTCCCGAGGTCAAATGCCCCATCATCCAGTCTAGGCTTTTATTCCTCAAGATATTCAGCTGTAAAAAAAGCCAGCTTTTATTGCTGGCTTTTCTGATTCAGAAGAAGGCTGAAGAAGCTTATGCTTTAGCGCGATTCTTTTTCTTCAAATAGGTGCCTAGCAAAATCACAATAGCGACGCCAATGCCCTCAAAAATCATATGGGCATCTTCCATCGCGCCTTGAATAGAATCTTTGATTGCCGGGTCTTCCACCAACATACCGCCAGCCAATAAGCCCAATAAACCAGCACCCAAAGTAATGATGACTGGGAAGCGATCCATTACTTTAAGAAGCATGGTGCTACCAAAGATGATCAACGGAATAGAAAGACCAAGACCAATGATTAAAAGGGCTAAACGAGTTTCTTCAGGACCCTTTTGAGCAGCGGCAGCTACAGCAATAACGTTATCCAAACTCATCACTAAGTCCGCTACCAATATTGTGCGTATCGCACCCCAGATATTGGAGTGGCCATCCATTTCTGCTTCATCATCACTGTCGGCTAATAATTGCACGCCAATGTAGACCAGCAAAATAGCGCCAACGATTTTTAGATAAGGAAGGCTAAGGAGTTGTACCGCAGTAATTGTCAAAATCACACGCAAAATAATGGCTGCCGCACTACCCCAAAAGATTGCTTTCTTTTGTTGATTTGCTGGCAGATTGCGTGATGCTAATGCAATCACTACTGCGTTATCACCGGATAACAAGATGTTGGCAACAATGATTGATAAAAGTGCAGCCCAAAATGCCGGACCTGAAAATACTGAAAAATCCATGAGTCGTCTCCCTGCGTTATTTTTATGTTTTAACTACTGACACCACAAAAAAGGATGCTGTTTTATCAGCATCCTTTTTCTTATTGCTAATTACAACATTGCCTTTAGTAAAGCAGCCATTTCTGAAGGGTTCTTCGTTACTTTGAAGCCACACTCTTCCATTACAGCAAGCTTGGCATCTGCAGTATCGGCACCACCAGAAATCAAGGCACCTGCGTGACCCATACGCTTGCCTGGAGGCGCTGTAACGCCGGCAATAAAGCCAACTACTGGCTTCTTCATATTGTCTTTGCACCAGCGCGCAGCCTCTGCTTCGTCTGGACCGCCGATTTCACCAATCATGATCACTGCATCTGTTTCTGGATCTTCATTGAACATTCTCATGATGTCGATATGCTTCAGGCCATTGATTGGGTCGCCACCAATACCAACCGCTGTGGACTGACCTAAGCCAATAGCTGTCAACTGACCAACTGCTTCATAAGTCAATGTACCGGAACGGCTAACAACACCAATACGGCCTTTCTTATGAATATGGCCAGGCATGATGCCGATCTTCAGTTCATCTGGAGTGATGATGCCTGGGCAGTTAGGGCCAAGCAATAAAGTCTTCTTGCCGCCAGCAGCTTCTTTAGCATGCATCTTATTACGCACTTCAAGCATGTCGCGCACTGGAATGCCTTCGGTAATACAGATCACAAAGTCGAGGTCAGCTTCAACAGCTTCCCAAATCGCAGCAGCAGCGCCAGGAGGCGGAACATAGATAACAGAAGTCGTTGCACCAGTTTGCTGAGCAGCTTCTTTCACGGTCCCATAAATAGGAATATTGAAAATAGACTCGCCCGCTTTTTTAGGATTTACACCAGCAACAAAACAGTTTTTGCCGTTTGCGTATTCCTGACATTTTTCAGTATGGAACTGACCGGTCTTACCAGTAATACCTTGTGTAATGACTTTGGTGTTTTTATTAATCAAAATAGACATATTGAAATTCCTGAATTATTTGTTTTTGGCAACAGCAGCAACTACCTTGGTAGCAGCTTCAGCCATTGAATCGGCGCTAATAATTGGCAAACCAGAGTCCGCAAGAATCTTCTTGCCTAGCTCTTCGTTTGTACCCTTCATGCGCACAACCAAAGGTACTGTCAGGTTGACTGCCTTACATGCAGTAACAACACCATCAGCAATCACGTCGCAACGCATAATGCCGCCGAAGATGTTTACCAAAATCGCCTCAACACTCTTGTTCTTCAACATGATCTTGAATGCTTCAGTTACTTTTTCTGCTGTAGCACCACCACCAACGTCCAAGAAGTTCGCTGGCTCGCCACCGAACAACTTAATGGTGTCCATAGTAGCCATCGCCAAGCCTGCACCGTTCACCAAACAACCGATATTGCCATCCAATGAGATGTAAGCGAGGTCAAATTTAGAGGCTTCGATTTCAGCAGCATCTTCTTCATCGATATCGCGGTACGCCACGATTTCTGGATGACGGAACAATGCGTTTGGATCAAAGTTGAACTTCGCGTCCAAAGCCTTGATCTTGCCGTTACCTTCAAGAATCAATGGGTTGATTTCAACCAATGAAGCATCGGTATCCCAGTAAGTCTTGTACAAGTTTTTAAATACATCACGAGCCATTGGGATGGACGCTTCAGGAACGCCAATACCTTTAGCAACGATGTCGCAATCCGCATCTGTCAAACCAACCATTGGATCAACAAATACTTTAATAATTTTTTCTGGGTGAGATTCAGCCACTTCCTCAATATCCATTCCGCCTTCGCTTGAAGCCATGATCACATTCTTCTGCGTTCCGCGGTCTGTAACGATACTGAAGTAGTACTCTTTCTTAATGTCAGCGCCATCTTCAATCAGGAGGCGATTTACTTTTTGACCTTCTGGTCCAGTTTGATGTGTCTTGAGCTGCATGCCCAAAATTTCAGAAGCGTATTTTTTTACTTCATCCATGCTTCTTGCCAACTTCACACCGCCGCCTTTACCGCGACCACCAGCATGAATCTGTGCTTTTACAACCCATACTGGGCCGCCGAGTTTTTCAGCAGCTTTCACCGCCTCATCAACACTGAATGCAGGAATGCCGTTAGGAACTGGCACATTAAATTGGCGAAGAAGTTCTTTGCCTTGGTACTCGTGAATTTTCATAATTACTCCGAAACGGTATCTTTTTTAGCAAGCGATGAGGATTAGTTAAACCGATGTTGCCTTGCTCCCATACTTACTCTAGAAATAGCTAAATTAGCCAAATTTGAATAAATGCGAACGGCTTGACCGACTCCATAAGTCTAGCATGCTGCAATGCCGCAAATAGCCTCTGCGGATCCGTAATTGCCCTAATCCGGGCTTTGACCGCCAATCACTTTCGCCACCACTTCTGAGCCAAAACCCTTCGATGCCAAGAAGCGATACTGTCTAGCTCGCTCCTTTTGGTCCTGAGCGCGTACGCCGTATTTTCTGGTCCAGAGATCAAAGGCACGCTGAAACTCGGTCTCTTTTAAGACCCCAAGGAGTGCGGCTGACTTTTTGGCGTCTACTCCAGCCCTATCGAGTTCATCAGCAATCTTTCTCATCCCGTAGCGCTCGCTACGACGGCGAACCAGCGCTTCAGCAAAACGCTCATCAGATAACCAACCTCTTGCCTCAAAGTCATCCAAAACGGCTTCAATCTGAGAGCTCCTGGATTCAGACGTTTGTTCAGCCTGCTCACCGCCTAACTTCCCCCATCTTGCTTCTGATTCTGCCAACTTTGCGGCTAAGCCTTTGCGACTGTATTCTCGCTGCGACAAAAGGCGCAAAGCCCGAGCTTTGAGACTCGGGCTTTGTTTGACCTTCTGATTACCGCTTAACTCTTGCATCGAATTATTCGACTTCCTCTTCCTCACTCAGCACATCCGTTACTACTGCTGAACCAGATTTAACGCCCAATTTCTCGCGAATTCTTGCTTCGATATCTTTGGCAATGGCTGGGTTCTCTTTTAAGAACTCACGCACATTGTCTTTACCTTGACCAATGCGATCACCGTTATAGCTATACCAAGAGCCTGACTTTTCAACGAGGTCAGCTTCGACACCCATATCAATAATTTCGCCCTCTCTGGAAATACCAGCACCGTACATGATGTCAAAAATTGCCTCACGGAATGGAGGAGAAACTTTGTTCTTCACAACCTTCACGCGGGTTTCATTACCAACAACCTCATCGCCTTTTTTGATGCTACCAATACGACGGATATCTAAACGCATAGAGGCGTAGAACTTCAGCGCATTACCACCAGTAGTGGTTTCTGGGGAACCAAACATCACACCAATCTTCATACGAATCTGGTTAATGAAGATCACAGTAGTGTTGGTACGCTTGATAGCACCAGTTAACTTACGTAAAGCCTGACTCATCAAACGGGCTTGCAAGCCTGGTAAAGAATCGCCCATATCGCCTTCGATCTCAGCCCTTGGAACCAAAGCAGCAACAGAGTCAATGACGATTAAATCAATAGAGCCTGAGCGAACTAATGCATCTGCAATTTCTAACGCTTGTTCACCAGTGTCTGGTTGAGAGATCAACAAATTATTTACATCCACGCCGAGACGAGATGCGTACTGCACATCCAATGCATGTTCTGCATCAATAAATGCGCAAGTGCCGCCAAGCTTTTGCATTTCTGCAATCGCATGTAATGTCAAAGTTGTTTTGCCAGAAGATTCTGGGCCGTAGATTTCAATCACGCGACCACGTGCAAGACCACCAACTCCAAGAGCGATATCTAATCCGAGTGAACCACTAGACACCACCTGAATGTCTTGACTAATTTCGGCATCGCCCAATCTCATGATTGAACCTTTGCCAAACTGTTTCTCAATTTGTGCCAGTGCTGCAGTTAATGCTTTTTGCTTGTCCCCGCTCATTCCTTCAAATTCTGAAGAGGCTGATTGCTTTTTGTTATCCAAGGCCATTTTTGATTCCCTTTTCGCTATGTACTGGGCTTTTTCCCGAAGTTTTATCTACTGTGTAACAACTTAGGAGTTACTGTATATAAAAACAGTGGTCTTTGCAAGCGTCTTTTAAACTGAATTTACGGATTTTTGACTAGGTCGTACTTGATTGGCTCGGTCCCAATAGAAAAAGAGGGGTATAGCAAGGGCCCAGACCACCCCTACCAGGATAAATCCAGCAATTTCGCTACCAGGAACCCAGGATCCAGCCCCCATCCGAATACCAGCCTCATAGGACATTGGACCAGCAATGCCTCCTAAAACAGCTCCTAAAACAGGTCTGCCGCGCAACCAAGTCAAGGAGCCATTAATGGTAGTGGCCACCAAAACCCACAAAACCCACATCCAGAGGGGTGACAAATAGGGTGACGGCCAATCATCCCGAAAATCCAAGTAGCCCAAATGCATGATGAGGGTATCAGCCACCAAACCAAAGACAAAGGCTTTCAACAAAAGGCTGATTTCTGTTTTGGGAGAAGGTGAACGCCAAGCGTGAAAAGCAATATAGGCTAGGGTAGCAACCACCGCCCAAAGCACATCTTTATTGGCTGCGCCGAGAACACAGGCAAACCAACCAAGCTGGAAAATAACAAAATTCCAAAATTTAGCCATATACCTAGCAACCTAAGAAAAAGGCCACTGCCGAGGGGCAATGGCCTTTAGATTTGGTGGCGAATCAGGGATTTGAACCCCGGACCTGCGGATTATGATTCCGTCGCTCTAACCAGCTGAGCTAATTCGCCGAACTCGCTATTGTAAATGATCGGAATGCATCTGTCTAAACCAATCCAACCCTATGGCCGCTGGAGGTACTCAAATCCCTATTTAATCTGAAAGGTGCTGACAGCCTCATCTCGGCCATAAAGGACATTAAATTCGATTTTCTTGGCTAAAAAGAGCTTTTTCAGGACCTCATCCTTGTTCTCAAACACAATTGCGGTTTGTTCAGGGTAATGCGAAAAGGGGTCGCTATTGACATCTATCACCACCCCATCAATCTTGATTTGCTTGATTGAGCGCTTATAAAACTTATCGGGACGTATAAAAATGAGGCGCTTTACATACTTATCTAAAACGAGCTTTTGACCCTGCTCGTTGATCTTGAAGTAATAGACCAACTCCTCTTTGCCATTGGTAGTCATGTCACGCTCTTCATCCCACTTAGCGTAAATGCTTGAACTCGCTATGGCACAAAGAAATACCAAGACCAATTGGCTCAATACAAAAACAGATTTCTTTTGAGAGGAATTCATCCTGTAATCATATCAGCCAGTTGTACGCCTCAAAAGTGGAAGGCGTAATATTCCCAAATGATGAATTCATTTCTCTTGCGCCTACTCAGCTTTTTACTCTTAAGTAGCTGCATCCCCACGGCCGCTTGTGCAGCTCAAATCTTCATTACCAATTACCCATCAGAGGCCAATGCCAAAGTCTTTGTCACAAAGTACCAATCAGAAGCAAACTGCATTGTGTATGACACCCAATACTCCAGCGATAACGAGCCGGGTGTTTGGTTCTATACGAAATACAAGGGTGATGCCCGTGCCGTGATTTATTACACCCAATACAAATCCGAGGCAGACCTGATTGTGTACTTCACTAAATACAAGAGTGATGCGCGCTGTCGCTACTAATAAACATCTTTTAATCACCCTCTTTACTTCATGAGACTTCTTTCTATATCCGCCGGCAAGGTATCTCCTTTATTTGGCAATCACCATCCAAATTACAAATCCGTTGCCTCAGCCATTCGCAAGAAGGTAGTCAGTAATATAGAAAATCCTGCTCCAGTTGAAATTACTCCTCTTGGCGTTAAAGGCGATGAGCAAGCTGATCTATCGGTACACGGCGGAATTGAAAAAGCCATTTATGTTTATCCAGCAGAGCACTACATCTTCTGGAATGAACTGCTCACTCGAGAAACCAAGCAGCCGGTTGATTTACAACATGGTGCTATCGGCGAGAACTTCACAATCGAAGGCCTGCTAGAAACAGAAGTGTTTGTTGGGGATAAATTGGTTATTGGCGAACTTGAATTTGCTGTCGTCAAACTCCGCGAACCCTGTTTCAAATTCAACGCTGCTGTTGCTTACAAGGGTGCAAGCAAAGCCATGCTGCAATCTGGCTTTAGTGGTTGGTATTTGCGGGTACTCAAAACTGGAACTCTTACTGCTGGAACTGAAATGACTTTGATTCCAGGTCCAAGAGAAACCTCTATTGCCCAACAAAATCAAAAGCTCTTAAATAATCGCAATCAAAAAGATTTGTGGGAATAAAAAAACCCGACCATTTCTGATCGGGTTTCTTATTTGATACAGACTAAAACTGCTTAGTCACGTGCGTAGATATCTACATCTTTAGTTTCACGTATAAACAGCGTTCCGATTACCAATGTCATCGCAGCGATGATGATTGGGTACCAGAGACCGTAGTAAATGTTACCGTTTTGCGCTACCAAGGCAAAGGAGATCGTTGGCAACAAGCCACCGAACCAACCGTTACCAATGTGGTATGGCAAGGACATAGAGGTGTAACGAATACGAGTTGGGAACATCTCAACCAACATCGCAGCTATTGGGCCATAAACCATGGTTACCAAAAGCACTAGGTAAACCAACAAGAACAATACAGCAACATAATTAATTTGTGCTGGATCAGCCTTAACTGGATAACCTTCTTTGTTTAAAGCCTCGCGAATTGCCTTTTTAAACTCAGCATCTTTTGCTTTTGCTTCAGCAGGATCAATACCCTTAGATGTATATCCAGGGATTTCGATATCGCCAATTTTCACAACAGCAGTGGAACCAGCTGGAGCCGTAACGGTTGTATAGCTAGCAGAGTTAGACGCCATCACTTGTTTTGCAATATCGCAAGAACTTGTGAACTTTGCTGTACCAGTTGGGTTGAACTGGAATGTACATTCAGCAGGATCAGCAGTAATCGTAGCTGGTGCTGTTGCCATTGCCTTTTCCAACGCTGGGTTAGCGAAGTGTGTCAAAGCATTAAACACAGAAACTGGAGTGTTAGGAATGTAAGTAATTACAGCCAATAACAAACCACCCATGATGATGACTTTACGGCCGATCTTGTCAGACAAGCTACCAAATACTACAAAGAATGGTGTGCCGATGACCAAAGAGGCAGCAATCAACAAGTTTGCAGTCTTAGCATCCACCTTCAACACTTGAGTGAGGTAGAACAAAGCGTAAAACTGACCTGTGTACCAAACCACCGCTTGACCTGCAACCAGACCAAACAAGGCCAAGATCACAATCTTCAAGTTTTTCCACTGGCCAAATGACTCAGTTAAAGGTGCTTTTGATAGCTTGCCTTCTTCTTTCATCTTCTTGAAAGCTGGGGATTCATTCATGGACAAACGAATCCATACAGAAACTGCCAACAATGCGATAGAAACGATGAAAGGAACGCGCCAGCCCCAAACTTCAAAGTCTGGGCCAGTGAATTCACGAGTGAACAAAATCACGAGCAAAGAAAGGAACAAGCCAAGAGTAGCTGTTGTCTGAATCCAAGCTGTGTATGCGCCACGACGACCATGAGGAGCGTGTTCTGCAACATAAGTAGCAGCACCACCGTACTCGCCACCCAAAGCCAAACCTTGAAGCATACGCAATGCGATCAAGATGACTGGAGCAGCAACACCGATAGTTGCATAGTTAGGCAGAATACCTACGATGAAAGTTGCACCGCCCATCAATAAGATGGTTACCAAGAAGGTATATTTACGACCAATCAAATCGCCTAGACGACCAAACACCAACGCGCCAAATGGACGTACGATGAAACCAGCAGCAAACGCTAACAAAGCGAAAATGAAGGCAGAGCCAGCATCTAGGCCTGAGAAAAACTGCTTGGCAATAACGGCGGCCAAAGAACCGTAAAGATAAAAGTCGTACCACTCAAAAACCGTACCTAAAGATGATGCAAAGATAACCTTGCGTTCTTCAGCGGTCATTGGGGCTGCTTTAGTTGATGTTGACATCAGTAGCTCCTAACTATTTTTTATTAAATAAATAACAACGGATCGATTATGCTTTGAAAAAATTCAAAGAAATCCACTAGTTAGGGTAATTCCCCATCAAATAGGATCGGGGTTTTCCCGAGATATTTGGGAATTAGAGCTAGCTACGCAGCACCTATGAGCCCAGCCTTGGTGCAATTAGCGTGTTTTAGTAATAAACATTTTGGGTACGTGCAGATCCCAATAAATAGCAGCTGCGCGCAGTCCAAAAATTCCGAGCATGCAAATCACGGAGCCCTCGACTACATACTGAGGTAAGAAGTTCAGCACCAGGACATATGCACAACAACCCAAAGTCACTGGAATGGCATAAAGCTCATGCGACATAATGAGCGTTTTTCTGCCAGCCAAAACATCACGTAATAAGCCTCCGCCGATTGCAGTGATTACGCCCAAGATGACTGGTGCCACAGGTAAGCCATATCCCATACTCCACGCCTTATCGGCCCCCTGAATAGCAAAGAGAGCTGCGCCAAAACCATCGATATACAGCATCCACCGATAAATTTGCGGCTGGGTAAAGAAAGATTCTGCAAAGAAGGTGAGGATGCTAGCGCCGAGCGCAAGCCACACATACATTTGATTCTCAGACCAGAAAATAGGGGCTTCCAAAATGATGTCGCGAATCGTGCCGCCGCCAATTGCGGTAATTAAACCCAGCACCAAGACGCCGAAGAGGTCTACACCACGATCTGCAATAGCTAAGACGCCTGTTACCGCAAAGGCCATGGTTGCGATGATGCCAATCCAGAAATTAATGTCTTCCATAACAACCAGTCTAATGCACTTTGTCCGAGCGCAGACTTGAATGACCATCCTCAATATACTGTTAGCTATGAGTGCAAATAAGGTGTTGATATGACCCCCAAGCTGTATAGCTTTTGGCGTAGCTCTGCCGCTTTTCGTGTTCGCATTGCCCTCAATCTCAAGGCCATGGATTACGAAATCATCCCCGTTCATCTCGGTAAAAATGGCGGAGATCAATTGGGCGAGGAATATGGCAAGAAAAATCCTAATCGCTTAGTACCTCTTCTGGAAGATGGCGAAAAAAGTATTCATCAATCCTTGGCCATTATTGAGTACCTCGAAGAGATTCAATCTGAGCCATCACTCCTACCAACACTAGCGATTGATCGCGCATGGGTGCGTGCTATTGCAATGGATATTGCGAGCGATATTCATCCAATCAATAATTTACGGGTATTGCGTTATCTCATCAAAAAACTCGGCATCAATACGGAAGCAAAAGATGAGTGGTATGGACATTGGATCAAGCTGGGACTCGAAAGTGTAGAGAAACAATTAAGTCTCGATCCACGAGTTGGGAGATTTTCCTATGGCGACCAACCCGGCTTGATTGATGTCTGCTTAGTACCTCAGCTATTTAACGCATTAAGCGCAAAAGTAGATGTCACTCCCTACCCCACTCTGATGCGAATCTTTCATGAGTGCATGACATTGCCCGCTTTTATCGACGCCTCTTGGGAAAACCAAATTGATGCTGAAGGATTAAACCCCGTTGCTCCACCACAGAAATAAAGAGAGCGTCAGCAAAGAACTCACGGTAGTAATTAATACCACCCTAGAAATCACGCTACCGTCAGCTTTGTAGTATTGCGCCAACATAAAGGGGCCCGTACCAGTTGGTAGCGCGCTGAGTATGATGATGGCACTCACCCATAATGCCGGCAGCTCCAAGATGGGGCCCGCAATGACCCAAGCAATCAAAGGTTGCAGAAGCAGCTTTGCCAAACTGATACCCCAAGCCTGAGCAGGAGCGGTAGTACTCTTTTGCATCAGAAATAAACCGATGGAAACGAGAGCACAAGGTGTTGATGCGGCAGCTAAGAATGCAATCACTTGTGCGATGGGATCATATAAAGTTAAATCGCTTGAGGCCCACAACAGACCAGCAACTGGAGCTATTAATAAGGGGTTAGTACAAAGTGATTTAATCACGCTCAACCCAATCTCATGCGGCTTCTTATGCGACAAGATGCCAATCTCAATCAAGACCGTTGCTAAAGCAAACATGACAAACACAATAAAGGTAGAAATAATCGCAGGCGCTAAACCATCTTGACCAAGGGCAAGTGCACATAAGGGAATGCCCATATACCCCGTATTTGAATAAGAAGCACTCAGGCCATCAAAGCTAGCTGCCGCTAAATCACGATGACGTAGCCAACTCACCAAGAGCACCAAGACAAAAACAATTAAACAACTGAGAAAAAATGCAGTGATGAAACCAGGCTGCCAAAGTGTTTGCCAGCCACTATTGGCGGCAAAGTTAAAGAGTTGCGCAGGCAATGCCAACCAAACCACAAAACGATTGAGCTCAACTGAAGCGTTGATTCCTAACTTACCAGTACGCCCACCAACATACCCAATCAAGATGAGTAGAAATACTGGGAGAACTACATTAAATACATAGAGCAAAATATTTAACGACTGATAGTTAAGGGATTAAGAAATTTTCTTCAGCGTCTTGACATAACGCTGCGCATTTTTGACATAGCGACCAGCGATATCGTGAATGCCAGCAATCTGCTCCGGAGTCAACTCTTTTACCGCCTTAGCGGGAGTTCCCAAAATCATAGAGCCATCCGGAAATTCTTTTCCTTCAGTAACGAGCGCGCCCGCACCAACGAGACAGTTTTTTCCAATCTTTGCGCCATTCAAAATCACTGCGCCAATACCAATCAAACTGCCGTCTCCAATGTTGCAACCATGTAGCATCACTTGATGGCCAACAGTGACGTGCTTACCAATGATGAGTGGGTAACCTGGATCGGCATGCAATACAGAAGCGTCTTGCACGTTACTGCCTGCGCCGATTTGAATGAGGTCGTTATCGCCACGGATAACAACTTTGGGCCAGATGCTCGCATCCTGATGAAGTTCAACCTTGCCGATCACTTCTGCGCTGTCGGCAACCCAAGCACCCTCAGCTAGATGAGGGGCATTTCCGTCTAGTTCAAATATAGCCATGACTCATTATAGGTATGAATCAGGCTATAGATGAACGACTCTGCACTAAAAGAAAATTACCAGTTTGGCTCGCGATCGGGTGTAGAAGAAATACGGTGCACACTTAAATCCGCACCTTCAAATTCTTCTTCTTGAGACATCCGAATGCCTAGGACCGCTTTCAGGGCGCCATAGACAATAAAGCCGCCAAGCAATGCAATTCCAACGCCTAAGGCACTTCCAATTAGCTGACCAGTAAAGGTAACGCCACCAATTCCACCTAGAGCTTTGGTGCCGAAGATGCCGGCAGCTAATCCGCCCCAAAGACCGCACAAGCCATGCAAAGGCCAAACACCGAGAACATCATCAATCTTCCAGCGGTTTTGAACCAAGGTAAACATATATACAAACAATGCACCGGCAACTAAGCCAACAAACAAAGCGCCAAGAGGATGCATTAAGTCTGACCCTGCACACACTGCAACCAAACCAGCAAGTGGCCCGTTGTATGTAAAGCCGGGATCGTTACGACCCACTGCCCAAGCAGCCAATGTTCCACCAACCATTGCCATCAACGAGTTCATCGCAACCAAACCGCTGATCTTGTCGATCGTTTGTGCACTCATCACATTAAAACCAAACCAACCCACTGCCAAGATCCAAGCACCCAGGGCTAAGAAAGGAATGCTTGATGGCGGATGAGCCGAGATTTGACCTTCTTTTGTGTAACGGCCTCGGCGCGCGCCCAGCAAAATAACAGCAGGCAAGGCAATCCAACCACCTACCGCATGAACTACTACCGACCCAGCAAAGTCATGAAACTCTTCACCAGTAAAGCCTTTGATCCAAGCTTGAATGCCGTAATGTTGATTCCAAGCAATACCTTCAAAGAAGGGGTAGACAAAACCCACCAATATAAAAGTAGCCACTAGTTGTGGATTAAATTTAGCGCGCTCTGCAATGCCACCAGAAATAATGGCAGGGATAGCAGCAGCAAAAGTCAGCAAGAAGAAAAATTTGACTAACTCGTAGCCATTCTTCTCCGCTAACAACTCTGCTCCGGAGAAAAAGTTCACACCATAAGCAATGCTGTAGCCAATAAAGAAATAGGCAATTGTTGAGACCGCAAAGTCCACCAAGATTTTGACTAAGGCATTGACTTGGTTCTTCTTCCGAACCGTTCCTAACTCCAAGAATGCGAAGCCTGCATGCATGGCAAGAACCATGATGGCGCCAAGCAAGATAAATAAAGCATCACTTCCAGATTTCAAAGTTTCCATGCAATTTCCCCCTCTTATTTTTTGCATCATTATGGGGAGTGAAAAATCCCAAAAAGGGGCATAGCGCACCTATTTAGTGCATATGTAGAGATTTTTATGGTTTATCATCGTTTTTACATACACCCAAGGGAGAACCCATGAAAAAAATCCTCATCGCATTGGCCGCTTTAGCTGCATTTTCCGGTCTTGCCCAAGCACAAGAAACCATCAAGGTATTAAGCACACAAGAACTCGCGAATGTTTGCAAACTCCCTGCAAGCCCAGAATCCCGTAGCTTCTGTATTGGCTTCACTACTTCTGTTTATGAAACGTATTTAGCTACTCGTCACCCACAACGTGCAAAGCCATTTATTTGCGTTAAACAACCCGCTCCAGCGCGTGATGAGGTCATTGGTGATTTTGTGAAGTTTGCAAACAGCACTCCACAAGTTGCAGACAAACCAGCAGCAGGCGTTTTCTTGGGCTTCTTAGCTTCACGCTTCCCTTGCGCCAGAAAATAATCTAAACAACTTAGACAAACGAATACCCATTTAAAGGATCAGTTGAGATGAAAAAAATTATCGCAATTACCGCAGCAACTTTAGCAATCGCTGGTTGCTCAAACATGAGCAACACAGAACAACGCACACTTTCAGGCGCAGGCATTGGCGCAGCTGCTGGTGCTGTTGGCACCGCAATCTTTCACGGCAATCCTATTTGGGGCGCAGTTGGTGGTGCAGCAGTTGGTGCAGCATCTGGCTATGTCTATGATGCATACAAGAAAAATGAAGCTGCTAATTACAACTCCGGTTATAACGCTGGTAAAAATAATCAGCCAGCTCAGGCACCTAATTAATAAGCCTAGCTAAGCAGAATACCCAGGCCTATTGAGGCCCGAGTTCAGCAACACAAACCCAGCTCGTATTAATTTACCAGCTGGGTTTTTATTTGAATCTGTCCTGCTAATGCTTTATGGATTGGGCATTTATGTGCAATCTCAAGTAAGCGCTCTTTTTCTTCAGCACTCAAGTTGCCTTGCAACTGAATCTCGCGGGAGAATGTTTCAACATCATCATGCCGCTCGATATCCACAGTTACGATCGCATTGTCTAATTTCATTTCTTTACGCCCAGCGTACATCTTTAAAGTCATTGAGGTGCAGGCTGCCAAAGCAGCGCCAAGATATTCGTGAGGACTTGGGCCAGTATCAGAGCCACCTTTAGAAACTTCTGCATCAGACAAAAAATGTAAATCACCAGCAGTCAATTTCTGCTGAAGAGGGCCTTGGCCAAACTGTGAAACTACTTTTCTCATAAGAATCCTAAAAAAATTATTAACCCGAAGAAATGATCAAGACTGAATTTAACCCGAATGGGATTTGCTTGCTTTTTCTGCAACGGGTAATTGCGCCTTCCTCCAAGCACTAAAGCCGCCTTCTAAGTGACAAATGTTGGGTACGCCCATTCTCTGGAGAGTTTGCGTTGCTAAGGCCGAACGCCAAGCCGAGGCGCAATACAACACCAGCCTCTTGCCTTCGCCAAAGATTGGCTTGTAATAAGGGCTATCTGGGTCAACCCAAAACTCCAACATCCCCCTGGGGGCATGGATCGCATTCGGAATCATGCCCTCACGCTCTAATTCACGAACATCTCGTATATCTACAAACACCACATTTGGATCCACCAGTAAATCTGACGCCTTTTCCACGGATAGAGTCTCAATTTCAGCCATTGCCTCCTGAATGAGTTCTTGATGCCCAATCTTTAATTTCACCAAAATCTCCTAAATTAACAATGTCTTAGTTTCACCAAGCACCTGCTACCATTCTGCTATGAACTTTACCCCCACAGAACTTGGTGCGAGCATTATTTTTGCAATTGCTGTTTTGCATACCTTTTGCACAGGTTATTTTGAAACGATTGCTAAAAAATCTCCTAGGCATGCCGGTCTTTGGCATCTGCTTGGCGAAGTAGAAATTGTTTTTGGTTTTTGGGCTGCCATATTGGTTATTTTTATTTCCTTATATGACGACTTAGGGACTGCTAAGAACTTTCTGAATAAACGTAATTTCACCGAACCACTCTTTGTCTTTGCCATCATGATTGTGGCCGGCACAAAACCCATTCTGTATTTTTCTACGCAAATTTTGCATGTGCTGGCCAATGGCCTGCAATACCTTTTGCGCATCAGAAGTGCTCCTGCCTTATATTTTTTAATCCTAGGCGCTACGCCCCTCCTTGGCTCTTTGATTACCGAACCTGCAGCAATGACTCTGGCTGCTTTTTTATTGCGCGATCTTGTCTATCGTCACCAATGTTCTAAAGCGCTTCTGTTTGGCACGCTTGGCGTGCTCTTTGTGAACATCTCCATTGGAGGCACACTCACCAACTTTGCTGCTCCGCCTGTTCTCATGGTGGCCTCTACCTGGGGATGGAGTTCAGCATTTATGTTTAGCAACTTTGGTCTAGAGTCTTGCATTGCAATCTTCATCAATGCTCTGGCAGCAACTCTTTTATTTCATCGCCAATTAATTGAACCCAATACCGATAAAAGGGAAGTAAAAATTCCTTTAGCGGTCATTTTGACGCACCTGATTTTTTTATTTGGAGTGGTTTTCTTTGCGCATGATCCAATTATTTTCACGTGGATTCTGCTCTTCTTTATTGGTTACACCACAGCATATCCAAAACATCAAAGCCCCCTCATTCTGAAAGAAGCGCTTTTAGTGGGATTCTTCCTGGGTGGCTTAGTAGTATTGGGTGCATTACAAGGATGGTGGCTGCAACCCATTCTTGAAATGATGAGTCCTACCGCAGGCTTTTATGGCAGTCTTGTTTTGACTGCTTTCACTGACAATGCGGCACTCACCTATTTAGGATCATTGGTAACCGGCACCTCACCAGAGTTCAAACTAGCATTAGTGGGTGGAGCAGTTGCTGGTGGCGGCCTCACCGTCATTGCTAATGCTCCCAACCCAGCAGGTATTGCAATCTTGCGTAGCCACTTTCCTGGACATACGGTTTCAGCACTATATCTATTGATGGCAGCTATTCCGCCCACTATCGTGGCAATTTTGGCTTACAGGCTCATATAAGAACAACTTGGGTCTTAGGCAGTAAAATCTGAGCTTCGCCCCCAGCTATAAACCTGAGAACGGCATATGAAAAAGCTCTATATCAAAACCTTTGGCTGTCAAATGAACGAGTACGACTCGGGAAAAATGGCAGACCTCCTACATGCCGATGAAGGCATGGTCATGACGGATCGCCCTGAAGATGCCGACGTGGTTCTTCTCAACACCTGCTCTATTCGCGAAAAAGCGGAAGACAAAGTCTTTTCAGATTTGGGACGGTTACGTGAACTCAAAAAAACGAAGCCCGACTTACTAATTGGCGTTGGTGGCTGCGTTGCCAGCCAAGAAGGCCAACAAATTGTTAGTCGTGCTCCTTACGTCGATGTTGTGTTTGGACCTCAAACACTCCATCGCCTATCCGACCTCATTGCACAGCGTCGCAAAACTGGAGTCTCTCAAGTAGATATCTCTTTCCCCGAAATCGAAAAGTTTGATCATCTTCCTGTATCTCGCCAAACCCGTGGCTCGGCATACGTTTCCATCATGGAAGGTTGCTCCAAGTATTGCAGCTACTGTGTTGTGCCCTATACGCGCGGCGAAGAAGTCTCCAGGCCTTTTGATGATGTGCTGACTGAAGTAGCAGGCCTTGCTAGCAAAGGCGTCAAAGAAATTGTTCTGCTTGGTCAAAACGTAAACGCCTACCTTGGCAAGATGGGCGACACTGAAGAAATCGCTGACTTTGCTCTATTAATTGAATACATTGCTGAAATTCCTGGAGTTGAGCGAATTCGCTTTACTACTAGCCATCCTAAAGAATTTACACAACGACTCATCGACGTCTACGCCAAAGTACCTAAGCTTGTTAGCCACCTGCATCTGCCTGTACAACATGGCTCTGATTCCATGCTCTCAGCGATGAAGCGCGGCTATACAGCCTTAGAGTTCAAGAGCATTATTCGTAAGATGCGCGCTGTTCGTCCCGACCTGACACTGTCGAGTGATTTCATCGTGGGCTTTCCAGGTGAAACTGAGGCTGACTTTGAGAAGCTACTCAAAATGGTTAAGGAGCTGAACTTTGATAACAGCTTTTGTTTTATCTTTAGCCCACGTCCAGGAACGCCTGCGGCAAACCTTCACGATGACACGCCTTACGAGGTAAAACTCAAACGCCTCCAAACTTTATTGGCATTGGTTGAGGGGCAGGCAAATCAAATTAGCCAAAAAATGCTGGGTAATACCGAAAGAGTATTAATTGAGGGTCTTGCTAAGGATGGCGTCAACTTACAAGGTCGCGCTGAAAATAATCGCGTCATTCATTTCACGGCACCCGATCAAGATATTGAAAGTCTCATTGGTCAATTCGTAGACATTCGCATTACGGAAGTTCTGAACTACACCCTCAGAGGCGAGTTGGTAGAAGCCCATGTCAGTCAATAAAAAAAGCATCTCTTCGAAGCTAGCGATTGAGCTGCAATATGCCAGTCCGGCGATTGAGTCTGCTGTAAATAAAGCAGCTTCCTCAACCCTAATCAAAAAATGGGTGAAAAGTGCCACAGCTCTTAGTGGCTTAATCACTCTTCGCTTTGTGAATGCTGCGGAAGGTAAGAAGCTAAATTTCGCTTTTCGTCAAAAAGATTACGCCACCAATGTTTTAACTTTTCCTTACGAGCTTTCAAAAGAAGCTGTAGTAGCGGATATTATTTTTTGCTTACCGGTTCTACAAAAAGAAGCCAAAGAGCAAAGTAAATTACTAAAAGCCCATTTGGCCCATTTAATTGTGCACGGCTGCCTTCATGCTCAAGGCCATGATCACGAGGTAAGCCGGGATGCAAAAAAGATGGAGGCCCTGGAAATCCAAATTCTCCAAAAATTGGGCTTTGCCAACCCCTATTCTTGATTTGCCATATTTCTACGCTATTCTTGCTATATGCCTGACCCCAATAAATCCCTTTTAGATCGCTTGGCTGATTTTTTAACTCCGCAGCCAACGGAACCCAGTGAACGCCGTCAAGAACTGATTGATACCCTTCGGGAAGCTCAGGCCGAGGGATTAATTGATGCGGATGCCCTCTCCATGATTGAGGGTGTTTTTCAAGTAGGGCAGTTATGCGCTCGCGACATCCTTGTGCCTCGCGCTCAAATTGATTGGATTGATATTGGCCAACCTCTATCTGAAATCATTAAGAGCGTTATTGAAGCAGCTCACTCCCGCTTTCCTGTGTTCGAAGGTAGCAGAGATAACGTCATTGGCATTTTGTTAGCAAAAGATTTGTTACGTCACGCCACTGAGAAAGATTTTCAGGTGCGCGACTGGTTACGCCCTGCAGTATTCATTCCAGAATCCAAACGTCTTAGCGTCTTATTGCGAGACTTCAAAGATAACCGCAACCATTTAGCTATCGTAGTTGACGAATATAGCGGCGTTGCCGGCATTATTACCATTGAAGATGTGCTCGAGCAGATCGTTGGCGATATTGAGGATGAGCATGATGTCGACGAGGAAGCGGACAACCTCATCGCTTTAGATAATGGCGACATCCGCGTTAAAGGCATTACCGAGCTTGAGCAATTTAATGAAAGACTTGGCACTCATTTTGAAGTGGAAGATATTGAAACTGTGGCGGGCTTGGTGATTCAGCATTTAGGCCGCGTCCCTAAAATGGGTGAGCTCATTGAAATAGGTGGCATTGAATTTGAAGTACAGCGCGCCGACCCAAGACAAATTCATATTCTGCTTGCACGACAATCCAATAAAAAATCAGACTGAGATTCACATTGTTTGATCAGTACTCCAATCATTCACGCATGAGCAGCAAAATCTTTTCTGTTTGTATTTTGTTTGTATTGGGGGCGACACTTGCCGCTATTGCTGAACTACCTTATGGCGGTTGGCTTCAGATCCCCGTTCTCAGTCTTCTCTGGTGGCGCCTTGATGATCAGCGGTCTACCTCCTTCAAAAAACAATTTCTCTTAGGCCTCTCATTTGGCATTGCTTATTTTGTAGTGGGTCTATGGTGGCTTTATATCAGTCTCCATGATGTTGGTGGAATGAGTGCACCACTTGCTTGCATGGGCGTATTTTTACTTTCGGCTTATGTAGCACTGTATTTCTCATTGGCAACACTGGCTATTCCACTGTTTAAAAAGAATCGCTTATTTGGTCTGCTGTTGGCAGCGAGTTGGGTTCTTGCGGAATTTCTACGGGGCTATATCTTTACTGGATTTCCTTGGATGGGCTTTGCTGAAACCCAGTTCAATGGACCTTTCGCACCTGTCGCCCCCTTCTTTGGCGGACTAGCGTGTACCTTTTTAGCAATCTGGACTTCCTGGGAAATTTACCAAGCTCGCAAGCATGTCGTTTCCAGCATGCTACTTATCTTGACGGTTATTGGGATTTCTCAATGCGCTGGTTTTTTTACCTTTACGAAGCCAGTTGGAGAACCGATTAGCGTTCGCTTAATTCAGGGTAACTTTGAACAAAGTCTGAAATTCAACCCGCAAGCTATTGGCAAGCAAATCGATTTCTACGCTGGAGAAATTACCAAAGAGGCAGCCAATCTCATCATTATTCCTGAGACTGCATTTCCATGGCCACTACCTAATTTACCCATTGGCCTATTGAATTACTTGCAAAACTTTTCTAATACGAGCAGCAGCAACATTTTGCTTGGCTTGATTGGTGAAGTGCCTGGGGAAGGTGGCATGCAGTATTCGAATCGCGCTACTGGACTATCGCCCAATGCATTGCCCTATCAATACGATAAAGCGCACCTCGTTCCCTTTGGAGAATTTATTCCTCTAGGTTTTCAGTGGTTCGTTAAAGCCTTCCATGTGCCCATGAGTGACTTTGCAAGAGGAAAGCTAGATCAGCCTCCCTTTGTGATTGTGCGCAAGGATCAAGAGGATCTTCATGCGGCAATTACGATTTGCTACGAAGATGTCTTTGGCGGCGAACTTGCCTCTCGTATTCAACAAAGCAATCAGCCAGTAAACCTACTGATCAATATGACTAATCTGGCCTGGTTTGGGGATTCTCAAGCATCCACTCAACAACTCAGGCTTTCACAGTTGCGCTCTCTGGAGACTGGGCTTCCCGCCTTGCGTGCCACCAATACCGGAATTACTGCGGTTCTTGGTCCTGATGGCAAAGTACTGAAAGACCTCCCAGAATTTACCCAAACAACCCTCGGTACCCACGTCCAGGCTTATTCTGGAAAAACACCTTATGTCATTTGGGGCAATTTACCGATTTTAGGTATTTCTTGCCTACTGCTGCTCTGGGGCCTGATTCAGCGTAGACGTTTTAGGCATTTTTAACTCTCGAGTGCTCTAGCCATGTAAAATCAAAGGCTTAGCCAGGTTAATCATGCTTACTTTTCAGCAAATCATTCTCAAACTTCAAGATTATTGGGACCAACAAGGTTGTGCCCTATTGCAACCTATCGACCTCGAGGTTGGTGCCGGTACATCGCACACTGCGACCTTCTTGCGCGCCATTGGTCCAGAGCCTTGGAAAGCAGCTTACGTTCAGCCATCCCGCCGACCTAAAGATGGTCGTTATGGCGAGAACCCAAATCGCTTGCAACACTACTATCAATATCAAGTAGTCCTCAAACCAGCGCCTGAAAATATTCTTGATCTTTACTTAGGATCTCTTGCCGCTTTAGGCTTAGACCTTAAAGAGAATGATGTTCGCTTTGTAGAGGATGACTGGGAAAACCCAACACTAGGTGCATGGGGTCTTGGTTGGGAAGTATGGCTCAACGGCATGGAAGTGACACAGTTCACCTACTTCCAACAAGTAGGCGGCTTAGATTGCAAACCCGTTCTTGGCGAGATTACCTATGGCATCGAACGTTTGGCAATGTATATCCAGAACTGCTCTAACGTATACGACTTGGTGTGGGCTGATGGCGTCTCTTATGGTGATGTGTATCACCAGAATGAAGTGGAGCAGTCTTGCTACAACTTCGAACACTCCAATACTGATTTACTCTTTGCCAACTTCACAAACTATGAAAGTGAAGCAAAGCGTTTAATGGAAGTTCCACTGGCACTACCTGCTTACGAAATGGTTCTAAAAGCAGCGCACACTTTTAATTTGCTGGATGCGCGTGGTGCCATCTCGGTTACTGAACGTGCAGCCTATATAGGCCGCATTCGCAACCTTTCTCGCGCAGTGGCTCAAGCCTACTTTGAGTCCAGAGAAAAACTGGGTTTCCCAATGTGTCAACGTCAAGCTAAAGCTCAGGCTTAAGCACATCGAGATTTTTGCCTTCTATTTATGAGCACATCTAATTCAAAACCTCAATCAGCGACTTTATTGATCGAGGTATTTACCGAAGAACTGCCACCTAAAACTCTGCGTCGCTTGGGCGATGCGTTTAGCGAAGGCATCTTTGCAGCACTCAAAACAGCCGGTCTAGCATCTGATGCATCTAAAGCAACTGGCTTCGCCACACCACGCCGTTTAGCCGTTCAAGTCACCAATGTTCTTGATCAAGCTCCCGACTACCCTGTACAGGAAAAATTACTGCCTACCAGTATTGCATTTGACGGTGAAGGTAAAGCAACCCCACCACTACTCAAAAAATTAGGTGCTCTTGGGTACGGAGACATTGATCTCGCCACTTTAGAAAAAGCAGGCGAGGGTAAGAATGAAGCGCTGTACCTCAATGTCATTGCTAAAGGTGCCGCACTTGAGCAAACTGCGCAAGCCGCACTTGAGCAAACATTAAGCAAGCTGCCCATTGCAAAAATGATGCACTACCAAGTACTGCGGAAAGATGGCCAATTGGCCGACGTGCAATTTGCTCGTCCTGCCCACCGCATCATTGCACTACATGGCGCCACTACTTTAAATATCAGTGCTTTAGGTATTGATGCAGCCAATCAAACTGAAGGCCATCGTTTTCTAGCGCCTGGTCTCATCACTATTGCGAATGCAGACCAATACGAGACTGAGCTCCAATCAAAAGCCAAGATTATTCCCAGCTTTAATCAGCGTCGCTCACAAATCGAGACTGCCCTATTAAAAGCAGCTGGCGATGATTTGGTATTGATGCCAGATAGCCTTCTAGATGAAGTAACAGCGCTTGTTGAGTGGCCGGCCATCTATGAATGCCATTTTGATCAAGAGTTCTTAGAAGTGCCTCAAGAATGCTTAATCCTCACAATGCAAACCAATCAAAAGTACTTTGCGTTAACAGATAAGCAGGGAAAATTACGTAATCGTTTCTTGATTGCTTCTAATATCGAAACAAACAAACCAGAGGCCATCATCTCAGGTAATGAGCGTGTTGTACGTCCACGCTTATCAGATGCTCGCTTCTTCTTCCAACAAGATCAAAAGCGCCCATTAGCTTCTCGCGTGGCAGATCTTGGTAAAGTGGTTTATCACAATCAACTAGGCAATCAACTGGATCGCACCAAGCGCGTTCAAGGATTGGCTGTAGGTATCGCTAAAAAATTAGGTGCCGATGAAAAGCTAGCATCCCGCGCCGCTGAAATTGCTAAAACAGACTTACTAACCGATATGGTTGGCGAGTTTCCGGAGTTGCAAGGAATCATGGGGCGCTATTACGCCACTCATGATGGCGAGAATGCTGATGTTGCTAGTGCTTGCAGCGAACACTATATGCCGCGCTTTGCCGGCGATGCCTTGCCACAAACCCAAACTGGCACGATCTTAGCCATTGCCGACAAACTAGAAACATTGGTTGGTATTTGGGGTGTTGGACTTGCTCCTACAGGCGATAAAGACCCGTATGCCCTACGTCGTCATGCCTTAGGTATTTGCCGTTTGCTCTTGGAAAAAAATCTTTCACTCAATTTGCCTGAATTAATTGAGTTGGCTCGTGCGCAGTTTCCCCAAGCGGATGTACAAGAAAAAGCAAAAGCTGCTGATATCTATGCCTTCATTATTGATCGCTTACGCGCCTATTTGCGCGATCAATCAGTTGCTGGTAAAGCGTTTACTAGTGCCGAGATTGATGCCGTTTTAAGTCAAGACCCAGCACAAATTAATGATTTGATCGAGCGCTTGACTGCCTTGCGTGAATTTAATGCCCTAGCAGAAGCCGCTCAACTCGCAGCCGCCAATAAGCGTATCAGCAATATTCTGAAGAAAACCACTACCGCTATTCCTGCAGCGTGTTCAGCCAAATTACTGCAAATTCCTGCAGAGGCAACACTACACAAGGCATTGGAAGCGGTGACTCCTGCACTCAATGCTGCTTATGAAAAACGTCAATTTGTTGAACTCTTAAGAGCGCTAGTTGCTTTGAGTGGGCCAATTGATCAATTCTTTGCAGATGTGATGGTCATGGATCCTAATCCTGAGCTGCGAGACAATCGCCTAGCTCTCCTGCAACAACTTCACCAGAAAATGAATCTCGTTGCCGATCTCGGCAAACTAGCATGAGCACCAGCTCTTCTAAATTAATCATTCTTGATCGCGATGGCGTGATCAATGAAGATCGCGATGATTATGTGAAGTCAGTAGATGAATGGATTCCCCTTCCAGGAAGCTTAGAGGCGATAGCCTTACTCAATCAAGCGGGCTATCAAATTGCTTTAGCAACCAATCAATCAGGTCTCTCCAGAGGCTACTTCACAATTAATGATTTACATGCCATGCATAGCAAAATGGAGACTTTGTTAAAGCCATTAGGCGGTCATATCGACAGTATCTTCTTTTGCCCTCATCAAGATTCACATCAATGTGATTGCCGTAAACCAGCACCAGGCATGATGAAAGAAATTGCATTGCGCTATAAGAGGACTGATAGCACCAAACCACTGACAGGCGTTCCTATAGTAGGGGATTCTTTACGGGATCTTCAAGCTGGAGTAGCCTTAGGAGCTTCACCTCACCTAGTGCTCACAGGCAAGGGTGAAAAGACGCTTACAAAAGGTGGCCTACCTGAAGGCACGCAAATTCATGCTGATCTACTGGCTTTTGCAAATGCACTTTTAGAAAATAAGGATTAGTCCAATCGTGAAATTGATTCGCTCCATCCTTTTTGCCTTATTTTTAGTAATATTCACGCCCATTTGGTCAGTGCTGTGCATGCTAGCCTTTCCATTCCTAAGTCCAGAAAACCGTTACACATTTATTGGGCTCTGGAACAAAATCGTTATCACCCTATTAAAGCCATTGTGCGGCATTCATTATGAAATCCGCGGTATGGAAAACATGCGGGCTGTACTCAATGAGCGGGTCATCATCTTAAGTAAGCACCAGTCCGCTTACGAAACTATTGCGTACATCGCACTACTGCCAAAACAACTTTGCTTTGTCTTTAAGCGTGAACTTCTCTGGATTCCTTTCTTTGGTTGGGCCCTAGCGCTTCTGAAGATGATCCACATTAATCGTTCCAATAAGCAGACAGCAGCCCACTCTGTAGCGACTCAAGGCCGTAAACGCTTAAGTGAAGGCAAATGGATCATGCTCTTTCCGGAAGGCACTAGAACCCCTATTGGATCAACTAAGCCTTACCGCAAAGGTGGAGCACGCCTTGCGAGCGCTACAGATGCACTAGTGATTCCGATCGCGCACAATGCTGGTCGCTGCTGGCCGAAAAATAGCTTTATCAAGGAACCGGGCACAGTCATCTTTTCAATTGGGCCTGCGATTAGCTCAACCAATAAGTCAGCCGAAGAACTTCAACGAGAAGTAGAAGGTTGGATTGAAGCCGAGATGCGCGTGATTGACCCCAGCGCTTATAAATAATTCACAAGAAAGTAGTAATTCAGTGCTGAGTCAGGACTGAATATTGATTTATGAGGCGAGAACTTTAGCCCACTCGATATAGCGGTCAACAGAAATGTCCTGGGCTCTTGCCTTAAGCTCTATCTCCGTCAGACTCAATCTGTCTGAAAAAGCACTCAAGTTAGTCCGCAACATTTTTCTTCTCTGGGAGAAGGCAGCGGCAACTACTTTTTCCAATAAATTCCATTGCGCATCTGTCAATGTGAAATCCCTTCTGGGGATCATCCGTACTACAGCCGAATTCACCTTAGGCTGAGGGTCAAAAGCTTCTGGGGGAACTTCTAACACTAACTCCATATCGTAACGAGCTTGCAGCATGACCGACAGACGACTGAAATCAGAGCTTCCAGCTTTTGCAACCATTCTTTCTACTACTTCTGCTTGCAACATAAATACCTGCTCATCAATTGAGGCTGCGGCAGAAACTAAATGGAACAATAAAGGTGAAGAAATGTTGTAAGGCAGATTGCCAACCACCTTACATAAGCCCTGCTTAGCTGATCTATTCTGAGCCCATGTCAAAAAGTCAAACTTGAGCGCATCACCCTCAATCACCGTAAGACCTTTGAGATTCTTCTCATTCCAAAAAGCCACTAAATCACGGTCAATTTCCAGAAGATCCAAGTGATCAAGATTACTCAGCAAAGGAAGTGTTAGCGCGCCCAGGCCAGGGCCAATCTCAATGACATGCATATCCGCACTAGGATTGATAAGCGCAACAATGGAATAAATAATTCCGTTGTCCTGCAAAAAGTTTTGGCCAAATCGTTTGCGAGCGCGATGCATCAATTAGCCTTGCTTTCGTTGGTTCAGCGCTAACTTATAAGCTAAGCGCAAAGCCTCAAGCATGCTCCCCGAGTCAGCCAACCCTTTGCCAGCAATATCCAAAGCGGTTCCGTGATCCACTGAAGTTCGAATGATCGGCAATCCTAAAGTGACATTAACGCCATTACCAAAGGTAACAAATTTGAACGGTGCGAGCCCTTGATCGTGATACATCGCAATGAAAGCATCCACTTGCGCAACAGATTCTGAATCAAACATCGTATCGCCGGGATAAGGGCCGGAAACATGGATGCCCATCCTCTTGGCTGCTTCAATTGCCGGTGAGATGATTTCAATTTCCTCTCGGCCCAAATAACCAGACTCTCCTGCATGTGGATTTAAACCTGCCATCCGGATGATGGGTTTAGCAATTCCGAATTTCTTCTGCAAATCTTGATTCACGATTTGGATCGTTTCTAATATCAAGTCATAACTCAGAGCTTGCGGAACATTCTTTAAGGGAAGATGGGTTGTGACGAGGGCAACACGCAAGTCTCTGGGTGCCTTGAGCCCCAAAAATCCGATGGGCAAATGCGCGCACAACATCATCACCACACGAGAAACCTGACAACGCTGCGCCAAGTACTCTGTATGCCCTGTAAATGGTGTCCCAGCATCATTAATAATGCTTTTTTGAAGTGGCGCAGTCACCATGGCATCAAAGCGCCCCTGCTGACAACCATCAATCGCCTGATCTAAAAGACTCACCACATACTGAGCATTTTGCGAATTCAAGCTCCCTGAAATGACAGGCGCCCCCAGTGAGATTGATTCAATTTGTAATCGACTAGATAGGTCTGGGCTAAGACCCTTAGGCAATACTAATAGCCGATCATTGCCTAACAAAGTGATTTGAGCATCTGCATGCGCACGTAGAAATTCAAGCGAAGCAGCTAAAGAAACTTCAGGTCCGACACCGGCTGGTTCACCGGTACTTACAACGAGATTAACGGGGTGCGCTACTTGCTTCATCTTCCACGTTCAGAATTTTTACAGTTGCGTTATCACGCAGCTCACGCATCCATTCTTGATAAGCTTGATCAAACTTTTTCTCGCGAATTGCTGCTCGCGCAAATTGACGTTGCTTCTCAACGGTGAGCTGACCTTCGCGACGCTCTAATACCTGAATTAGGTGCCAACCAAATTCTGATTTAACAGGGTTACTAACCTCACCAATTTGCAAGCGATTCATAGCTTGCTCAAATTCAGGAACCAAATCACCAGGACTCATCCAGCCTAGCTCACCTCCGTTTGGCGCCGACCCATCTTCAGAGTATTTTTTTGCAAGTTCTGCAAAATCTGCGGTCTTTGCCCGTATCTGATCACGGTACCCTTGCAAGCGTCTCTCCGCATCTTGATCACTTAAACCGGCACGACTGCGCAATAAAATATGACGCGGGAGGGTTTGTGTAATCGGAATATTTTTCGGAGTAGGTGAACCAGCATCGGGTGCTGCAGCCTGCTGTGGAGGCGCACTTACTCCAGCTGCACGACGATCTAAAACTTTAAGCACATGGTATCCAGCCGGACTTTTTACAACCGAATTGGCAACCTGCCCGCCACCAGTGTTACGAATAGCCTCATAAAATAATTGCGGCAAACGATCAGGAGTGCGATAGCCTAACTCTTGAAACTTAATCTTTGGATTATCTTTTGCAGCCATTGTGCCTAGTTGCAAGAAATCAATATCTCCACGAGCATCCTTCAACAAGTCATCTGCCTTCTTTTTTGCGTCAGCTTGAGCACCCGCTCCTGCGCCAGCATCAACAGGAATAAAAATTTGCGCTACATCTATTTCTTCTAATTCGCCTTTTGCTGCTGGAGCCGATCGTTGCGCCCCACCTGATGTCATGGCTCGAGTACGCTCAGCAATGAAGTTATCTATCTCAGCATCAGATATTTTGAGCTTACCCTCAACCTCTCGCTCTCTATAACGTGTAACGATGACATCATCACGCAACGTCTCCTTATAACGTTCAAATGTACTCCCAGAAGCGATTACCTTGGCTTTAAATTCCGCATAGCTAAGCTTATTTTTGGCAGCAATGTCGCTGATAATTTTATCTAGCTCTTTATTCGTAACCCTGACCCCTTCTTGGTCAGCATTTTGCAATTGAATTTTTTCTAAAATGAGGCGCTCCAGAATTATTTTGCGGACTGATCCATCTTCCGGCAATTTCACACCCTGTTTTTTGAGTGCCGCAATTCGGTCATCAATTTCTTTGCGGGTTACATAACCCGTGTTGACGACTGCAGCTACTCCATCGATATTACGAATTTTGCTTTCTGCCATAGCATTTGCCTTTGCCGAATCCTGAGCAAATGCAACATTTGCGAATAATCCAATGCCAATGAAAATGGCATGAACACTCATTTGTTTAAAACGTTTCATACAAAGCATTATTGATAGTTCTCGTATGTTGAAGGTGGTATAGGCTTAGAGGTAGGCATATATCCAGGAACATTTAACTTCATGATATCAACTGGATTGCTTCCAGCGCTACCAAAGCCCCTAAATTCGACCTGAAAGAGCACCTGGGTGGTGGTTATTTGAGAAGTATTCAAAACTTGAGAATAGGCGCCACGGAAAGTCCAGCAGTCCCTGCTCCACTCCAAAGCCACCAAACTGTTCAAAGTCTTGGTGGTTAAGGCATCATATCCCCAGCGCCCTAAAACAGAAACTTCCCGAGTAATTGGCCACTGCCCAGAAATATTGTATTGATCCGTTGTGGTGGAGGAAGGCACGAATGCTTGGTTATTTTGAATAGATGCTTGTACTGGCGGAGACCAAACGTTACGGTATCCGAAATTTAAACTTCGACCCTGCGTTGGGCGCCAACTTCCGCCAATCGTAGTTTGAACAAATTTATTTAACTGCGTGTTGTATTGGCCAAATACATCTGCACTGAAATTACCAAGTAAGCGGACCGAACCAGAACCCAGAGTATCTGAATAAGTAGTGGGGTTCACAATCGTGCCGTTCAAACCAACTCGCTGTCCAGTGAACTGCTGCTTTTGGGCAACGGTTACAGTGGCACGCTCTGCTCCAGTGCTGGCTTCGATCATACGACTCGTTAAACCAAGTGTGGCTGCATTGTTATCTGCTACACGGTCATTACCAATGAAAGTATTTTCACTAAAGATCTGCGAAACGCCGAAGCCCGCATCTGCGGTATCAAACAAAGGTGTTTGTGATTGATTTTGATAAGGCGTGTAAACATAGAAAGCACGAGGCTCCATAGTTAACAACATATCTCGACCGTAGAAGCCTTTCAATTCGGCAGCATCTCTTTCGAATGCCAACCCAGAATCCAAACTGAATGTAGGAATGGTGAAGCCTTGCGCTACAGGCGCGCCACCAGTTGCAAAAGGAGTTGCGTTATACGTGTTCGACTGAAAACTCATCTTTGGGGTGATGTAATAGCCTGGTGTGATCTGAGGCAACGCCATCGCGCCTTTAACGACTGTTCGATCAGCCTGACTGTAAACACCAGGCGCAGTAGAAGCTAAGTTGCCGCCAATGTTGTATGAGAACCTTGTGTAATCTGTAGAAAACGTGGTTGCCGGCCCAGTAGGTAAAGTAACGTACTTGCCACTGGCATCAGCTGCTGACGTAGTCAGGCGACTGTTATAGGCAGCAGTAATGTTTGGCAATACGTTGTATGGGGCTTGAACTAAGGCGGTTGGGTCCGGCTGCAGAGTTTGAAATGTTAACGCTTTAGCTGACACTACCCAGTTACTCAAACTCCCCGTCAACCCTTTCGTGGTGCCAACCTCTTGACGAAACTGACTAGTAACTGCTCCAGCAATACTCTGCGAGAAATCCGTTGGATATAAATTATCTGAAACACGTGACATATTTGCATAGCCCGACCATGAGCCTGGCATTGGAATTCCACCAGGCGCCACCCCTCCGCTAAATACCTCTCGCTGCTGCCAGTCATAGCGCCAACGGTTGGTTCCTGTCTTATTGTCATGTGCGAGGTAGTCACCGCCTAGAGTGCCGCTGTACTTGCTGTCCAGAAAGCGGTAGTTTGCGCCCATCTGCAAACCGCGATCACTCATGTAACGTGGAAGAATTAATAAGTCCCTATTGGGAGCTATGTTGACGTAATAAGGCTGAGTAATGTCAAGGCCATTATTGGAGTTGTATCCAGCCACCGGCGCCAAGATACCCGAACGACGCTCACTAGAAGTAGGAGCAGTGAAGTAAGGGACGTATGCAATAGGCACATCGAAGAAGCGCATCACGCCATGCGTTCCAACCATTTCTTTTTGCTCATTATCAATTTCTAAAGTACTGGCCGAAAAATACCAGTCCATATTCTGCGGTGTACATGTTGTATATGTTGCTTTATCAAAGACAAAAATATCTGAGTTTTCAATGGTAAGTTTTTTTGCAGACCCATTGCCCCGAGTATCGAGAAACTCGTATGTAGGTGTTTCCATTGCACCTTCACGCGCATCTACTTTAAATTTGGCAGTTGGCCCCTTAAAAGTAGTATTGCCTTTGTTCAACTCAGCATTGCCTACGAGCTCAGCAATATCAGTATCGGGGTCATAAACAATCTCATCCGCTTTAATCACTGCGCCATTGCGTCGCATTTGTGCGCGACCTTTAAGCTTCATTTTTCGATTCACTACACCATCAATTGAATCACTTGAAGTAAAAGTAAGTGCCTTACTATCATCAAGGGGAAGTCCAACTCGCAGTTGATCGTCCAACTTTAAAACGCTAACATTGCCTCGATCAGGCAATAAAACGGTATTGGCATTAGCCTGTGCATTTGGGGGTAATGGAGCAGGCGCTTGAGCACGTCCACAGAGGGCAAATTGAAGCAATGCCACCCCCATCAAAACGCGCAGGGTTACATGCAAAAAAAGAGGGGCGCAAAGGCCGGCGCGACGGCGATAATGACTCATAGATCCAGACCCGCCTTATTATACGAATCGACCATGACTGACTCACGCTTAAACACTATACGTAACTGGCTAAAAGCCCTAGAAGCTAGGTGGCAACTAGATCTCGACTCTTTGGCACCTGCCTCGGCTGATGCCAGCTTTCGGCGCTATTTCCGAATTGAGTCCAAAAAGCCCAATTTTGGGACTTTGATCGTAATGGATGCCCCACCCCAACATGAACCTTTGGATGCCTTCATAAAGGTCGATTTATTACTCTCAGAGGCAGGTTTAAATGTGCCAAAAATCCTAGAGCAAAATCTTGCTGAAGGTTTCTTGCTCTTAAACGATTTAGGCACCAAAACCTACTTAGCTGAACTCAACAATAAGACGGCTGATCATCTTTATAAAGATGCGACCCATGCCCTAGTACTCATGCAATTGGCGAGTAAACCAGATGTATTACCCAATTACGATGAAGCTCTTTTGCAAAGAGAGTTAGATTTACTACCTGAGTGGTATTTAAGGAAGCATCTCAATATTGCACTTAATGAGCAGCAAACAGAACAACTCAAAAAATCTTTTGAACTCATTATTGAAAACAATTTAGCTCAAGCTAAAGTGTATGTTCACCGTGATTATCATTCTCGCAACTTGATGGTGACTGAACAAAATAATCCAGGAGTGATTGACTTTCAGGATGCGGTTTACGGGCCTATTACTTATGATGCCTCTTCACTGTGGCGTGATGCTTACATTGCATGGCCAGAAGAGCGGGTGATTGATTGGGTTATTAAATTTTGGGAAGATGGTCGTAAAGCAGGGCTGCCAATGCCAAGTGATTTTGGACAGTTCTATCGTGATTTTGAATGGATGGGTTTACAACGCCACCTTAAAATCTTGGGCATTTTTGCAAGACTCTTTCATCGTGATGGTAAGGATGGCTACCTCAAGGATATTCCGCTCGTACTGGAGTACGCCATTGCGACAGCGAACCGTTACATTGAACTGAAGCCATTGGCCCGAATTCTGGAATCTACTCGCATAAATCAAGCGTAATTCATAACCCATGAGTCAGCTCAAACCCATACCCTGTTTTTTACTAGCGGCTGGACGCGGTGAGCGCATGCGGCCCCTTACGGATGATTTACCCAAGCCTTTGCTAAGTATTCAAAAAAAATCCTTACTGGAGTGGCATTTGGAAGCGCTGGCAAAGGCAAAAATTCAGGATGTCGTGATTAACCACGCTTGGTTAGGCGAAAAAATTGAGGCCGTTCTAGGTAATGGCCAGCAATTTGGCCTTCACATTCAATACTCCCCGGAAAGCAGCCCCCTGGAAACTGCCGGGGGCATTTGCAAGGCACTGCCCATCATCGAGCCAGAAGACTACTTCTTGGTAATTAATGGGGACGTATTTAGCCCAAACCTACCAATTACCCAGCTTGTGGATACAGCCTCCAAAATGCGCATGGATGCCAACAAGCCTTTGGCCCACTTATTGATGGTCCCAAACCCAGTCCAGCACCCCGAGGGTGACTTTTACCTCCAAGGTACGTCCGTCAGCGATACCAGGCCTGTCGACGCTGAAAAGCTCACCTTTTCGGGAATAGGGATTTATCACAAAGATTTATTTAAAGACCTAGTGTTCGGTGCTCCAGTTAAGCTCGCGCCCCTATTGAGAACTGCAATGGAGCAAAATAAAGTGTCTGGTGAAAAATATCTCGGTCCATGGCACGATGTAGGCACACCACAACGCTTACAAGAGCTTAATGCAGCATATGAATAAAACGAATATTTATCAGCTTCGTAGAAACCAATTAGCAGCACAAATCTTTGCCAAGACTGGCGGAGGCATTGCTGTTATCTCAACAGCCCCTGAGCTTGCTCGCAACCGTGACAGTGAGTTTCCTTATCGTCACGACAGCGACTTTTATTACTTGACGGGTTTCGAAGAGCCGGGCGCAACACTGGTCATGAAGGTTAGTGGCAATGGAAAAAACCTCGAGCTGCAATCCCACTTATTTTGTAGGCCTAAAGATTCTGAACGAGAAATTTGGGATGGCATTCGCCTTGGGCCTGAAGCAGCACCAGACACTTTGGGTATTGACTACGCACACAGTAATCAAGACTTAGATCAAAAACTTGGTGACTTACTGGCCGATCAAGATGCGGTATACATTCGCCTGGCTGAGAGTGCCGAAGCCGATAGACGCCTACGTCACTGGATGAAACAGGTGCGTGGACAAGCGCGTTCTGGAATAAACCCACCGTCAGAATTTCATGATGTTGAAACACTGATTCATGAAATGCGTTTATTTAAAGATGTGCATGAAATTGACATCATGCGTCGCGCTGCGGCCATCTCTGCTCGTGCTCATATCCGCGCCATGCAAATCTGCAAGCCTGGCATGCGTGAATACCAACTCGAAGCTGAGTTACTACATGAATTCCGTAATAGTGGTTCGCAAAGCGTTGCCTATAACAGTATTGTTGCTAGTGGCGCAAACTCTTGCATTCTTCACTATCGCGCAGGCTCAACTGAATTACGTAGCGGCGAACTTTGCCTGATTGATGCGGGATGTGAACTTGATGGCTATGCATCAGATATCACACGCACCTTCCCGGTCAATGGAAAATTTACAGGGCCTCAACGCGCCTTATATGACATCACATTAGCTGCACAAGAAGCTGCGATTGCTCTGACTAAACCTGGCACTACATTTATGCAGCCACATGAGGCGGCACTTAAAGTCCTTACCCAAGGTCTGCTGGATGAAAAGCTTCTCAAACTTTCAGAGCTGGGTTCTTTAGAGAACGCCATTGAAACTGGCGCCTACCGTCGTTTCTATATGCACCGCACGTCGCACTGGCTGGGCATGGATGTTCACGATGTGGGCTCCTACCGTGAAGCTAGCCAAAATTCATCAGGTGAAGAAAAGCCTTGGCGCATTCTCAAGAGTGGCATGGTGATTACGGTAGAGCCAGGCCTCTACATCAGACCTGCCGATGATGTTGATGAAGCCTTTTGGAATATCGGCATTCGCATTGAAGATGACGCCGTCATCAATGATTCTGGGTGTGTGTTGATTTCTCGAGGCGCGCCTGTCAATGCCGATGAAATCGAAGCACTCATGAAGAATGCTTAAGGTCACCCCGATCAAAATGAATTCATCTAGTTGCGATATCTTGATTCAGGGTGGTGGCCCTGTTGGGCTAGCTTGCGCTGCATGGACCTTGCAGAAATTCCCCGAAGCAAAAATGATCTTGCTTGATCGCAACCCCGTAAACGACGACGATCTTGCAAGTGCCGACAGCCGAGGCATTGCCCTCTCACACGGTAGCAAACTCTTACTCAATACGATTAATGCTTGGCCAAAGGAGTTCGCAGAAATTCATCGAGTGCATGTTTCACAAGCGGGCCACTTTGGCCGCGCACTGATGACGCGTGAAGAACTTAAGCAAGATGCGCTAGGGCACATCATTCGTTATCGCGACATTCATATGGCTCTGCGTCACGCCTTGCGGGCCATTCAAGCAAAGAGCCCCAACTTTATTTGGCAGCACATCAATAAAAACGCTGAAGAAAATCACATTCACGCCAAATGCGTTGTGCATGCTGAAGGGGGTTTATTTAAGACCCAAGACTGGGTTGAATCTGGACGTGACTATGGTCAGTCAGCCTTAGTAGGCTTGGTTGAAGTAGAGAATGCAGAGCCCTATCAAGCTTGGGAGCGCTTTACTGCTGAAGGCCCTTTAGCAGTTTTGCCAAGTCACTATGGTGCCAATATTTTGAATCTGGTTTGGTGTGGCTCGCCAGAATCCTCGCAGTATCGTTTACAACTGAGTGAGATAGACTTCTTAGCTGAACTACAAAAAGAATTTGGTTCACGTATTGGACAATTTCTGAAAATTCAAGATCGTCGTTTATATGAACTTGGCTTGAACTATCGCAAAGAGATTACTCATGACAATGAGGTTTGGATTGGTAATGCCGCTCAAACTTTGCACCCAGTAGCGGGCCAAGGTTTGAACTTAGGATTACGAGATGCCTTCTTACTGTCAGAGAAGTTAGTTGAGACATTTTCTGGGGCCGCAGAGAAACAATCTCCAGTAGATGTCCAAAATGCACTTCAGAGTTATGCGCAAAGTCGCAAAGTGGATAGAAAAACCACAATTGGCCTGACGGACTTTATGGCCAGAGTATTTACATCCAATTTGGCTCCAGTTATTGCAGCCCGTGGGTTGGCTTTAAGCGCCCTGCAGTGGCTTCCGCCAATCAAGACAGCCTTAGCTCGCCAGATGATGTTTGGTAGGCGCTAAAGCCCTTAAATCACCCTCAAAATTTAAGCATTCTCCATTTGATCTGTAACAAGCAATCTGCCTAAAAAATAGGCAGATTTGGGTCTGACTGTGCTAAAGTGTCATGCTTTCCGCACACGCCCTTTTAGATGAACATTGGTCCTCACCTCCTCGCAAATAAGTTATTTGTGGCCCCTATGGCTGGGGTAACGGATCGCCCATTTAGACAGCTTTGTAAGAAGTTGGGTGCGGGATATGCGGTTTCTGAAATGGTGGCCTCAAATGCCCTGCTTTGGAAAAGTGAAAAAACGCAACGCCGCGCCAATCATGTTGGCGAATTCAAACCGATTGCCGTTCAAATTGCTGGTGCTGATCCAGCAATGATGGCGGCAGCGGCAAAAATCAACGTAGATCACGGCGCCCAGATTATCGATATCAATATGGGGTGTCCCGCAAAGAAAGTATGCAATGTTGCCGCTGGTTCCGCCCTATTGCGTGATGAGCCTTTGGTCCAGCAAATTCTAGAAGCAGTTGTGAATGCCGTTGGTATCGGACCAGATGCAGTACCAGTGACTTTGAAAATTCGTACGGGCTGGGATCGAGAACATAAGAATGCTATTGAGATAGCGCGTCTTGCAGAAAAATCCGGCATCTCCATGCTGACGGTCCATGGCCGTACGAGAGCAGACCTGTATCACGGTGAAGCAGAGTACGAAACGATTACCGCAGTCAAAAATAGTGTGGGCATTCCAGTAGTGGCTAATGGTGATATCACCAGCCCAGAAAAGGCAGAGCAAGTTTTAAAGCTCACTGGTGCCGATGCCATCATGATTGGACGAGCCGCTCAAGGCCGCCCTTGGATCTTCCGTGAGATCAACCACTATCTTGAAACTGGCGGCAAGCTTCCGACTCCTGAGATCAATGAAATTCAGGGCATCATGAATGCACACCTCTTAGACCACTACGAATTTTATGGTGAGCATATTGGCCTACGCACTGCTCGTAAGCATATTAGCTGGTACTGCAAAGGGCTGCGTGACTCTCATGCATTTCGCCAACGCATGAATACTGCCGACGACTGCAAAACCCAACTCCAAATGGTCAATGATTATTTTGACGAGATGAAATCCCATTCTGACCGCTTGTTATTTTTGGAAGCGGCATAACTCTAACTGAGTTTAGTTTCTTTATTTATTTTTATTTTTTTGTTTTTGCATTGATAGATTGTTATGACCAATAAGCACCCGATTACCGAATGTATTGAAACCCAATTGCAGGGTTACCTGAATGACCTCAAGGGAACTGCACCGACTGATATCTATGACATGGTATTGGCTGTTGTTGAAAAACCAATGTTGGAATTAGTAATGCAGCATGCCAAGCAAAATCAATCATTGGCAGCGCAGTATCTGGGCATTAATCGCAACACCCTGCACAAGAAGTTGGTTGAACATCAACTTCTGAAGTAACCGCAAACTTTACTAATAACAAGCCATTTTTAAATTAAGCTCCGAAAACTATGATCCGTACAGCCCTACTCTCCGTCTCCGATAAAAATGGCATTGTGCCTTTTGCTAAAGCCCTCCATGAACAAGGTATTAAGCTTATTTCTACAGGTGGCACCGCAAAACTCTTGGCAGAAAACAATCTACCTGTTGTCGAAGTTTCTTCTTTAACGAAATTTCCGGAGATGCTGGATGGTCGAGTCAAGACCCTCCACCCGATGGTTCATGGCGGCTTATTAGCTCGTAGAGATTTCCCAGAACATATGGCAGCCTTGAAAGAGCACGGCATCGACACCATTGACATGCTCGTCATTAATCTTTACCCCTTCAATGAGACTGTTGCTAAGGAAAGCTGCTCATTCGAAGATGCCGTTGAAAACATTGATATCGGCGGCCCAGCGATGTTACGTGCAGCAGCTAAAAATCACCAAGATGTCACTGTATTGATCTCACCGGAAGATTACGCTCCCGTCTTAGCCGAAATGAAAGCCAATCAGAATGCCGTGTCTTACAAGACCAACTTGGCATTGGCTAAAAAAGTTTTTGCTCATACCGCCCAATATGATGGTGCGATTGCCAACTATCTCTCAGCATTAGGCGATGATCTCGATCACAAAGCACGTTCTGCCTACCCAGAAACTTTGCACCTTGCCTTTGAAAAGGTCCAAGAGATGCGTTACGGTGAGAACCCACATCAGTCTGCAGCGTTTTACAAAGATATTTACCCTGTCGATGGCGCGCTAGCCAATTACAAGCAGTTGCAAGGGAAAGAACTTTCTTATAACAATATTGCCGATGCAGATTCTGCCTGGGAATGCGTTAAGAGTTTTAATGGCAATGCCGGTGGCGCTGCAGCTTGCGTCATCATCAAGCATGCCAACCCTTGTGGCGTAGCTGTTGGTGCTTCAGCCCTTGAGGCCTATCAAAAAGCCTTCAAAACCGATCCAAGCTCTGCCTTTGGCGGCATTATTGCCTTTAACGTGCCTTGCGATGGCACTGCAGCTGAAGCCATCTCCAAGCAATTTGTGGAAGTATTGATTGCGCCTAGCTTTAGTGATGAAGCCAAAGCGATCTTTGCTGCAAAACAAAATGTACGCCTGCTGGAAATCCCATTAGGGACTGCATTCAATACCTTTGATTTCAAACGCGTTGGTGGTGGCTTGCTCGTGCAGTCTCCTGATGCCAAGAACGTTCTCGAAAGTGAAATGCGCGTTGTCAGCAAACGTCTACCAACCCCCAGCGAGATGCACGACATGATGTTTGCATGGCGTGTCGCTAAGTTTGTGAAGTCTAATGCGATTGTGTATTGCGCCAACGGCATGACCCTGGGTATTGGCGCAGGCCAAATGAGCCGCGTAGACTCTGCGCGCATGGCAAGCATTAAGGCTGAGAACGCTGGCTTAAGTCTTAAAGGTTCTGCGGTAGCAAGCGATGCCTTCTTCCCATTCCGTGACGGCTTAGATGTCGTTGTGAATGGTGGCGCCAGCTGCGCAATTCAGCCTGGTGGCAGCATGCGTGATGATGAAATCATTGCGGCAGCAAATGAGCATGGTATTGCCATGATCTTTACTGGCACACGTCACTTCCGTCACTAAGAAAACAAGAAGTCATAAACAAACTCATGCGCTGGATTGGAATCGACCCAGGTTTACGGACTACCGGTTTTGGAGTCATCGATGTCGATGGCCAAAAACTGACCTACGTAGCCTCGGGGACGATTGAAAGTGGCGATCCAGCTAAAGGCCTGCCTGAACGCTTAGGCACCCTCTATGCCGGTGTTAAGGAAGTTCTAGAGACCTATCGGCCAGAGTCTGCTGCAATCGAAGAAGTCTTCTTAAACGTTAACCCTCGTTCCACGCTCATGTTGGGTCAGGCACGCGGCGCTGTTATTGCCGCTCTCGTTTCAGAAAAACTCCCAGTAGCTGAGTACAGCGCCTTAAGAGTCAAGCAGTCCATTGTTGGCACTGGCAGAGCAACTAAGCCTCAGGTCCAAGAAATGGTGAAGCGTCTCCTGAAACTCAATCGCGCCCCGGGTACTGATGCCTCTGATGCGCTGGGTGTTGCCATTTGTGCTGCCCATCATGCGCAAATACCAAAAGCCATAACTGCAGCCACTGCTGCCTTAGCTCCCAAAAAACGTAGCAAGTAAAAATACACATCACAGGTTAAGATCTCTACATGATTGGTCGCATTCAAGGTACCCTCGTTTCAGTTCACCCTCCTCGCCTTTTGGTCGATTGCCAAGGTATTGGTTATGAGGTTGACGTGCCCATGAGTACGTTGTATCAATTGCCCCAGGCTGGTCAAAAAATTACCCTATTGACACATTTTCAAGTTCGCGAAGATGCGCAGCAACTTTTTGGCTTTGCTACTGAAACTGAGCGTGAAGCATTTAGACAGCTCATCAAGATTAGTGGCGTCGGCTCACGCACAGCACTCGCAGTTCTTTCCGGCATGAGTGTTAATGAACTAGCCCAAGCCATTGCACTTCAAGAAGCTGGGCGCCTCACTCAGGTGCCTGGTATCGGCAAGAAAACTGCTGAGCGTCTCTGCCTAGAGCTCAAAGGCAAGCTAGCTCCAGACTTAGGCATTACAGGTGACAAACCTCAGGCAATTGAGGCTAGCAGTGAAGTGTTACAAGCCCTCCTTGCTCTGGGCTATTCAGAAAAAGAAGCACTTTTGGCACTCAAGCAAATCCCACCCGATACCAGTGTTTCCGATGGCATTCGAATGGGCTTGAAGTATCTATCTAAAGCCTAATAGCCAAACAGCACTAAACTCTCAGCATGGCAATACATACAGACGACCTCAGCTCTATTCCTGAAGATTTACCGGAAGGTAATGCCCGCATTGTGAGCGGTGCAGCAGGCAATACTGAAGCCGTCTTTGAAAGAGCGCTGCGTCCCAAACAACTCGATGAGTATGTTGGCCAAACTAAGGCCAGAGCGCAATTAGAGATTTTTATCAGCGCTACGAGAGCACGCCAAGAAGCTTTAGATCACGTTCTTTTATTTGGGCCTCCTGGACTTGGTAAAACTACTCTTGCTCACATCATTGCAAGAGAGCTTGGCGTAAATCTGCGTCAAACGAGCGGACCGGTTCTAGATAGGCCGGGCGATCTTGCTGCCTTGCTCACCAACCTAGAAGAAAACGATGTTCTCTTTATTGATGAGATTCATCGCTTATCTCCAGTTGTGGAAGAAATTCTGTACCCCGCACTAGAGGATTACAGTCTAGACATCATGATCGGCGAAGGCCCTGCAGCGCGCAGCGTGAAGATTGATCTCAAACCGTTTACCTTGATCGGTGCAACTACTCGTGCCGGCATGCTCACCAATCCTTTGCGTGATCGTTTTGGTATTGTGGCCAGACTCGAGTTCTACACGACTGAAGAACTCACCAAAATCATTAATCGTTCAGCCAGCTTACTTAAGGCTGACATTGACCCAGAAGGCTCCGTTGAAATTGCACAGCGGGCTCGTGGCACACCACGTATCGCTAACCGCTTACTGCGAAGAGTGCGCGATTATGCAGAAGTTAAAGGCACTGGTACGATTACCAAGGCCATGGCTGATGCAGCACTCAAGATGCTGGATATAGATCCAAGCGGATTTGATGTGATGGACAGAAAGCTACTGGAAGCCATCTTGCACAAGTTCGATGGTGGCCCAGTGGGCATTGATAACTTAGCAGCAGCGATTGGTGAAGAGCGCGATACGATTGAAGATGTTCTTGAGCCCTATTTGATTCAACAAGGATACTTACAAAGAACTTCAAGAGGCAGAGTAGCAACCCGTCAAGCCTATGAACACTTTGGGTTAACGCCGCCTAGTGGTAGCGCTAGCTTAGAAATTTAGACTAACGTCACTTTCGCAAACTTACGCTTACCAACCTGCACTACGTAAGTTCCAGCTTCAACCTTTAATTGCTTATCAGCAACGGTTACTCCATCAATCTTTACGCCGTTTTGCTCAATATTGCGCATCGCTTCAGATGTAGATGGAGCAAGAGCTGCAGCCTTCAAAAGATTGGCGATTGCCATAGGCGCACCAGAGAGATTTACTTCTGGAATGTCATCAGGCACACCGCCTTTAGCGCGGTGATTAAAGTCTTCTAATGCTTTTTCTGCTGCGGCTTGCGAGTGGAAGCGTGCCACGATTTCTTGGGCGAGCAGTACTTTGCAATCCTTTGGATTTCTGCCAGCAGCGACTTCTTGCTTCATCAAATCAATCTCAGCCATTGGTCTAAATGACAGCAATGTGAAGTAATCCCACATCAAATCATCTGAGATGCTTAAGAGCTTGCCAAACATATCGCCAGCTGGCTCACTGATGCCAATGTAATTACCTTTGGACTTACTCATCTTTTCAACGCCATCCAGACCAACGAGAAGTGGCATTGTCAAAATACATTGAGGCTCTTGGCCATACTCACGCTGGAGCTCACGTCCAACTAGAAGATTGAACTTCTGATCTGTACCCCCCAACTCTAAATCACTCTTCAGTGCAACAGAGTCATAGCCTTGCATCAGTGGATATAAAAACTCATGAATCGAAATGGGCACACCATTGCGATAGCGCTTAGTAAAGTCATCACGCTCTAACATGCGAGCAACAGTATGTTTAGCAGCCAACTGAATCATGCCGCGCGCGCCCAATGGATCACACCACTCGCTGTTGTAACGCACTTCGGTTTTAGAAGGATCGAGCACCATGCTCGCTTGGCGATAATAAGTTTCCGCATTGACGGCTATTTCTTCTGCGGTCAATGGGGGACGTGTAGCGTTACGACCCGATGGATCACCAATCATGCTGGTGAAATCGCCAATCAAGAAAATAACGGTATGACCCAAATCCTGTAACTGGCGCAACTTATTCAATACAACGGTATGACCCAGATGAATATCTGGAGCTGTTGGATCTAAACCCAATTTAATCCGCAATGGCGTCTTAGTAGCTTGGCTACGAGCCAGTTTCTGAACCCAGTCCGCCTCAACCAATAGCTCATCGCAACCACGTTTGGTGACTTCGAGCGCTGCAAAGACTTCGGGGGTCAAAGGATATTTTTGTTCTGGTTTAGCCATCATGCTGATTCGGATTGCTGATTCAGTTAAATTAGTAGTTAAATTGCTAAAGCATAATTGTCGCATTCCTGAGAGCTACATGAACAAACACCATTCCCTCTATATCGGCCTGATGTCTGGCACCAGCCTGGATGGGATAGATGCCGTTCTGGCCAAGATAGGATCCAATGGGGAAGCCAGTGCGCTAGACGCCATTAGCGCCCCTTTCTCACCAGAGCTCCGCAAGACCCTATCCGAGCTTCAAAGTCCTGGCCCAAATGAGCTCCATCGCGAAAAACAGGCAGGTAATGCCCTGGCCCTGGCCTATGCAGAAGCTGTTAGCCAGTTACTCAGAAAAGCAAATCTACAGCCCTCTGAAATCACCGCCATCGGCGCACATGGACAAACGATTCGCCACCAACCACATCTTGGGGACATGGCTTATACACATCAAACGCTCAACCCAGCCCTCTTGGTAGAAAAAACGGGCATTGATGTCATCGCCGACTTTAGAAGTCGGGATTTAGCTGCGGGCGGGCATGGTGCGCCTTTAGTGCCCGCGTTTCATGCGCAGCAATTTGTAGAAGATAAACATTTAGCCATTCTCAATATTGGTGGCATTGCTAATCTCACACTGCTTCCAAAGAATGGTGAAGTTACCGGCTTTGATTGCGGTCCAGGAAATATGCTGATGGATGCCTGGATACACGAGCACCAGGGCAATGCCTTTGATGAAAATGGTAATTGGGCATTGCAGGGCAAAGTCAATGAGGCGCTACTTAAGAAAATGTTGTCTGATTCTTTCTTTGCAAAAGCCCCTCCTAAGAGCACTGGTAGAGACGACTTTCATCTTGCTTGGTTACATGAAAAAATAGGTGCAGATAATTATCTATCCGAAGATGTGCAGGCTACATTGCTGCAACTCACTGCCCACTCAGCCCTCAAAGCTTTGGTACGCCATGCCCCGCAAACCCAGAAGCTAATTATCTGTGGAGGCGGCGCCAGAAATAATGCCTTGATGAATCTCTTCAAATTACAGTCGCAGCAATTCTTCAAAAAGCCATTAGAAATTACTACAAGCGAGTCTGCAGGAATTGATCCACAGCTTGTGGAAGGCCTTGCTTTTGCATGGCTTGCGTGGGCCCATAAAGAAAAACGGCCAGCAAATTTGCCGGCCGCTACGGGAGCGAAGGGGCCTAGAATTCTAGGTGCTTGCTATCCTGCTTAAATAATTAAATTCTTTTTTAATTAAGCAGAGAAAGAAGATCCGCAACCACAAGTAGTTTGCGCATTTGGATTCTTGATTACAAACTGTGATCCATTGATGTCTTCTTTGTAATCAATCTCAGCACCAACTAAATATTGGAAGCTCATTGAATCTACCAACAAAGTAACACCATTCTTTTCAAAGAGAGTGTCATCTTCATTCACAGCATCATCAAACGTGAAGCCATACTGAAATCCTGAGCAACCGCCACCTTGAACGAATACGCGCAGCTTCAATTCTGGATTGCCTTCTTCAGCAATCAAGTCCGCCACTTTCGCAGCAGCGCTATCCGTGAACACCAATGGGGTTGGCGGCTCGGCTAAATCTTGTGCAGGTTGTGTAGCTAATTCGGTCATGATTTACTCCTAATTCAAAAGGCAATGTCCTATTTTAGGCTTTTAATGCCCAGTTTGCTGAAGGGTCATTATGGGGAAACAGCAATCTGGGTAAGGCCCATAGTCTCTGGTAACCCAAACATCAGGTTCATACACTGCACACCTTGGCCTGAAGCGCCCTTCACCAAATTGTCCTCAACTACCAAAATAACTAAAGTATCACCGCCGCCTGGACGATGGATCGCAATACGAATACCGTTGCTACCCCGCACAGAACGCGTCTCTGGATGACTGCCTGCTGGCATGACATCGACAAATGGCTCGTCCTTATAGAAGTTCTCATAAAGCTTTTGGTAATCAACGTCTTTACCAGCCTCAGTCAAACGGACATACAAAGTCGAATGAATACCTCTAATCATCGGCGTTAAATGCGGCACAAAAGTCAAACCGATCTGATCATGGCCAGCGATTGCCTTTAAGCCCTGTTCGATTTCCGGTAAATGACGATGTCCCTTCACGCTGTAAGCCTTGAAGTTATCACTTGCTTCAGACAATAGTGTGCCGATCTCTGCTTTCCGGCCAGCGCCAGAAGTGCCTGACTTCGAATCAGAAATAATATGGGTGCCATCGATGAAGTGTTTACCACCAGTCGATTTAGGCGACAGCAAAGGCGCGAGACCTAACTGCACTGATGTTGGATAACAACCTGCCAAACCCACTACGCGCGCATTCTTAATAGCCTCACGATTAATCTCCGCCAAACCATAAACCGCTTCAGCCAAAATTTCTGGGCAGGTGTGCTCCATGCCGTACCACTTTGCAAATTCTTTGACATCCTTCAAACGAAAGTCTGCGGCAAGATCCAAAATCTTCACATTGTTAGCGAGTAATTCTTTTGCTTGTGCCATCGCAACGCCATGTGGAGTTGCGAAGAACACCACATCACATTCATTCAGCTTGGCTTCATCTGGTGTCGTAAATTTGAGAGCAACACGGCCACGCAAAGATGGAAACATCTCAGCCACTGGCATGCCAGCTTCTGTGCGAGAAGTAATTGCAGTGAGTTCTACCTCAGGATGCTGCGCCAATAAACGCAACAACTCCACTCCGGTATATCCAGTGCCACCTACGATGCCAACTTTAATCATGCCATTCTCCAAAATACCGATCATGAGAAGTTTCTTTTAAAACTTCTGAATACCTCAATTGTAGAAACAAAAAGGGCCGCTTGCGCGACCCTTTCGATAAAACTTGAGCGACTGAAAGAATTAGCGCTTGCTGAACTGCTTACGACGACGCGCGCCGTGCAGACCAACTTTTTTACGCTCAACTTCACGAGCATCGCGAGTTACCAAACCTGCTTTAGACAGGGCTGGCTTCAAGGCGTTGTCGTAGTCGATCAATGCACGAGTAACACCGTGACGAACTGCACCAGCTTGGCCAGTTTCACCGCCACCAGAAACGTTTACTTTGATATCAAAGGTCGTTAAGTGGGCTGTGAGAGCCAAAGGCTGACGAGCGATCATGCGCGATGTTTCACGAGCAAAATAGGCATCGATAGGCTTACCATTAACAATGATTTCGCCTTTGCCAGATTTAATGAATACACGCGCCACAGAACTCTTGCGACGACCAGTACCGTAATTCCAATTTCCGTAATTAATAGCCATTTGGGTTCCTTAAATCTCTAACGCTTTAGGCTGTTGAGCCGTGTGCGGATGATTAGCGTCGCCATAAACTTTCAATTTCTTGATCATGGCATAGCCTAGTGGGCCTTTTGGCAACATACCCTTCACAGCCTTCTCCAAAGCGCGACCTGGGAAACGGTCTTGCATTTTGTCGAAGTTAGTCGAGCTAATACCGCCTGGGTATCCGCTGTGACGGTAATAAATTTTGTTCAAGCCTTTTGTGCCTGTGACACGGAGCTTAGATGAATTGATGACAACGATAAAGTCGCCAGTATCAACGTGTGGGGTGTATTCAGGCTTGTGCTTGCCGCGTAGACGGAGTGCCACTTCACTGGCGACACGACCGAGGACTTTGTCCGTAGCGTCAATCACGAACCATTCATGCACTACCTCATGGGATTTTGCAGAAAAAGTTTTCATGATTTCTCAAATTGTTATAGTCAAAAAAATTACCCCAACCAAACTACGTCCACCTTGGCCCTGCTTATATTTGCAAGCTCGCAGATTCTGCAATTCAACTGGTACAACAAATTACCGCTGACCGGCTCGGTAATTCAGTAAAGCCTTGAATTGTAACCTAAAAAAAACCCAGGAACGAGTCCTGGGTTGGAATCCACCTATGTTTGGGTGGAGGAGACACTGGGAGGTAAGTCGCAGTCTTATACAAGACTGACTACCAATATGGTTATTGTATCCATATGCATGGTGCGACGCAAGAATATTGACCAAAATCAATATTTTTATGTTGCTATGCAGCAACTTGATTTCCCATAAAATAGGTAAACTATTGATAATATTGATTAATTTAGTAAGTTAGGAATCACTAATAATGGAATGTCGAGTAAGTTGGTTGGGTAATGGCGGCATGGCTTTTTCTGCAGAAACTGGCAGTGGCCACCTCGTAAACATGGATGGTGCCCCTGAAGCTGGTGGCAAAAACCTCGCTCCAAGGCCAATGGAGCTTCTTTTAGCGGGTGCAGGCGGATGCTCTGCATTTGATGTGGTTTTAATCCTACAAAGGGCCCGTCAGGCCATTAGTGGCTGTGAAGTGGTTCTCCAGGCTGAGCGAGCTACAGAAGACCCTAAAGTCTTCACGAAGATCAATTTGCACTTTACGGTCAAAGGGAAAGACTTGGATCAGGCAAAGGTGGATCGCGCCGTAAAGCTCTCACATGAAAAATATTGTTCAGCTACGACCATGTTGGCCAAAACTGCAGAACTGACCTACAGCGTCGAAATCATTGCGGAATAAGTGCAGAGTCAATCGATAAGCCGGATTCTGTCGCCTAGATTTGCATCTAGGGGCAATCATTCCTCTAGGCCGGCAGTTACCTGACGGCTCAAGCTCCCTACCCGCAGACTCAGCGGGACGCCTCATCGCCTGCTTACTTGGGATTGCTCCAGGTGGAGGTTACCGCGTTTCACCGTAACTAAATACGCTCGTCTCTGTGGCCCTATTCCTCACGTCGCCGTGGATGGCCGTTAGCCATCACCCTTCCCTATGGAGTCCGGACTTTCCTCCCCCTCAATAAAGAGGCGGCGATTGCCCAATTGACTCTGCGCCTGCAGTCTAACGCAGTCGGGCCAATTTGGCTAAGAAAGTAATGATTTGTGTTTTTTAAACGAGTGACCAGGCGATGGTTTCGCCAGCACGCAGCGGAACGATAGTGGCATCACCCAATGGCAATTCAGCAGGGATACTTTGCGCCTGCTTTACCAGAGTAATTTTTTTGCTATTGCGTGGCAGAGAATAAAAATCAGGACCAAAGAAACTAGCAAAGCCTTCTAACTTATCCAGTTTGCCAACACTCTCAAATGCTTCGGCATATAAACCTAGAGCATTAAAGGCACTATAGCAACCCGCACAGCCACAAGCCGCCTCTTTGGCGCCCTTAGCATGAGGCGCACTATCGGTACCCAAGAAGAAACGAGCATTTCCACTAGTTGCGGCTTCCAGTAAAGCAACGCGATGCTCTTCACGTTTGAGCACAGGCAAACAATAATTGTGGGGACGAATGCCACCAGCAAAAATAGCATTGCGGTTCATGAGCAAATGCTGCGGAGTAATCGTGGCTGCAATCGTATTCTTGGCACCCGTCGCTACATCACGCACATAGTGAGCAGCCTGCTTGGTAGTGATATGTTCAAAAACGATTTTGAGCTCAGGAAACTGTTGACGCAGAGGCTCTAACACCTCATCAATAAAGACCGCCTCACGATCAAAGATATCAATTTCAGAGCTGGTTACTTCACCATGCACTAAGAGCGGCATACCAACAGCCTGCATAGCCTCTAATGCCGCATGGCAATGTTTAAGATCACTAACACCAGCATCACTATTCGTCGTTGCACCTGCGGGGTATAGCTTGAATGCTGCGATGCCTGCAGTCTTAGCTTTACGAACTTCATCTGCAGAAGTATTGTCAGTGAGATATAAAGTCATTAAAGGCGTGAAGTCACTGACACCCAGAGACTTTAAATTCGATTCAATGCGAGATTGATAGGCCTTAGCCAAATCCACAGTAGTTACTGGTGGTTTGAGATTAGGCATGATGATCGCACGCGCAAATTGACGTGCAGTGTCCGCCAACACATCTTTCATCACTTCACCATCACGAATGTGCAAATGCCAATCGTCCGGCTGAATCAGTTGAATTTGTGTAGGGCTATTAGACATATTATTTATCGAGCAAGATGATGCGGAAATCATTCACATTGGTAAGTGTAGGGCCAGTTTCCACTAAAGCGCCCAATTCTGCAAAGAAGCCATAGCAATCATGTGCTGATAAGAATTTCTCTGGCGCCAGGCCTGCAGTATGGCCAGCTTGGCGCACGGCGCTATCAAACCAGGCACCAGCGTTCTTTTCGCTGCCGTCTATTCCATCGGTATCCGCAGCCAAGGCAGCCATTCTTGGCAGATCAGAGCTAGCAGCCAAAAGTGAGAGTAGATATTCACTGCAACGACCACCACGGCCTTTAACGCCTGCTGGAATAGTAACGGTACATTCACCACCTGAAATGAAGGCAAGCGGCTTAGTAATTCCCTTGGCCATGTATTCACGAGCTAACGCAGCCTGCTCCACACCCACTTCTTGCGCTTCACCAGTAATAGTGTCTCCTAAAACAATAGGCTCATAACCCTGCGTGCGCACATAGTCAGCGGCAGCCTCTAAACTTTTATAAGCAGTTGCAATCACATGATTGGCCACTTGGGCGGAGATTAAATCAGAATCTTTTAGAGTCTCTGGCTTTTCACCAGCCAAACCTTGTTTGAGATGTTTCAATACTGATGCCGGAATAGAAGGCGTATCTAATTCATATTTTTGCAGAATGTTAAGCGCATCTAAATACGTTGAATAGTCTGCAGCACATGGGCCGCTAGCAATATCAGCCGGTGAGTCGCCCGTGACATCAGAAATTAATAAAGCCTCGACTCGTGCGCTACGGGCAATAGACACTCTTGCTAAGTTGCCACCCAAAATTGCTGAAAGGTGTTTGCGCACCACATTCATTTCTTCGATAGGTGCACCACTACGCAAGAGCGCTTCAGTGGTCTTGCGCATGTCATCAATCGAGATACCTTCTTGCGGCAGAGTAAGAAGGCTTGATCCACCACCAGAGACTAAGGCGATCAATACGTCACCTTTTTCCAATTGATTGGTTAAGACAAAAATTTCTTTAGCTCCATCCATGCCAGCTTGATCGGGGACTGGATGGCCAGCTTCTACGATCTTGATGAGGGAAGTTGGTGAGCTGTGACCATAACGCGTCAGCACAACGCCCTCTAATTTCACCTGTGGCCAATGAGATTTGGCATAAGCTTCCAGTGCACTAGCCATCGAAGCGCTAGCCTTACCTGCGCCTACTACCAAACATTTACCCTTAGGCTCTTGCCCGACTGGAAATATCTTTGCTAAGTACTGGGGAACAATAACCTGTGGATCAGCAACTGCCACTGCAGCAGCAAAAGCATTTTTAAGAATTGCTTCTTTACTTGCTGCCATAGAGGGAGAAGAACTGTTTTGAGTCATCCGGCTATTCTAATCAACCGTGGCACGCTCTTGCATCTGCCACATCTCCGCGTACCTTCCTTGAGCTGCAAGCAACTCTTCGTGAGTTCCTCGCTCCACAATCTGACCACGGTCCATCACTAAAATTTGATCAGCATGAATAATGGTTGAAAGACGATGGGCAATAATGAGGGTTGTCCGGTTCTTGGCCAAACTGAGGAGCTCTTCCTGAAAAGCGCGTTCTGTTTTGGAGTCTAGAGCTGAAGTTGCTTCATCAAAAATCAACATGGCTGGTTTCTTGAGAAGGGTTCTCGCAATCGCCACGCGTTGCTTCTCGCCCCCAGATAGCTTTAAACCCCTCTCGCCGACCTGAGTGTCATAGCCGTCTGGCAAGCGCTTAATAAAGCCATCAATTTGAGCAGCCCTAGCCGCCTCTTGGACCTCTTCAATCGTCGCCGAAGGATCGCCATAGGCAATGTTGTAACCAATCGTGTCATTGAATAAAACGGTGTCTTGCGGAACGATGCCGATTGCTTTACGCAAGCTAGCCTGCGTCACATTTTGAATATTCTGTCCAGCGATCAGAATTTCTCCTGACTGCACATCATAGAAACGGAATAACAATCTGGCGAGAGTACTTTTACCTGCGCCACTTTGACCTACTACTGCAGTAATGGTTCCAGCAGGAATGTTGAAACTGACATCACGCAGAATTTCACGCTTCGCATCATAGTGAAACGAGACATGCTCAAATCTAACATCTGGGCCATGTCCCTGGTCGTGAACTTGCAGTGGCCTTGCATCTGGAGAATCAGCAATCTCTTTATCAGTATTCAGCAGAGAAAACATTCGATCCATATCAGTCAATGACTGCTTAATTTCTCGATATATCACCCCTAAGAAATTAAGCGGAATATAGAGCTGAATCATCAAGGTATTTACCAGCACGAGGTCACCCAAAGTCATCGTGCCATTGACAACGCCGACAGTAGCGCGCCACAGAATCAACATTAAGCCCGTAGCAATAATGATCTGCTGGCCAAGATTTAATACTGCCAAAGTCTTTTGTGACTTGACTGCTGCAGATTGATAGCGCAGCAAGTTTTCATCGTAACGCCTGGCCTCAAAGGCCTCGTTACCAAAATACTTCACTGTTTCAAAATTCAAGAGGGAGTCAATGGCCTTTTGATTGGCTTTTGAATCCATATCATTCATGGTGCGGCGGTAATGGGTACGCCACTCAGTAACCATCACCGTAAAAACAATATAGAGGACTAAGGCTGTAAATGTAATTGCAGCAAACCAAATATCGTATGAATAGGCAAGGTAGCCCAGCACCAAACAGAACTCAATGACGGTTGGCAGGATGCTGTAGAGCGAATAAGAAATTAGTGACTGAATACCACGTGTACCGCGCTCGATATCTCGACTCACGCCACCCGTCTGACGGGCTAGATGAAAGCTCAGCGCCAGTGAATGCAAGTGCTCAAATACTTGAAGTGCGACTTTACGAACTGCATTCTGAGTAACCTTGGCAAATAAAGCTTCACGCAACTCTGTAAACAAGGATGCGGAAATTCTTAACAAGCCATAGGCCAGAATAATTCCCAAGGGAACAACCAAAAGGGCTTGGGGAGAACTTGCTTTGATATCCAAAGAGTCAATTAACTCTTTCATCACAATTGGAATACCCAGATTAACTACCTTGGCGGCAATCAGGCAGCTCAGGGCAAAAATTACCCGAAAGCGGTACTCCAGAAGATAAGGGAGGAGGTCACGAATGACGCGCCAATCACCGCGCCCTGGTGTTTTTGAATCTGCGCTACCGTGATGATGTCCTGATGAATGTCTCATCGCTCTATCTTATTCCTAATTGGCTATTTGACTCGACTTAGTTCGCAGAAAATAATTTCAGAATAGCCTCGCCATTGCTGCGAGAAAAACATTTCTTAGCAGCCTCTTCATAAGGGAGCCACTCATATGCAACATGCTCTCTTGGTGCCAATTTAATTGCTGTGTCATTAGGAACTTGTAGCGCGAACCAGTGTTCAGTATTTCTAGTGACACCTGGGGCATAACGAAAGCGCCACTCAGGATAGATTTCATACTCGATGTGATGATGTAAGTTTTGCAATGCATCTTTTGGAAGGCGATCCACCGCAATCCCTGTCTCTTCAAACACTTCTCGCGTAGCTGCTAAAGCCAGATCCTCATCGAGAGCATCAAGACTACCGGTGACAGACTGCCAAAAGTCAGAGCGGTCAGCACGCTCTATCAATAAAACATCCCTATTCGATTTGTAGATAACGACTAAAACCGAAATAGGGATTTTCAAGATGGTATTACTGAAGTTGCTTTATGCGGCAGGAGTAGCTTGACGCAAACGGATATGCAACTCACGCAGCTGACGCTCGTCTACTGGGCTTGGGGCCTGAGTTAACAAGCACTGCGCACGTTGTGTTTTAGGGAAAGCAATCACATCACGAATGGATTCTGCACCAGTCATCATGGTTACGATGCGATCCAGGCCGAACGCAATACCGCCGTGAGGAGGCGCGCCATATTGAAGCGCATCTAACAAAAAGCCAAACTTCGCTTGCGCTTCTTCTGCATCAATTTTCAATGCGCGGAATACCTGGCTTTGAACCGCTTCTTGGTGAATACGGACTGATCCGCCACCAATTTCACTACCGTTCAACACCATGTCATACGCTTTTGCCAAGCACTTACCTGGATCGGATTCCAGATATTTCATATGCTCATCTTTAGGGCTAGTAAACGGATGATGGCAAGCAACCCAACGGGCTTCCCCTTCATCGTAGTCAAACATTGGGAAATCAACTACCCACAACGGCTTCCAACCTTCGGTAAAGAGGCCATGCGCTTTGCCCCAAGCAGATTGGCCAATACGTAAACGTAAATTACCAATCGCATCGTTCACTACTTTTTCTTTATCGGCGCCGAAGAAAATAATGTCGCCATCTTTTGCACCAGTACGCTTCAGGATGCCTTCGATCGCTGCATCATGCAAATTCTTCACGATTGGTGACTGCAAGCCATTGCGGCCTTCAGCAACGGAATTGACCTTGATCCAAGCCAAGCCCTTAGCGCCATAAATACTGACGAACTGAGTGTAGTCATCGATTTCGCTACGGCTAATTTCAGCGCCACCAGGCACGCACAAGCCCACCACTCGTCCACCAACTTGATTTGCAGCGCCTGAGAACACCTTGAAATCAACGTCTTTCATTAAATCGGTCAATTCGGTGAATTCAAAGTTCACACGCAAATCTGGCTTATCGGAGCCAAAACGTGCCATACCCTCTGAGTAAGGCATAGTCGGGAATGGATTAGGCAACTCAACATTCATCGTCTTCTTGAAAATATGACGAATCATGTTTTCAAATAAATCACGAATTTCTAACTCACTTAAGAAAGCAGTTTCACAGTCGATCTGAGTAAATTCAGGTTGACGATCCGCACGCAAATCTTCGTCACGGAAACACTTGGTAATTTGATAGTAGCGATCAAAGCCAGCGACCATTAACAACTGTTTGAATAACTGTGGAGACTGTGGCAGCGCAAAGAACTGACCATCATGAACACGGGAAGGCACCAAATAATCACGCGCGCCTTCTGGGGTGCTCTTAGTCAACATCGGTGTTTCGATATCGATAAAGCCAGCATCATCTAAATAACGACGACACTCCATCGCCACGTTGTAACGCAAACGTAAATTCTTTTGCATTTGTGGGCGACGCAAATCTAATACACGATGAGTCAATCGAGTAGTCTCTGACAAATTCTCATCATCAATCTGGAATGGCGGAGTTACAGAAGCATTCAGAATCACCAAGCTATGGCAGAGGATCTCTACTTTTCCACTAACCAAATCCGTGTTCTCAGTGCCGGCAGGACGTGCACGCACAAGACCTTTAATCTGTATACAGAACTCACTACGAACTTGTTCAGCAAGAGCAAACATTTCCGGGCGATCGGGATCGCAAACAACCTGCACAAAACCTTCGCGGTCGCGCAAGTCAATAAAGATCACGCCTCCGTGGTCACGACGGCGATTAACCCATCCAGCAAGAGTGACTTCTTGACCAATCAGTGAATCGGTTACCTGGCCGCAGGTATGGCTTCGCATTGACATAACAATTTCCTATAAATCAAAAATGGCGTGGCAACTGGGATGCAGTTAAACCACTAGAACTATTGGGAGGAACAGAGCCCATTGAAACAATATGTTTCAGAGCCTCTTCCACACTCATCTCTAATTCAATCGTTTGTGCTCGTGGCACGATCATGAAAAAACCAGAGGTTGGATTTGGGGTTGTAGGCAGAAATACGTTGACGTAGTCTTCACCTAATTTGGCAGTCACTTCTTTTGCTGGGATACCAGTTTGAAAAGCAATCACCCAAGAATCCGCATGGGGATAGCGAATTAATAAGGCTTTGCTAAAAGCCTGCCCACTTCCAGAAAATAAAGTCGATGAGACTTGCTGAACGCTGGAATAAATGGAACGAACAATCGGTATGCGATTAACAAATTTATCCCAGACCTTTAACCACCACTGCCCTGCAAAATTAATCGCAGTCAATCCGGTGAGCAGGATGACCACAATCACAATCAATATTCCAACGCCTGGGAGATCGCGGAAATGCTGTAGATCTCTCGCAGCATCTTCAGGGAGAACCACAATAATGGCGTGCATTACAGAACCAAAAACACCGTCGAGCAGACCCAAGCCCCAAGCAATCACCCAAATGGTGATCGACAATGGTGCCCAAACGAGGATGCCAGCGATAAAGTATTTTTTCATGTGTTCTGCCTAACCCGCTATTTTAGCGGGTTAGCAGCCAATCAGCGAGAGACTAATAAATACCTAGGCTGATGATCAAAATTCCAGCCAAAAACCCGCCGGCAAAGAGTAAAGCACCCGCCAACAGGCGGTGTGTACGTCTTTCTTGAAATAAAAGGGCCTTTAAGACCTCTAATTCGCCATTTTGGTCTTTTATGGGGGAGCGTGCCTGCGCTAGGCTTTCCGCAATCAAGCGGGGCAATGTTGGCAAAATTTTGGCCCAAGTAGGCGCCTCTTCCTTGATGCCGTCAATGAGACCGCGCCACCCTAACTGCTTGCTTACCCATTTTTCCAGAATCGGCTTAGCCGTTTTCCAAAGGTCTAGATCAGGATCCAACTGACGGGCCAGACCTTCAACATTCAAGAGGGTTTTTTGTAGCAAAGTGAGCTGCGGCTGGATTTCCACCTTAAAACGACGGGAGGTCTGGAACAAACGCATCAGCACGATGCCCAAGGAAATTTCTTTCAGAGGACGATCGAAATACGGTTCGCAAACTGAACGTACCGCACCCTCTAATTCTTCAACGCGGGTATTCGCTGGAACCCAACCTGATTCGATGTGTAACTCAGCAACGCGACGGTAATCGCGATTAAAGAATGCCAAGAAATTCAAGGCTAAATAATTTTTATCAGATTCACTTAACGCGCCGACGATTCCAAAATCTAGAGAAATGAAACGGCCAAATGTTTCTGGCTCTAAGCTAATCATGATGTTACCGGGATGCATATCCGCATGGAAGAAGCCATACTCAAATACTTGAGTAAAGAATATTTCTACGCCATCTGAAGCCAACTTCTTAAAGTCAACTCCTGCCTCCCTGAGTGCCGCCGTCTTACCAATCGAGATGCCATACATCCTCTCCATGACAATCACATTGGTGTGACATAAATCCCAGTACATCTCCGGAATCATTAACTTATTCGAATCCGCAAACTGCCTACGTAGCTGACTCGCATTAGCGGCTTCGCGCATGAGATCAAGCTCATCATGCAAATAAGTATCAAACTCCGAAACGTTCTCACGCGGCTTTAAACGACGGCCATCTTCGGAGCTTTTTTCAATCACCTTAGCTAGGTCGTACATCAAGGCCAGGTCACCCTCAATCACCGGCAGAATACCGGGGCGCAAGACCTTAATCGCTACTGAACGACCTTCCCATTCAGGGTGTTTATCTGTGCCACGCAAGACTCCGAAGTGGACCTGCGCCACTGAAGCGCTAGCAACAGGTGTTGCATCAAAACTAATAAACACTTCTTCAATTGGTTGACCTAGATCTGCTTCAATCAAACGACGCGATTCTTCGTTTGAAAATGGTGGCACTTGATCTTGTAATTTAGCCAATTCGTTGGCAATATCTTCTGGTAATAAATCACGACGCGTAGAGAGCACCTGACCAAACTTCACAAAAATAGGACCTAGTGCCTCGAGCGTTAATCGAATACGCTCACCTCTAGGCAGATGACTGCCCGGAGACATCCAGCAAAGCATGGTTAAGAATCCACGACGAATGCCCGGCTTTAGAAGATCGCGAAGCAGCGGCAATAAGCCATAACGCCATGCGGTAAAGAAAATGAAAAAGAGACGAGCAATTCGACGCACGATTTATTTAGCCTTTTGCTCTAAAAGTTGAATACGTTTTTCTATACGATCTACAGACTCGCGCAGATCACTTAGTTCGGATTTTCGAACCATAAAGTCTCGTTTATTTAAAAGCACTTTCTTTTCTTCGCTGACATACTCCACTACATTGTCCAGTAAATCACTTGCGGCAGAACGCGTGGCAGATACAAACTTTTTACCCTGCCTCACAGCAAAGTTTGCAGGCGCATCTCCCACTAAGCGAGCCAAATCTTCCTCGTATTCCCAGCGCAACTGCCCCGCGAGACGACCCAATAATTGGGCTAAGTCTGCATCACCAGTAATTTTGACTGCTTTAAAAGCTTGCTCTCGCAAAGAGCCAGCACTGCCAGCCAAGTCGCTCAAGGCCTTAGCAGAAACTTCCAAGGTGAGTGAAGGCGCCTCAATCTCTTTCAAGCTAGCCAATAAACCATCTGAGTTGATCTCAAAACACAGATTACCAAGAGGTAACTGCAGCAAAATGGTTTTGTTGGCATGACGGGCCAATTCTGTAGACGCCCAAGGCTCGCTACCCAACACGTGATTAATCCCCCGGCAGGCTGCGCCGGAAGCAATCGTATGGGTAGTCGAAAAATGTCTGTTCATGAGTGTAAAAAACCCGCACTAGTGCGGGTTTTCCGACGGAAAGTACCTAAAGCTTAAACCAACTGGGAGATACCCGCCAGTACCCAGCCGCCAGGACCTTCCACAGGCTTACTTAAATTCCAGATTTCGGAGAAGTCGCTAGCTGGAGCACCCTGCTGCTCACGAATCATGCCGCTGAACTGAACGCTACAGAAATAGTGGGCATCTGCTGTCTCAACCCCCAAGAGCTGAGCATTAATGGTCACAACATCGGTTTGATTGCTGCCATCAGTTCTACCCGCCAAATCTTGCTGAATCGTGGCAAACATGTCGGGGGTTGTAAATTCACGTAAGGACGCGAGATCGCCTTGATCCCAAGCTTTTTGCAAAGTCACAAAATATTGTTTTGCATTTTCCAAAAATGTTTGTTGATCGAAACCAGGGGGCAAGGTTGACTGAAATACCTCAGGCTCTGCACTCACCCCGCCGAATGCGTTTGCAGCAGGAGTAAATGCAGGCTCTTGTCTTGGCATCTCAACGCTATTACGCTGCATGCCTTGTGATGGAACATTTGAGTTTTGACCCGCACCAGACAGCGCTGGCAATAATTTACGAATCACAAACATAATGACAAAGCCTGCCAACATTGCGATCAGTAAACCGGTAATTAAAGAAGAGGCTGCTTCGCCCAAACCAAAATGGGATAAGAGGTAGCCAATTCCTAGGCCTGCAGCTAAGCCACCCAAAATACCGCCCATGCCACCAAAACGACTAGGCGCAGGTGCCTGAGGAGCTGGGGCTGGAGCAGTCGGTTGCGCTTGCTGAACCGGCTTTTGCACAGGTGCAGCCTGACGTTGCATTGGCGCACTTGGCGCGCGACCAAGACTTCTACCGCCACCTAAGCGAGCAGCATCAACTTGGCCAACCATTGCAATGATCAAAGTAAAACTCAAGAGCACTGCTTTAAAAAAATGTTTATTCATTTTTATATCCACCCCTTTTGATAACTACTCAACTTCTTTAGTTTTTAAGACTTTAAAAACTATACGACTATTAGTATTTAATACCAATATGTAAGGCAACGATACCCCCAGTCATCCTGTGGGTTTCCACTTCATCAAAACCGACCCCCAGCATCATTTCTTTGAGGGTTTCTGCATCAGGATGCATGCGAATGGATTCTGCTAGATAGCGATAGCTTTCCGAGTCTTGCGCAATCTTTTCGCCCAACCAAGGCAAAACCTTAAATGAATAAGTGTCATAAACGGGTTGTAAAAAAGCATCAGGCTTGGAGAATTCCAACACCAAAACGCGGCCACCGGGTTTGATCACGCGACACATTTCACCTAAAGCGATCTCTTTATGCGTCATGTTACGCAAGCCAAAAGCAACAGTCACCACGTCAAAATGATTATTCGGAAAAGGAATTTTTTCGGCATCAAACTGCACACAAGGCAAAGCCATGCCGCGATCCAATAGACGATCACGCCCAACGCCCAACATAGAAGCGTTGATATCACTTAACCAAACTTGAGCATCTGGATTGCGCCCCCAATCAGCAGCTTTTGCAAAAGCTGCGGCGAGATCGCCAGTACCGCCCGCAATGTCCAAGATCTTTTGACCAGGACGAACATTTGCGCGAGCAATCGTCACTTTTTTCCAAACACGATGCAGCCCGAATGACATCAGGTCATTCATGACATCGTACTTGCTAGCTACCGAATGAAATACCTCGGCAACCTTGCCGGCTTTTTCAGCTTCATCAACACTTTGATACCCGAAGTGCGTTTTACTCATTAGTGACTTCCACAAGAATGGCCTGATGCACCGCCTGACTGAGTCATCGGTGTATCGCGATCTAAACCAGCAGCGGCCAATTTATCTAAATGCTCTTCCCATAACTGCTCCTGGTTCTCACACAGAAACAATAAGTAATCCCAGGTAAACAAGCCTGAGTCATGACCATCCGAAAAGCTAGGCTTGAGTGCATAGTGTCCAACAGGTTCAATATTGGCGATCAAAACATCCCGCTTACCCGTCTGCAATGTTTCCTGCCCAGGACCGTGGCCTTGGACTTCAGCGGAAGGAGATAAAACCCTTAACAACTCAAAAGGCAAACGATAGGTATTGCTGTTCTCATATGAGAGCTCCAATACCTTGGACTGTTGATGCACAACGATATTGCTTGGAATCATTAAACGAGGACCCTCTCAATGCCACCTTGGTTAGCCTTAGCTACATAGTCCTGCATCCAGTCTTTACCAAGCAGCTTCTGAGCCATTTCAACAACGATGTAATCGGCTGTAGTGTCGCTATCTGCATCAAAACGTGTCAGGCCTTGTAAGCATGATGGGCAGCTGGTTAATACTTTGACTTCGCCAGTGAAATCATCTTTGCGCAATTCAGTCGCAGCTTTTTCCATCTCAATCTGTTTACGGAAACGCACTTGAGTAGAAATGTCAGGGCGCGTGACAGCCAATGTGCCAGACTCACCGCAGCAACGATCATTCTTTGCAATTGCTTTACCGTCTTCGAGTTGAATTAACTCATTCACAGTCTTCAAAGGGTCCTGTAACTTCATTGGGGAGTGGCAAGGATCGTGATACATATACTTCACGCCCGTTACGCCAGAAAGCTTAACGCCCTTCTCTGCCAAGAATTCATGGATATCAATAATGCGACAGCCAGGGAAAATCTGTTCGAACTGGTAGCCCGCTAACTGGTCATAACAAGTGCCACAAGAAACAACAACCGTCTTGATATCTAAGTAATTCAGAGTATTGGCGACTCGATGGAATAACACGCGGTTATCCGTAATCATCTTTTCGGCTTTATCGAAGTCGCCATTGCCCCGCTGTGGGTAGCCGCAGCACAGGTAGCCAGGAGGAAGAACAGTTTGCACGCCAACATTCCACAACATCGCTTGAGTAGCTAGACCAACTTGAGAGAACAAACGCTCAGATCCACAGCCTGGGAAGTAAAACACTGCCTCAGTGTCTGCAGAAGTTGTCTTAGGATCACGAATAATTGGAACGTAGTTCGCATCCTCAATATCCAACAAAGCACGCGCTGTTTTCTTAGGAAGATTGCCAGGCATCTTCTTATTTACAAAGAAAATCACCTGCTCCTTGACGCTTGGCTTTCCTACTGTTGCAGGCGGATGGGCAGTTTGTTGTTTTGCAAACTTACGCAAGACATCATTGCCCAAGCGTTGCAACTTATAACCCCAACCAATCATCGTCTTGCGAGCGAGATTAATCGATTCTGGGCTAGTGGCATTCAAGAAGAACATGGATGCTGCTGTGCCAGGATTAAAGCGCTGCTGTCCCATCTTGCGCAAGAGATTACGCATGTTCATGGTCACATCACCAAAGTCGATATTGACCGGGCATGGAGTTAAGCACTTATGGCAAACCGTGCAATGCGCTGCGACATCATCAAACATTTCCCAATGACGAATCGAAACGCCACGTCGAGTTTGCTCTTCGTATAGGAAGGCTTCAATCAATAGTGATGTTGCTAGGATTTTGTCTCGTGGGCTATAGAGCAAGTTTGCACGTGGAACATGGGTTGAGCAAACAGGCTTGCATTTACCGCAACGTAAACAATCTTTTACGCTATCGGCAATCGCACCAATATCGCTTTGCTGCATGATGATCGACTCATGGCCCATCAGACCAAAGCTTGGCGTGTATGCCATGCTCAGGTCAGCATGTGGCATCAACTTGCCTTTATTAAAGCGGCCCTCTGGGTCAACACGATTCTTATAGCTGCGGAAATCTTTGAGTTCAGCTTCTGTTAAATACTCTAATTTAGTAATACCAATACCATGCTCACCAGAAATCACGCCGTCTAATGAGCGGGCTAATTTCATGATCCGATCTACGGCGCGATGCGCATCCTGCAACATCTCGTAGTCATCCGAGTTCACCGGAATATTGGTGTGAACGTTTCCGTCACCAGCATGCATGTGCAAGGCCACAAATACGCGCTTACGCAAAATATTTTTGTGAATTGCCTCTAGCTCAGCCAGAATCGGCTCAAACGCCAAACCACCAAAGATGATGCGCAATTCAGAGCGCACTTCCTCTTTCCATGAAGCGCGCAGACTGTAATCCTGCAGACGCGGGAAATAAGAGTCCATCTCAATGAGCCACTCAGCCCAACGTCCACGTACCTTGGCGATGAGTTCTAAGGCTTGCTGAACACGATCTCCCAAGATTTCTGCTGTAGGAATCTCATACTCAGCATCACTCTTACCTAACGGTAATGCGCTCTTTTTCAAGAAAGTCTCAAGACCATCGAGTACTTGCAACTTATTCTTGAGGGAGAGCTCAATATTGATACGATCGATACCATCGGTGTACTCGCCCATACGTGGCAAAGGAATCACGACGTCTTCATTAATCTTGAACGCATTGGTATGACGGGCGATCGCAGCCGTGCGGGCACGATCGAGCCAGAACTTTTTACGAGCTTCAGCGCTGACTGCAACAAAGCCTTCACCAACACGTAAGTTCGCCATCCGCACTACTTCACTCGTAGCTGCAGCAACGGCTTCCTCATCATCGCCAGCAATGTCGCCAATCAACACCATCTTCGGCAAGCTATTGCGCTTTGATTTAGTTGAATAACCCACCGCCCTTAAATAGCGATCGTCTAAGTGCTCGAGACCGGCCAAGATTGGGCCGCCTTGCTTGCTTAAACCATCCAAGTAAGCCTTGATTTCTACAATACTTGGAATAGCTTCACGCGCTTGACCAAAAAACTCCAAGCAAACTGTGCGCATAAATTTAGGCATACGATGTAATACCCAAGTTGCGCTAGTAATCAAACCATCACAACCTTCTTTTTGCACACCAGGTAAACCTGATAAAAATTTATCAGTAACGTCTTTACCTAAACCTTCTTTGCGGAAACGTCTACCTTCAACTTCTAATAATTCTGTTTTCAGAATGCGCTGACCCGGCTCACTATTGCCATCAGACCAAGTGAGCTGAAAGCGGACAGTTGCCACATCATGGATCTTGCCCATATTGTGTTCAAGACGCTCGATATCCAACCAATTGCCTTGCGGATCCACCATGCGCCAGCTAGCCAGATTATCTAAAGCAGTTCCCCAAAGAACCGCTTTCTTACCACCCGCATTCATAGCAATATTGCCGCCAATGCAGCTTGCATCAGCAGAAGTAGGATCAACCGCAAACACAAGCCCAGCATGCTCTGCAGCATCAGATACGCGACGTGTCACAACGCCTGCACCAGTAAAGATAGTAGATACTTCGCGATCTAAGCCTGGCAGTTTTTTAGCTTTTACACCACCAATATCTTGCAACTTTTCTGTGTTAATTACTGCAGACATTGCATACAGCGGAATAGCGCCACCGGTATAACCAGTACCCCCTCCACGAGGAATAATGGTCAGCCCTAATTCAATACAAGCTTTCACCAAACCAGGAATTTCAGATTCGTAATCCGGCTTGAGAACAACGAGTGGAAACTCTACGCGCCAGTCTGTTGCATCAGTAACGTGAGCAGCACGAGATACACCGTCAAAACAAATATTGTCTGCATCAGTATGGCGACCTAACTCTTTACGAGCACGCTTACGAATGACTTCAACTTCTTTAAATCCGTTTTCGAAATTTTCGATTGCGCGATAAGCGGCACTTAATAGAATTTCTACTTGGTCAGCAGAATCGCCACTATTACGCTTCTTGACTTCACCCAAGCGATGCCAAAGAGCATCGATTAATTGTTTGCGGCGATTGGGGCTGTCTAGCAAATCATCTTGCAAAAAAGGATTGCGCTGAACTACCCAAATGTCACCCAGAATTTCAAACAACATGCGAGCAGAACGGCCTGTACGGCGAACACCACGCAAGTTATTGAGGACGCGCCAGGATTCCTCGCCCAATAGGCGAATCACAATCTCTCGATCGGAAAAGGAGGTGTAGTTGTAGGGAATTTCGCGAAGACGGGGGGAGCCCGCCTCAGCATCCAACAACTGGTTCAAAGCTAATGGTGCGTTCATAGCGACATATTTGATAAATAAGCATTTTAATTGAGTGAACCTGATAGTGGCAGGATTCCGAGAAAGTTGCTCCCTAAAGGGATAAACCCTTGCAAATCTAAGGGCTTAGGAGCCATCCGTGGTACGCTCATCGGATGGCAACGAACTATTTAAAGAAAATTTTATCGGCTCGCGTCTATGACGTAGCCAGAGAAACCGAACTTCAGCTCGCCCCAGAACTGACTAAGCGTTTGGGCAACCAGGTCTTACTCAAAAGAGAAGATAACCAGCCGGTTTTCTCCTTCAAACTCCGTGGCGCCTACAACAAAATGGCCCATTTACCCCCAGAAGCCCTAAAACGCGGGGTTATTACAGCTTCTGCAGGCAACCATGCCCAAGGTGTAGCCCTATCGGCCGCCAAAATGAAGTGCAAAGCCGTCATCGTGATGCCGGTCACGACCCCTAGCGTCAAAATTGATGCAGTCAAGGCCAGAGGCGGATCCTGGGCAGAAATCATCCTTCATGGTGAGTCCTATAGCGACGCCTTTAAACATTCTGAGATTCTCGGCAAAAAACGGGGCTTAACTTTTGTCCACCCTTTTGACGATCCCGATGTCATCGCAGGTCAAGGAACGATTGCCCACGAAATTTTTACTCAATACGAAAAACCGATTGATGTAGTCTTTGTCGCGATAGGTGGTGGTGGCCTAATCTCCGGTATTGGTGAATACATCAAAGCCGTTAGCCCCAAAACAAAAGTGATCGGCGTTCAAGCTTCTGACTCCGATGCCATGAATCAGTCACTCAAAGCAAATAAACGTATTGAAATGAAAGACGTCGGTTTGTTTTCTGATGGCACTGCTGTGAAATTGGTTGGCAAAGAAACATTCCGTATCTGCAAGAAAGTAGTAGACGAGATTGTCACCGTCGACACAGATGAAATCTGTGCAGCTATTAATGATGTATTTACCGACACCCGCAGCATTCTTGAGCCTGCTGGTGCACTCGCCATTGCGGGTATGAAGAAGTATGTCGAGAAAAAACGCATCAAGAAGAAAACCCTAGTGGCTGTGGCTTGCGGGGCCAACATGAACTTTAGTCGCCTGCGCTTTGTGGCTGAGCGCGCAGACGTTGGCGAGTTCCGCGAAGCGGTATTTGCAGTCACTATTCCGGAAGAGCGCGGCTCCTTTAAACGCTTCTGCGAATTACTCGGCAAACGTAATGTCACTGAATTTAACTATCGTATTGGCGATCAAAGTGAAGCGCATATTTTTGTTGGCATCAGCACACAAAAAGCAGGTGACAGTGAGGCTATTGCAAAGCATTTCCGCAAAGCAAAGTTCGCAACGATTGATCTCACGCATGATGAGTTAGCAAAATCGCATTTACGTCATATGGTTGGCGGGCATTCTGCACTGGCTAAAGATGAATTGCTTTACCGTTTTGAGTTCCCAGAGCGTCCAGGCGCTTTGATGAAGTTTTTAACCAGCATGGCCCCTAACTGGAATATCAGTTTGTTCCACTATCGTAATCATGGTGCTGACTATGGCCGTATTCTGATTGGTATTCAGGTGCCTCAGAATGAGCAGAAGAAATTCCAAAGCTTCTTGGCAACCTTAGGTTATCCACACTGGGATGAGACCAATAATCCTGCCTATCGCCTATTCCTAAAATAAGCCCAATCTCAAATGTCATACACACTCACCGGAAAACTCGTCGTCGCGATCTCTTCGCGCGCCCTGTTTGATTTCGAGGAAGAAAATCGCATCTTCGAATCAACCGATGACAGCGCCTATATGAAATTACAGTTGGAGCGCCTGAGTGAGGCCGCTCAAAAAGGGGTGGCATTCCCTTTGGTAAAGAAACTCCTCGCTTTTAATGATGAGGGTGAGCAACGTGTCGAAGTGGTGATCCTCTCTCGCAACGATCCAGTCAGTGGCCTGCGTGTATTCCGCTCAGCCGAGCATCATGGACTACATCTTGAACGTGGCGTATTTACAAGAGGTAGGCCTCCGTATCATTATTTGCGCTCTCTACATGCCAACCTCTTCTTGTCTGCAAATGAAGATGATGTACGAGCAACGATTGATGCAGGCTTTCCTGCCGCTCGTGTGTATCCAGAGTCCAGCAAAACCGCGGAGTCTCATCCTAATGAAATCCGTATTGCATTTGACGGAGACGCAGTTCTTTTCTCCGATGAAGCCGAACAAGTCTTCCAGAAAAAAGGTCTTGAAGCTTTTGTGGATCACGAAAGTAAGAAGGTCGATATTCCCTTGCCTCCCGGCCCATTCAAGCCCTTACTAGAGGCCTTACATAGACTACAACGTTCCACTAGTGAAAACGGCATGCGAATTCGGACGGCATTAGTTACAGCACGCTCTGCACCAGCCCATGAACGAGCCATTCGCACACTGATGGCATGGGGTATTGATGTAGATGAAGCAATGTTTTTAGGCGGCCTCTCGAAGAGCGAGTTCTTGCGAGAATTCGAACCAGACTTTTTCTTTGATGATCAAACCGGTCATTGCCAATCAGCAGCCTCTGTAGCGCCCACAGGCCACGTGGTATCTGGCGTATCAAATAAACCTAAGAAGTAAGCGAAATACTGTAATGGCAACCTTACCCCTCGGACAATCAACGCAATATCCAGATCAATATGATCCGAGTGTGTTGTTTCCCATCCCCAGATCTGAGAATAGAAAGAAGTTGGGCTTTAAAGAAGATCAAGCTCTACCCTTTGTTGGTGTTGATATTTGGAACGCCTTTGAACTCAGCTGGCTCAATCAAAAGGGTAAACCACAAATTGCTTTGGCAGAGTTTCAGATTCCTGCAGACTCGCCGAACATGATTGAGTCCAAGTCATTCAAGCTTTATCTCAACAGCCTTAACAGCGCACGCTTTGAGGATGAGAATGAAGTTAAAGAGCGACTCATTACCGACTTATCTGCAGTTGCTGGCAGCAAGGTCACCACCCGCATCAACCCAACAGAAGCAGTCTCCAAAAAAGGGATACAAGAAATGGGTGGCATTTTGATGGATAGATTAGATATTGAAGTAGATCCAAACCTACCCGCAGACCCAGGCCTACTTGGCGTCAATGAATCCTTTGGCCCAATAGAGCAGTGTCTTGTCTCGCACCTTCTTAAGTCTAATTGCCCAGTGACCGGTCAACCAGACTGGGCGAGCGTGCAAATTCGTTACCAAGGCAGGCCGATCCTTGAAGAGGGTTTATTACGCTACCTCATTGGCTTTAGACAGTTAGGCGAATTCCATGAGCATTGCGTGGAAACCATCTTTACTGATATCAAGCGTCAGTGCAAACCGGAGAAGCTATCCGTATATGCGCGCTACACACGACGCGGCGGCTTAGATATCAATCCTTTCCGCACAGACTACAACTCCCCTTGGCCAGAAAACATTCGACACGCACGTCAATAAGTCAAAACTTAAGGCGTCGTAGTCTGGATGCTTACTTGTGCGGGCTTGCCATATATCTTTTCCAGATTTGTATGAATACTTGGAGCCTGAGAAAAGCAGCTTTTCACTAAAGCTGGGTTCAAGTACCAGCCTGCATCCCCTTTTGCCTCATCAATAAATGACTTCATCACAATTGCACTGTCAACGTCATCAAGACCTGCTGACTTCAATTTCGATAAGGCAATGGAGCAGGCGCGAGTGAGATCGGCCCCCTCCACTTTGGTCACTTGCTGCAAAAGACTTGGCGCTGAACTATTTAAGAGCTGCATAAAGTTTTGACTAGAACCGGGCACCTGGAAATTTAAAATATAATCTGATGACAGGTTTTCACGGGTAGCCAAATCCACAATGTTTGCCACAGTTGGATAGAAGATGCTTCTAAAGTATTGAACCTCTAACTTCACTGTAAACATTAATTGCTTATCTGCTTTGGGATCTTTTTGTAGTTGCTGAATTTGTTTATCCGTCAGACTACTTACGCTTTGATCAATCTTGTATACAGGGATTTGCACTGCGCTAATTCCTCGACGCAACTCTGACCAGCTAAATGTCACGGGCACTTTTGCATCAATCATTCCCTGCAAAAGACTATTGGCTTTTTTCTGGGTATCGCTCATCACTGAATTACCAACAGTCGCTGAAATACCCCCAATCGCCGCTGCTGATCCGCCTGTTGCCACCATTGCCGCTGCGCCGAGAAGTAATTTTGCAGAACCCACAAAGTCTTGATTGGAATCATTCGAGCTTCTGACATTCAGGACCAAAGATAGATTTCCTGGATTAAATACTGAGTAAGCACCAAGACTGGTGATTGGCACTATCTGCAATGGTGTAGTGCTCAGAGAAGAGCACTCAGAGCCACTATCTCTACCATCAAAAGTCCCAATTGGAATGTCTACTTTATCAAGCTTACTCTTAAACCCATAGGTAACAACCGATAGAACAAGCTGAGTTTTATCCGATCCCCAGAAACTACGACTAGCCATCTGCGTGCATGTATTAACTGGAATCACTTCAGAAGTAATTGTTAGGTAGCCGTCATTGCCCCGGCCTTCTTGCAACCATTCGGGGGAATCTCCTTTAACAAAGGAAGGATTCATATCCGGAAAGAAGAAGGGGGCACCATAAGATAAGCTAGGCATGATGGCCGCAAGCACTACTGTGCATAGCAAAAATACTAACTGCCTTATTCCTCTGATATTCATATGGTTATTTTAAGGTCAATAGTGAATGTTAGATTTACATGCACCCAAGAATCCTGATTACATAAAAGAAAACCCCAATAACTAATTGGGGTTTTCTTGATTTTTAGTAAAAACTACTTACTAGGCATTCTGAAATTATCAAAACGGAATATCGTCGTCCATTGCGCCTAATGATGCAGCGTTTGATGATGCTGGAGCAGACTGCTCAGCCGGCTTTGAGCGGCTATAGCTCTCGCCACCATCACCACTTCCACCTACTGGCTTGCCACCAAGCATTTGCATTGTTTCTGCAACGATCTCTGTGGAATACTTTTCTTGGCCACTAGCGTCAGTCCATTTGCGTGTACGCAAACGACCTTCAACATAAACCTGTGAACCTTTTTTGAGGTACTGACCAGCGATTTCTGCAAGCTTGCCAAAGAATGCAACACGGTGCCATTCTGTGGTTTCTTTCATTTCGTTAGTTTGTTTGTCTTTGTAGCGATCAGATGTTGCTACTGAGATATTTGTAACTGCGTCGCCGCTTGGCATGTAACGCGTCTCTGGATCACGTCCTACGTTACCTACGATGATGACCTTATTTACCGAAGCCATGTTGTCTCCCGAAGAAAAATACTACTGTTATTACTGCTAAAAAATAAACTGCTCGCTTTAATTGAATCAATAAAGCTGCGGTTATGTCGTTGTGCTTACATCCTTGGAACCTGTTGCTCTTGTTGGCATTTCACCCATCGACCAAGCAATTATAAGCCAGCAAACGAGGAGTGCTGCACCCATGGCAAAGACCGATAAATCACCGTGGCTATCCATCAAATAGCCCCCAATGACCGCCCCTGAAAACAAGCCAATGGATTGCGTAGTGTTGTAAACACCTAATGCGGTCCCTTTGGATTCTTTAGCAAAACGAGACACCAAAGAAGGTTGTAAGGCTTCGAGCAGATTAAAGCCTACAAAATAAACCAGTAATGCAGCTGCAATCGTCATGACTGAATTGGCTTGCGTAAAGATCAATTCGGCAACTAGTAATAAAACAATCGCAACTAACAAAATAGTTCTTAACTTCTGTTTCTTTTCACCGTAAATAATTGCGGGTGCCATGAAGATAAAAGACAGTAGCACAACAGGAAGATAAATTTCCCAATGAGAAGAGAGCGGCAGTCCTGCTTGTACAAGTAAACGCGGGACCACTAAGAACATGGCTACTTGAGTTGCATGCAATACAAACACACCAAGATTTAAGCGCATCAACTCTGGACGAAAGAAAACTTCTTTCAATGAAGCCTGTTGAACTTTAGCTTCAGGCTTACTCGTTGGCAAAACATAATAAGTAACGAACATGGCAATTACGCCCAATGCCGCCAGAACGATAAAAATTCCACTGAGACTAATTGCGCGATAAATCGGGGCGGCAATCACTAAAGACAAAGCAAATGAGAGGGCAATACTGCCGCCTACCAATGCCATAGCTCGAGTGCGGACTTGCTCGCGAGTCAAATCAGCTACCCATGCAGAAATCGCTGCTGAGACGGCGCCAGCGCCCATGACCCCCCGGCCAATCGCAATCCAGAGCAAATCATCTTTGGCGGCACAAATTAAGGCTCCGGCCACAAACAGGGATAGACCCCATAAAACAACGGGTTTACGGCCAATTCGGTCCGATAACCGGCCTAAAGGGATGTAAAAACAGGCCTGCACAATATTGAAGATTCCAAGAGTCAAACCGACCCAGAGGGCATGCTCACCACCCGGCAAGCCACGCGCATGAATGCTAAAGATCGGCAATAGCAAGAATAGGCCCAGCATACGGAGGCCAAATATGCCTGCTAAGGCCAGAGTGGAGCGGAGTTCAGAAGGATTCATGGGAAAGAGCTATATTAACAAGTTACGCTAAAAAATCATGAATAACGAAATCAAGATCCGCGGTGCCCGCACCCACAACCTCAAAAACATCAATCTAGACATCCCTAGAGAGAAACTCGTCGTCCTTACTGGCTTATCTGGCTCAGGCAAAAGCTCGTTGGCTTTTGACACTCTGTATGCAGAAGGTCAACGTCGCTACGTGGAATCTCTCTCAGCCTATGCCCGTCAGTTTTTACAACTGATGGAAAAGCCAGATGTCGATACGATTGAAGGGCTGTCTCCAGCGATTTCGATTGAGCAAAAAGCAACCAGCCATAACCCTCGCTCTACCGTGGGTACCGTTACTGAAATTCACGATTACTTGCGTTTGTTATTTGCACGCGCAGGCACGCCCCATTGCCCAGACCACAATCTACCTTTAGAAGCACAAAGCGTCTCTCAAATGGTCGATACCGTGTTGTCGATGCCTGAAGATACGAAGTTGATGATTTTGGCTCCAGTAGTGAGTGAGCGCAAAGGTGAGTTTGTTGATCTCTTTCAAGACCTGCAGGCACAAGGCTTTGTACGATTCCGCATACGCTCTGGCGGTGGCACAGCAAACGTAGCAAAAGCAGAAATTTTTGAAGTTGATCAATTACCAACCCTCAAAAAGAACGATAAGCATTCGATTGAAGTGGTGGTTGATCGCATTAAGGTACGCCCTGATATTCAGCAACGTCTTGCCGAATCTTTTGAAACAGCCTTACGTTTGGCTGATGGCAAAGCCATGATAGTCGATATGGATACTGGCAAAGAGATGATTTTCTCAAGCAAGTTTGCTTGCCCAGTTTGCTCATACTCCTTACAAGAATTAGAGCCTCGCCTCTTCTCATTTAATAACCCAATGGGCGCCTGCCCGTCCTGTGACGGCCTGGGTCACCAGTCTTTCTTTGATCCTAAGCGTATCGTTGCGCACCCTGATTTATCGCTCGCTTCTGGCGCCATTAAAGGCTGGGATCGTCGCAATCAGTTCTACTTCAAACTCCTTCAGACCCTGGCTAAGCATGGCGGCTTTGATGTGGAGAAGCCATTTGAGACGCTAAACAAAAAGCAGCAAGATTTGATTCTATTGGGATCTGGTGATGTCACCATTCCTTTCGAGTACATCAACGAGCGTGGCAAGAACAGCATTCGTGAACATGCCTTCGAAGGCATTGTTGCCAACTTTGAAAGACGCTATCGCGAAACCGACTCCATGACGGTTCGTGAAGAACTATCGCGTTATCAGAATGTACAAACCTGCCCAGAATGTAACGGCAGCCGTTTGCGCAAAGAAGCGCGCTTTGTCAAAGTGGGTGAGAAGAAACAGTCTCGCGCGATTTACGAGATTAGCGCCCTCCCTCTCAAAGAAGCCAAAGAATATTTCGAGACCCTTGAGCTTAAGGGTGCCAAACGAGAAATTGCTGACAAGATCGTCAAAGAGATTGGCGCACGTCTTCGCTTCTTAAATGACGTAGGCCTAGACTACCTTTCACTAGAGCGTAGTGCCGACACTCTTTCTGGTGGAGAAGCCCAACGTATTCGCCTGGCAAGCCAGATTGGCTCTGGCTTAACGGGAGTGATGTATGTATTGGATGAGCCATCTATTGGCCTGCATCAACGCGATAACGATCGCCTGATTGGCACCCTGAAGCACCTGCGTGATTTAGGTAATAGTGTTTTAGTCGTTGAGCATGACGAAGATATGATTCGCGCCTCTGACTGGGTGATTGATATCGGTCCTGGTGCTGGCGTTCATGGTGGCGAAGTAGTAGCTCAAGGCACACCTGCCGAAGTAGAAGCCAACCCGAATTCCTTAACTGGTGCCTACCTTGCCGGCCGTGAAGCAATTGCGGTTCCAGAAAAACGTATTCCTGTAAATGATCGCTTTTTAGAAATCATTGGCGCGCGCGGCAATAACTTGCAATCTGTTCATGCAAAAATCCCCGTTGGTTTGTTAACTTGTGTGACTGGTGTATCAGGCTCTGGTAAATCCACCTTAATTAATGACACCCTGCATCATGCTGTTGCTCAACACCTCTATGGTTCTAATGCAGAGCCTGCAGCACACGATGCAATGAAGGGTCTAGAGCATTTCGATAAAGTAATTAGCGTTGACCAATCTCCTATTGGTAGAACGCCGCGCTCCAACCCTGCTACCTACACAGGACTATTTACCCCGATTAGAGAACTCTTTGCTGGTGTTCCTGCATCACGTGAACGGGGCTATGAAGCCGGACGCTTCTCCTTCAACGTTAAGGGAGGTCGCTGTGACTCTTGCGAAGGTGATGGCGTTCTTAAAGTAGAAATGCACTTCTTGCCTGATGTTTATGTACCTTGTGATGTTTGTCATGGAAAGCGCTACAACCGTGAGACTTTAGATATTCGCTACAAGGGTAAGAATATTCATGAAGTACTCTCGATGACAATCGAACAAGCCCATGAGTTCTTTGAAGCGGTACCCGTTGTTAAGCGCAAACTCAAAACATTGCTGGACGTAGGCTTGGGCTATGTGAAGCTTGGACAAAGCGCAACCACCCTATCCGGCGGTGAAGCGCAACGCGTAAAACTCTCTCTTGAACTCTCCAAACGTGACACCGGCAGAACCTTATACATCTTGGACGAGCCAACTACTGGTTTGCATTTCCACGATATTCAGCTGTTACTAACTGTGATTCAAACACTCAAAAAACAAGGCAATACGATTGTCATCATTGAGCACAACCTTGATGTGATTAAGACTGCGGATTGGATTATTGACTTAGGGCCTAAGGGCGGCGCCGGTGGTGGGCAAATCATTGCTACTGGCACACCAGAAGACGTAGCGAAAAATGAATTGAGTTTTACAGGTCACTACTTAGCGCCTTTGCTAACTCGCAAAGCGCCTACTCCTGTAGCCAGCAAAAAGAAAAAGTAATACGTCAACAGATCTCAGAGTAATTTAGCTTCAGCCAAATCGGTTGCCTCTGAATTGCCTGAGATCACCAAAATATCGTTGGCCTCAAGCTTAAGATCCGGAACGGGGTCCAACTTTACATAATCTGCGTTTCGGCCCTTACGACGTACTGCCTGAACATTGACGCCTTCTTTCTCTAAATTAAGCTCGCCAAGGGTTTTACCAATCGCTTTTGAATGGGGTAGCAGTGTAATGGCATGTAAGCGCCAAGATTCATTGGAACCAAAGTCATCGTCTGCAGATCCGCGGAAGTAGCCCCTCAGCAAGCTATAACGCTCTTCCCTTGCTGTAGTGATGCGTCGCACTACCTTACGCATTGGCACTCCCATGATCAATAGAACATGGGAGGCGATCATTAAGCTACCCTCAATTAACTCGGGTACCACTTCGGTAGCTCCGGCAGCCTGCAACTTGGCGATATCCGCATCATCTCTAGTACGCACCAATACCGTCATACCAGGACGTAAGCGCTCTACCTGACGCAACACTCGCATACTTGCTGCGGTATCGGCATAAGTAATCACAACTGCCTTTGCCCTTGAAAGACCAGCGGCTACTAAATAGTTTTCACGACTAGCGTCGCCATAAACCACATTATCTCCAGCAGCCGCAGCCTCTTTAACGCGATCAGGATCTAAATCCAAGGCAATGTATGGAATTTTTTCTTGATCAAGCATGCGGGCCAAACTTTGACCTGAACGACCGAAGCCACAAATGACCACATGGTTTTCATTACGAACACTCTTGGAAGCAACACGAGTTAATGCAAGCGATTGCAGCAGCCATTCGTTACTGGAGAAACGCATTGCAATGCGGTCGCTGTATTCAATGAGGAATGGTGCGCAGAACATGGAGATCAACATTGCTGCCAATACTGCTTGACTCAAGGTGGGGTCAATTAAATCCAGGCCATCAATTTGATTGAGTAACACGAAGCCGAATTCACCCGCTTGAGCTAAGCACAGTCCAGTTCTAATCGAGATTCCAGGGCTAGAGCCAAAGACCCGAGATAGCAAAGCAATAAGGCCAAACTTGAAGATGAGTGGGCCAACCAGCAAAACCAAAACCAATAACCACTGCTCACGAATGGCATTGAAATCCAGCAACATGCCAATCGTCACAAAGAAGAGGCCAAGTAAAACGTCGCGAAACGGCTTGATATCCTCTTCCACTTGATGGCGATAAGGCGTCTCAGAAATCAACATGCCAGCTAAGAATGCACCAAGTGCTAGCGACAAACCAAAGTGCTCGGTAAGTGCCGCCATGCCCAAAACAATCAATAATAGATTGAGCATGAACAACTCTTGTGAGCGCAACTTAGCAACCAACTTAAACCAATGACTCATCAAGCTTTGGCCAATGAAGAAAATCAATACCAAGGCAACGGTGATTTTGATGGACGCTGCAGTTAACGCAACGAACAAGTCAGAAGGATTTTTCCCGAGCGATGGTAATAGGATCAACAGGAAGACCACTGCTAAATCCTGGAACAACAAAATACCCACGACATTGCGGCCATGCTCTGCCTCTAATTCGGCGCGATCAGAAATCAGCTTGGTCACAATTGCGGTGGATGACATTGCCAGCGCACCACCTAAAGCGATCGCAGCATGCCAAGAGATGGGATAAATCCAATTCATTAGCAAACTAGCGGGGATTGCTAAAAGCATTGTCAGAATGACTTGACTGCCACCAAGGCCAAATACGATCGATCGCATTGCCCTTAATTTATGCAGGTTAAATTCCAAGCCAATCGAGAACATTAAGAAAACCACGCCAAATTCAGCCAAATACTTCACTGTGGCTGAATCATTCGCCAAGCCCAGGGCATTAGGCCCAATCAGCACGCCAATGGCCAAATAGCCCAAAATGGGGGGTAAGCCAAAATAGCGGAAAATAACCACTCCGGCCACACCCGAGGCCAGGAGAATGAGAGTTAATTGAAGGACTGACGGCATATACTTACTCGATGATAGCTAAGACTCGTGAACGTACCCTAAAGCTTGCGCGCGACACCCTCACTATTGAGGCTGCTGCACTGCAAACCATGCGTGATCGCCTTGAGGGCGCCAATGCTGATGCCCTCGTCCTGGCGGTTGAGCTTTTACATGGCTGCAAAGGCAGAATCGTCGTTTCTGGAATCGGCAAATCGGGTCATATTGCTCGCAAAATTGCCGCTACTTTTGCTTCCACAGGTTCCCCTGCATTTTTTGTTCATCCCGCTGAAGCCAGCCACGGTGACTTAGGCATGGTTACTAGAGATGATGTTTTTGTTGCACTTTCTAATTCCGGCGAGACCGATGAGCTTTTGACTATCGTGCCAATCGTGAAACGCACTGGCGCAAAACTCATTGCCCTCACTGGCGCTCCAAATTCCTCTCTTGCCAAATTGGCAGACGCGCATTTAGATACCAGTGTTGAAAAAGAGGCGTGCCCATTGAATCTGGCGCCTACAACCAGCACTACTGCTGCACTAGCCATGGGCGATGCACTAGCTGTTGCCTTACTAGACGCGCGCGGCTTTGAAGCTGAAGACTTTATTCGCTCTCATCCTGGCGGCAGACTAGGTCGCAAGCAATTAATGCATGTCAGCGAAGTAATGCGTAGCCTTGCAGACACGCCAAAGATTTCCATTGATGCATCGCTACAAGATGCCTTGTTAGAGATGACCGCAAAGCGTATGGGTATGGTCGTGATCCTAGATGCCAACAAAAAAGTATTTGGCATATTGACTGACGGTGACTTGCGTCGCCTTCTGGAAAAAACTACCGACCTTGGCGGCATCAAACTGAAGAGTGCGACCACTGCCGATCCTCGCACCATTCCAGCAGAGTTACTTGCTGAAGAAGCGATCGAGATGATGGAGAAACATCGCATCAATCATTTGGTAGTGACAGATAACCAAGGCCATTTATTAGGCGCATTAAATCTGCATGATTTATTTGCAGCCAAAGTTATTTAATCTCCATTAGTAATCGAGTCTTTTTTTATGCCTAGCGCCTTCAATACCCATAACACCAACCCATTAGCTCAATATCCACAGGCCTGGGAGCGTGCAGGCAAAGTGAAGCTTTTGGTATTAGATGTTGATGGCGTATTAACAAATGGACAAGTTTGGATTGGCTCTGATGGCAAAGAATCTTTAAAGGCCTTTGATATTCAAGATGGTTTAGGCATCAAATTATTAGAGCAATGCGGCATTCCGACTGCCATCATTACCGGCAGAAATTCCAAAATGGTTTTGGCGCGCTGTGAAGAGCTTGGTATTAAACATGTTCACATGGGTGTTGAAAACAAAGCTATTGCCCTGAAAGAAGTTCTTCAATCTCTGGGGCTGACTGCGGCTGACTGCGCTGTTATGGGTGACGATTGGCCAGACATGCAAATGATGAAAAATGCAGGCTTTCGAATTTGCCCGGCACAAGGTCACGAAGCTGTCCATGAATTTTCCCACTTGGTGACGACACGCAATGGCGGTAATAGCGCAGTGCGTGAAGTATGCGACCTGATTCTCAAAGCGCAGAATCGCTACGAAGAATTACTTCTTAAGGCTTGTAGCTAAGCAATGCAGTTAAAGCCTCAGCAAATTAAGGTTGGCATCGGTCGCGCTCTGTTGCGCCTGCTGCCCTTAATATTGATGGGCGTGCTCACGCTGGCAACTTTTTGGTTGGTCCAAAAAAATACTCCGCCAGAAAAATCTCCTTTAGAACGCGTGCGCCTGCATGAGCCTGACTACACCATTAAAGATGGTGCACTATCCGCACTTAATGAATTAGGCAATACTAAATACCGAGTGTTAGGCGTCAAAGTCACTCACTATGATGACGATGCCTCTATCGATATCCTGACGCCGCGCATGCGCCTGTTCCAAGCTGAGAAAGCCCCTGTAACTGTGAAGTCAGATACAGGGCATATCGATGGTGATCTCACCATCCTCGATTTATACGATAACGCCAGTATCTTTCGCCCAGCGCAAGAAGCGACTGCATCACAGCCAGCGACTTTAAGAATGTTAGCCAGTTCAAGCTATTTCAAAGTGCTCATTAACGATGACATTATTGAAACCGATCGGCCAATTACTCTTGAGCAGGGCATGTCGATTATGAATTCCACTGAAGGTGGTGTATTTAACAACGTCGAACAAAGTATGGTGCTCAGCGGCCAAGTTAAAGGACGTATTGAACGCGCCCCACGGAGTCACCAATAAAATGGTGTCGATGAAAATCGTATCGGTTCGCCTTGCATTCCTGACCTTGGGGCTCTCCCTTGCATCCCTGTCGTTCGCGGAAAAAGCAGATCAAGATAAACCCGTCATCCTGGAAGCAGAGAAAGTTTCTGTAAACGACGTAAAGCAAATCTATGACCTCAACGGCCAGGTGCTACTCATCAAAGGTAGCATTATTGTGACTGGTGAGGATGGCCACATTGCAGTGGACTCTCAGGGCTATGAGTTTGTCGATGTTGTTGGCACACCGGAAGCGATAGCGAGCTTTAGACAACGTCGTGAAGGACTTGCAGATGAGTTCATGCAAGGTCGTGGCGCCCAGGTTACCTATGATGCCAAGACAGAATTTCTGACGTTGACAGGCGATGCTAGCTTGAAGCGCTTGCTCAATATGCAAATGCTTGATCAATTAAAGGGCTGGAAAATTGAATACGATGATGTAAAGCAGTACTATCATGTCACGCCCCCTAAAGATGCAAAACCGGATGATCTGCCCTTAGCAAGAGCCATCCTTTCACCAAGACGAAAAGCAACCCTAGAGAAATGACAGCGGATTTAGCCCACATCGATAATGCGTCCACACTAAGCGCCCATAACCTACAAAAACGGTATGGCTCAAGAACCGTGGTTCGTGATGTATCCGTACAAGTTAGATGTGGTGAAGTAGTTGGCCTGCTAGGACCAAATGGAGCAGGCAAAACAACTTCGTTCTACATGATTGTTGGACTAGTCCCACTCGATGGTGGGAATATCGTTTTAGATGGCGCGAATATTACGCATTTACCGATTCATGAGCGCGCTCGAATGGGTCTCTCCTATTTGCCGCAAGAAGCCTCTGTATTTAGAAAGCTCAACGTAGCTGAAAATATTCAGGCAGTCCTAGAGCTTCAAGCTCAGGGTGGCAAACCCCTTACTAAGGCTGAAATTGCCAACCGCCTAGATGAGCTCTTGGGCGAACTCCAAATAAGTCATCTGCGCAATAATCCAGCCCTTTCCCTATCGGGTGGTGAACGTAGACGGGTGGAAATTGCGAGAGCGCTTGCTTCCCAGCCAAAATTCATCTTGCTAGATGAGCCCTTTGCTGGTGTTGACCCTATTGCTGTTGGGGAAATCCAGCGCATTGTGCGCTTCCTGCGGGACCGCCAAATTGGGGTACTGATTACCGACCATAATGTCCGCGAAACCCTAGGTATCTGTGATCACGCTTACATCATCAGCGAAGGTAGCGTATTGGCCGAAGGCAAGCCTGATCAGATTATTCAGAACGATGCCGTGCGCAGAGTCTATCTGGGCGAAAACTTCCGGATGTAAGCCAGACAAGGCTTCCCGCTTTTAAAGTAATAAAAATTGCACTTCCCTCTTGGTTTTCGGCAAATTCGCTGATACGCTGGAGGCTCATGGTTTATTTTTCAAAAAAAACAGCACAAAAAATTTCAGGGGCTTGCTGCGCACCCCGGGCATGACTATGCGCACGCATCTATAGCATCTATAAAAGGAGTCGCTAATGAATTTGAAAATTAATAGCCGTCACGTGGAAGTTACCCCTGCCATGCGCTCTCATCTTGAGGCGGGACTAGCCAAAATTCGTAAGCACTTCGATCACGTCATTGATGCGTCTGCCTTCCTGGTAGTAGATAAAGCCAAGGAGAAGGACCTCCGTCAAAGCGCCGAGATCACCATTCATCTCAAAGGGAAAGATCTGTTCGCTGAAGCACACAATGCCGACCTCTATCACGCCATGGATGCAGTGGTTGATAAGTTAGAGCGTCAAGTTGTCAAACACAAAGAAAAGATTCAAGATCATCATCACGAAAAGCATTTTGAGTGATCTAGTACGTCAGGACACCTATAATCAATTCACATGAATGCCCTGACCAATCTTTTTACTCCCGACTGCATTGCATTAGATATCCCCGCCACAAGCAGGGCTGATGCATTTGCAGCCGCTGGAGAACTGTTTTCTAAACAAACAGGAATAGCAGCAAACTCCGTTATAGAGTTCCTCAATGCTCGTGAAGACTTAGGTTCTACCGCGCTCGGCGCTGGTGTAGCTATCCCTCACGGTCGTGTGAAAGGCCTAAAGCAACCAAGTGCCGCTTTTATGAGACTGCAAAACCCCATTGAGTTTGCAGCTCCGGATGGTGAAGCGGTTTCCATCCTGATTTTCTTGCTGGTGCCTGAAAAAGCCACCCAACAACATTTAGAAATTTTGTCTTCGATTGCTCAGCTTCTGTCAGATGCAGATGCTCGCGAGACCTTATCGTCTGCTGCAGACCCCTTAAAGGTTTGCGAACTCTTACAACACTGGGGTACAGCAAAATGACTCAGCCATTACTCCTAGAGGGAGTAACTGCTCAGCAGATTTTTGATGACAACGTTTCAGAATTAAAGCTGTCTTGGATCGGCGGTCTTGAAGGCGCCGACCGCACTTTCCCGCCAGAAGCAGTCAAAGTGGCGGCAGCTAGCTCAGACCTAGTGGGTCACTTAAACCTCATTCACCCAAGCCGCATTCAAATCTTCGGCGAGCAAGAGGTTGAATATCACGCAGCTCTGGAGCCAAAACAAAGGCAAGAGCAAATTGCCAGTTTGATCTCCAAGATGCCTCCTTGTGTCATTGTGGCTGATGGTAAGAGTGCAGATCCAGATCTGCAACTATTCTGCCAACGCTCTTCAACACCGCTATTCACCACCACTATTTCTGCTGCGGAAGTGATTGATCATTTACGCACTTACTTAACCAAAATTGGTGCCCCTCAAATCACAATGCATGGTGTCTTCATGGACATTCTGGGCTTGGGTGTGCTTCTTACTGGCGAATCCGGCCTAGGTAAAAGTGAATTAGGTCTCGAACTCATTTCTCGTGGACATGGATTGGTAGCCGATGATGCGGTTGACTTTGCACGTCTTGGACCTGATTACATTGAGGGTCGCTGCCCCGTCATCTTGCGCAACCTACTTGAGGTACGTGGACTGGGATTGCTCGATATTCGGACGATCTTTGGTGAAACAGCAGTGCGTCGTAAATTAAAACTACGCCTCATTGTTCAGCTCGTTCGTAGAACCGATGGCGAATTTGAGCGTCTACCCCTTGAGGCCCAGCATATTGACGTACTAGGCATCCCCATTCGTACGGTCAAAATTCAGGTGGCTGCTGGCCGCAACTTAGCCGTACTAGTTGAGGCTGCCGTTCGCAATACTATTTTGCAATTGCGCGGTATCGATACCTTAAAAGAATTTATCGAGCGTCAACGTATTCAGATGAATGCGGAGTCAGAATCCTCAAAGTCCCAAGGACGCCTACTCTAAGCTATGCAGATCAATCTGATTACCGGAATCTCAGGCTCAGGTAAATCAGTAGCCCTCAGGGCTTTTGAAGATGCTGGCTATGACTGCGTAGACAATCTTCCTGTCTCACTTCTCGAAAACCTCATCTCCACACTTGAAAAAGAAAAGTGCGAGCAAGTTGCAGTCGCCATAGATGCTCGTCGCGGTCAATCTATTGCAAACTTGCCATCCATTCTCGAGAACCTACGCAAAAATCATCAGGTAAGAGTGGTATTCCTCAATGCCGATACCAATACTTTGGTGCAACGCTTCTCAGAAACCCGTCGTCGCCACCCCTTATCTACTAATGGCAAACAATCTCAATCGGCAACTCTGATTGAGGCAATTGATAAAGAGCGTAATTTGCTCGAGCCCTTACGTGCCCAAGCGCACAGCATCGATACCAGTAACCTACCTGCTCATGCACTGCGTTCCTGGATTCAAGATCTCCTCAAAGACAAACCGGTAGGTCTCACAGTAGTTTTTGAGTCATTTGGTTTTAAAAAGGGCGTGCCCAGCGAAGCGGACTTAGTTTTTGATGTGCGCTGTCTACCAAATCCTCACTATGACAAAGCGCTCAGACCACTTACCGGCAACGACAAGCCCGTTAAGGAATTTCTGGAAAAAATTCCAGAAGTCATGAGCATGGAATCCGACATCACCCAATTCATTAACAAGTGGTTGCCCCATTACATTGCTGATGGTCGCAGTTATTTGACGGTTGCCATTGGTTGTACTGGCGGCCAACATCGCTCTGTCTATCTCGTAGGCCGCTTGAGCGAACACTTCCGCGCCCAAAAGGACCTCATGGACTTGCAGCTTAATTTTTTAGATCGTCACCGCGAACTAGATTCAATCCCTGCAGCAAAAGCTTAATCGGCTGCGGCAGGCCATGGCGCCCTAGCTGAGCCAAGGGAACCCACTTCAGATCTGGATTTAAAAAGACCAACTCTTTTGGAGCGCTTACCTGCCATATTTGCATCCACAAGCGTCTGTGCGTAAAGACATGCTTAATTTCTTCGGCTCGCTTTAATGATTTACAAGCTTTTGTAAGTGCTGCCAATTTTTCTTCGGGCAATGTAGCTGCAAATAATTCCTGTGGGCTTATCCCAACAACTCTTGCACGAGCTACCCTAGGGGTCCAAGGCCCTTCAGGCAAAGACCACAGACCACCCCAAATGGCCTTGCTCGGGCGCTTTTGCAAGAGGATGGAGTTGCCGGAACGCATCAACAACATATTGCAATCAAATTCTAGGGATTTGGTCTTCTTGGTTTTTTGTGGAAGCAAAAGGACTTGACCGCTTAAATTGGCTTGGCAGTCTTTTGCGAATGGGCATTTTTTTTCAGATCCTAAACATACTGGTTTGCGTGACGTACACCAAGTAGCGCCAAAGTCCATCAGTGCCTGGGTATAGACCGGCATATCTGTAGGCTTAGTTGGTAGTAAATCTATTGCTAAATCCCATAGTCGATCGTTGATCTTCTTATCTTGTATCGCACCTTCAATGGCAAATAAACGTGCCAGAATGCGTTTCACATTTGCATCCAAAATAGGTGCTCGCTCATGAAAAGCAAATGCGGCGATTGCGCCAGCTGTAGATCGCCCAATCCCCTTTAATTGCTCAAGCAAAATGGGGTCACTTGGAAACTTGCCGCCGAACTCTGTCATGACCTGCTTTGCGCAAGCATGTAGATTTCTAGCGCGCGAGTAATACCCTAATCCCGCCCACTCAGCCAATACCTCGTCGATATCAGCGGAAGCTAATTTTTTAACTGTTGGAAAGCGTTTCATAAAACGTGGGTAGCGCTCAAGGACCGTAGCCACTTGAGTTTGTTGCAACATGATTTCTGAAACCCACACTGCATAAGGATCTCGATTACCTTGCCAAGGCAAGCCTGAGCGCCCACTGATCGCATGCCAAGCAACCAGCTTTGATGCAAATGTGTTGATCAGCGTTTTTGACATTGAGTACAAAAATAAGTGGAGCGTTGGCCCTGCACTATCTGACTAATAGGCGACTTACACACCTTACATGGTAAGCCTTTGCGGTCATAGACCTTGGTTTGGACCATAAAGTGCCCGGGATCGCCATCGCTATTCACAAAATCTTTCAAACTACTGCCGCCAGCCGCAATCGCTTTTTTCAGAATTAATCTCACCGCTTCAGCCAGGCGAGAACATTGTGGTCGGGTCAGTTTTCCTGCAGCTTTAGCTGGATGAATGCCCGCCTCAAACAAACTTTCAGAACAATAAATATTGCCAACACCGACAACTGCTTGCCCTGCCAAAAGAAACTGCTTCACAGCGACACTGCGCTTGCGGGATTTTTGATACAAAATATCGGCGCCCAGCTCACCCGCAAACTCCGGAGAAAATGGCTCAACTCCCAACTTTTGCAAAAGCGCAAATGTTTCAATGGGACCTTTTGATTTGGGATGCCATAAAACGGCACCAAATTTTCGTGGGTCATGCAAACGCAAACTGAACTTACCGAACTCTAGCGTCACGCGATCATGAATCTTGAGGGGGTCCGAGCTTGGGAGTACACGCAAAGTTCCCGTCATACCCAAATGAATCAGCAAGTAGCCCGTATCCATTTCTAATAAAAGATACTTCCCACGCCTCTCAATGGCATGTACTGTTTGCCCAGGCAAGCTTTTAGAAAGGTTGGCGGGCACTGGCCAACGCAAGCGTCCATCAATAATCTTGACGGCGCTGACCTTGCGCCCCTCCAGATGGGGGGCGATTCCTAATCGGGTGACTTCTACTTCTGGAAGTTCTGGCATAAATGGATTGTAGATTCGCGGATTAGAATGTGCTTATGAGTAAATTCACAATGAAACCCCTATTAAAGGGTTTATTCTTGGCGGCCTTAGCTGGTGGAGTCATTTCATCAGCCCATGCCCAAAACCAGGCAAATGGATTACAAACTGGTGAAGCCGTTTTTGAGGTGCTTGCCTCCGAAATCGCCCTGCAGCGGGGCGAGGCTGGCTTGGCTTACAACACCTATCTGGAGATGGCACGCCAATACCAAGATCCTAGGCTAGCCCAAAGAGCGATGGAAATTGCGATTGCAGGCGGCTCCCCGGATTTAGCTATGCAAGCGGCCAAAACTTGGGATGAACTCTCTCCAGCCTCAGATACCAAACCTAAAGAAGTCCTGGTCACGCTGTTGATCTTAAGCAATCGCTGGTCCGATGCTATCAAGCCAGCAATTACTTTATTGCGCCAACAAACTCCTGCCCAACAAGAAAATACCCTTTTGCAATTGCAAGCATTACTTGCTAAAGCAAAAGATGAGTCAGACGCCTTGCGCGCTTTTTATGAAATCGCCTCCACTGTCAAGATTCCACCCAAAGATCCGGGCCTACTTTATACCTATGCCATGTCTGCTGAAAAAGTAGGTCGCATGGATGTGATGGAAAAAACCTTGCGTGATATTTTGCGCAAGAACCCAAACGATGTAAATTCCCTAAATGCTCTTGGCTATTCTTTAGCCGACCGCAATATGAAGTTACCTGAGGCATATGCGCTCATCAGTAAAGCGCATCAACTATCTCCAAAAGATAGTTTTATTTTGGACAGCTTGGGCTGGGTCAATTTTCGTCTCGGTAAAAACGCCCTTGCATTAGAGCAATTACAACAAGCATTTGCTATGAAACCAGAAGCGGATATTGCAGCTCATACTGGTGAAGTGTTGTGGGCTATGAATCGCCGTGCGGAAGCAGAAGAGATGTGGCGCCAGGGACAAAAAATAGACGCCAATAATCCAACCCTGAAAGAAACCTTACAACGTCTAAAGCCAGACTGGGTAAGGGATGATCAAGCGTCTAAGGGATCATGGGATGGGCGCTTTGCTGTCAAAGTCATTGGCTTAACTGAGTCACAAAACCAAGGTGGCTCTGGTGGTTTTACCTTAACTCAAGAAGCATTAAAAGATGTTTTAGAAATACGCAATCCAATGGGTGGCTCGATTGCCAAAATTACCATTACGCCGGGTGAAGCCACGCTCGAAAGTGATGGCAAAGTAGTGACTGCAGTTGATGCAGATAGCTTAGTACAAAACACATTAGGCCTACCACTACCAGCGCGCGGATTATCAAATTGGTTAAGAGGCGAAGTACGCCCTGGAAGCGAAGCAAGTGTTGATAGAAATGCAAATGGTCAAGTAAGCAAAATTAGCCAGGATGGCTGGGACTTGGTATATACCTGGAGCAATACCAATCGTCTCGAAAAACTCACGATGACACGTAGCTCGAATATCGGCTCAATTGATATACGTCTCGTGTTTGACCGCCCGAATGACTAAGCAAAAGAACAATGGCGAAACCCGATTCTTTATCTCTTCGTTCGCCGGCTAAGCTCAATCTTTTTTTACACATCATCGGACGTAGAGCAGATGGTTATCACCTACTTCAATCTGTTTTTCAACTAATTGACTGGTGTGACACCATCCACTTAAAACGCATTTCTGAAAATGAAGTGCGCCGCATTAATCCAATTCCCGGAGTTCCTTCCGAGCAAGATTTGGTGGTTCGCGCAGCTAAGCTACTAAAAGAATTTTGCAAGATTGAGGCTGGCGTTGAAATTACTCTTCACAAAGAAATTCCGATGGGTGCAGGCATGGGGGGCGGGTCGTCTGATGCAGCAACTACATTGATTGGTCTTAACGCCCTTTGGAATCTCAATCTCTCCAAAGAAACGCTTTGCACCCTAGGGCTTAAGCTCGGTGCCGATGTCCCCTTCTTCATTTTTGGTCAAAATGCCTTTGTTGAAGGCATTGGGGAGAAAATTCAAGAAATTTCCCTCCAAACCCCTGATTTCTTGGTGATCTTCCCCAATCAGGGCATTGCCACTGCTAGCATTTTTCAAGACCCGGAATTGACCCGAGATCACGCTCAGATTACAATTGATGGCTTTCTTGCATCGCCATTGTTATATCAATCGAATGATTGTCAGGCTGTAGCGATGCGGATTTGCCCAGAAGTGAAGCAAGCTTTGGATTGGATTACCCAGGCAGTACCGGGCTCTCAGCCCCGAATGTCTGGTTCTGGTAGTAGCGTTTTCGCAGTCTTAGACCCTAAGACTGATACCGCAAAACTAGAAAATCTTCTACAAAATCTTCCTGAAGGGTGGGTAGGTCGGGTTGTTCGGGGGCTAAATAAAAATCCCGCTTACAATTTGATTTCTTCAGATTGACCTGTAGGGGAATCGCCAAGCTGGTTAAGGCACTGGATTTTGATTCCAGCATGCGAAGGTTCGAATCCTTCTTCCCCTGCCAAGTACTGTAGAAACGATAAAGATAACCTTTTGACCCCACAAAACCCATAAGACTATGTCCTCCACAAACGCAGATTTATTGACTCTTTTCACAGGCAACGCAAATCCCGTTTTGGCTGAGGCCGTAGCCAAAGAACTCAAACTCCCAATGGGAAAAGCCTTTGTTGGCCGATTCTCTGATGGCGAGATTCAAGTAGAAATTCAAGAGAACGTCCGCGGCAAGAATGTCGTGGTGATCCAATCAACCTGCGCACCTACAAATGACAGCTTGATGGAACTCATGATCATGATTGATGCTCTGAAACGAGCATCTGCAAGCCGCATAACCGCAGTGATTCCTTACTTCGGTTATGCCCGTCAAGACCGCCGCCCTCGTTCTGCCCGCGTAGCTATTTCCGCTCGCATTGTGGCCAACATGCTTCAGTCAGTAGCTGGCATTGAGCGTGTTTTGACCATGGATCTGCATGCCGACCAAATTCAGGGTTTCTTCGATATCCCGGTAGACAACATTTATGCTTCCCCAGTCCTTTTGGCTGACTTAGAAGCGCAGAAAACTAAAAAAGATCTGATCATCGTGTCTCCAGACATTGGTGGTGTGGTTCGAGCCCGTGCAATGGCTAAGCAATTGGGCACTGATTTGGCGATTATTGATAAACGCCGTCCTAAAGCAAACGTATCCGAAGTAATGCACCTTATTGGCGAGGTAGAAGGTCGCCATTGCGTCATCATGGATGACATCATCGATACCGGCGGAACCCTCTGTAAAGCCGCTGAAGCGCTTAAAGAGCGTGGTGCTAAGGGCGTTACCGCCTACTGTACTCACGCCGTGCTCTCAGGCGGCGCTGTAGCTCGTATTGCTGCTTCTGAATTGGATGAGTTGGTTGTTACTGACACCATCCCCTTGACAGCAGAGGCCATGAAAGTTTCCAAAATTCGCCAATTGAGCGTTGCTCCGATCCTCGCTGAAACCCTTTCCCGCATTAGCAAAGGTGATTCAGTGATGTCGATGTTTGCTGAATAAGCCAAAAATCACCGTTTTACCCCGGTTTTTGGCAGTTTTAAGCCTTTTGTAGGCAAAAACACCCTTTCCCACGATATAATCGAAGGCTTTTCTGTTTGGTCGCGAACGGAAATTAACCTTAACTAGGGAAATCATCATGAAAGTAGTTGCCTTTGAAAGAAGCGTACAGGGAACGGGTGCGAGCCGCCGTCTGCGCAATTCCGGAAAAACTCCGGGAATCGTTTACGGTAGTAAAGATCCAGCCTTGGTCATCGAGTTAGACCACAACGCGTTGTTCCATGCTCTCCGTAAGGAAGCATTCCACTCATCCATTTTGGATTTGGAAATTAGCGGTAAGACACAAAAAGTGTTGTTGCGCGATTACCAAATGCATCCATTCAAGCCATTGGTATTGCACATTGACTTCCAGCGCGTATCTGCGACTGAGAAAGTTCATATGCGCGTTCCATTGCACTTCACAAATGCTGACACTTCAGCTGCTGTGAAATTGCAAGGCGCTGTTATTAGCCACATCCTTACTGAACTCGAAGTTTCTTGCTTGCCAGCAGACTTGCCAGAGTTCATTGAAGTGGACTTGGCGAAGATTGAAGTTGGTCACGGTATTCACGCTAAAGACATCGCATTGCCAAAAGGCGTTACTTTGGTATTGCATGTTGAGCAAGAGAACCCAGTACTTGCTAACGCACGTATCCCAGCAGTTAAAGCTGCTGAGCCTACAGATGCGCCTGCTGCACCAGCAGCGGCTGCCCCTGCAGCTGAGGCACCAAAGGATAAAGCTTAATTATTTAGCTCAATCGCTTGTACAAGAAGGCCTGCGCAAGCGGGCCTTTTTTATTGCCCCCAGTTTTCATTCTTTTTTGGCGAAATGCTTTTATATCTTTAAACTCTCAGCATGACTAAATTAATTGTTGGCCTAGGCAACCCTGGAGATGAGCATGTAGAAGATCGGCACAATGCTGGCTTCTGGTTCGTTGACGCCTTGGCAAAACAACTAAGCACTCGTTTTGAATCTGAAAAACGCTTTCATGGCAAAGTTGCCAAAGCTAAGTGGGAAGGCGAAGATCTTTACTTACTCAAGCCAAGCACTTACATGAATCTGAGTGGGCAATCGGTTGGCGCGCTATGCCGCTTTCACAAAATCACCCCTGCAGATATTTTGGTAGTCCAAGATGAGCTGGATTTAAAGCCTGGTACTGCACGCCTGAAGTTAGGTGGAGGGAGTGGTGGTCACAATGGTTTGAAAGATATCCAAGCGCATTTAAGTACCCCGGATTATTGGCGCTTACGCCTGGGCATTGGCCACCCCAGAGATGTGGCTGGTGATGGACGTCCTATGGATGTGGCAGATTATGTATTACGTAGACCTCAATTGGCTGAGCAAAAACTCATTGATGCCAGCATTGAAAATGGTCTACAAATTTTGCCGCTCTTTTTAAAAGGCGACACTCAAAACGCCATGATGGATTTGCACTCCAAGGGCTAGGCTGCTTAAGCTGTATTGACTTTTTTAGCAGCAGTTAAGAGCGTGAACTTCACCATTAATTGATCTTGGGTTTCGGTGTGCTCAGGGTTAAATGGAATGCAGTCGACTGGACAAACCTGGCGACACTGGGGCGCATCATAGTGACCTACGCATTCAGTACATTTATCGGGATTGATTTCATAAATCTCCAAACCCATGTAGATGGCATCATTCGGACACTCTGGCTCGCAGACATCGCAGTTGATGCATTCGTCCGTAATCATTAACGCCATGATTTACTCGCCAAATTTCATTTGGTCACTCTTTATTCTGAGTGCCTGAAGCAATTTTTTGGACTAGCCATTTTTCCACTGATGGGAAAACAAACTTACTCACATCACCACCCATTGATGCAATTTCACGTACGAAGGTACCTGAAATAAATTGATACTGATCGGATGGAGTCAAAAATAGCGTTTCAACATCAGGAAGCAGGTAACGATTCATACCTGCCATTTGGAACTCATACTCAAAATCAGATACCGCACGTAAACCGCGCACAATCACGCGCGCTTGATGCTCGCGTGCAAAATCTTTTAATAAACCAGTAAAGCCAACGACTTTTACATTCGGGTAGTGGCCAAGCACTTCCTTGGCAATATCAATACGCTCTTGCAATGTAAAGAAGGGGCGCTTGCTACGGCTGTCCGCAACGCCAACAATCAACTCTGTAAAAATACTCGATGCACGGCGTACCAAGTCCTCGTGACCACGAGTAAATGGATCAAATGTTCCAGGGTATACGGCAACTGTCATAACGTTCCTAAGGCTTTATCGGCTACAGGCAAGAGTTTAGTCCCTTCCACTCCGAAATAGACAAGCTTTTACCTGCCCAGCCTCTAAGTATTTTCCACAATGCCAGCCTGGTAACAGGGCTTCTACCTCCTCGCGTGGGCGGCTAGAGGGAAATTCCACATAAATACCACCGCCCGCAGAGTCATCACATACTCTACCAGCCTCAATAACCGCGCGTTCCAATAGACTCGAATCTTGGAATGGTGGATCAATAAAAATTAAGTTGCTGGAACGATCTGCCTGCTGCTTCAGAAACTCAAGACTATCTCGTTGCAAAATTTCTACGAGGCCGGCGGCTGGTGAAGACTGCAATAAGGCAAAATTGGCCGTTAAATTTGCGCAAGCCCTTTTTTCTTTCTCAAGCAATACTACCAATACAGCACCTCTTGATGCAGCCTCAAAACCCAAGGCACCGGTACCCGCAAAAAGGTCTAGGCATCGCAAACCTGTTAAATCTTGTCCTAGCCAATTAAACAGCGTTTCCCGAATACGATCAGTTGTAGGACGCAAACCCGGAAGATCTAAAACCGTTAGCAAACGGCTTCTCCAGTTACCCCCAATAATCCGCACCTTCTTCGGCGGCTCAGTCTTTAGAGGCTTGTTTGCTTTATTGGGCTTATTTATTTTTTGCTCCCAATACAACAATCTTCATGCGATCCATTGCAAGATATTTTTTGAATGCAGCATTTACCTGCTCTAAAGTTACCGCCTCAATTTGCTTAGTCCATACATCCATCGTATCGAGCGGCAGGTCATTCCATGCAATTGAAGAGACGTTATCCAACAACTTACGATTGTTATCAATTCGCAGTGGATAACCGTTCACTAGGTTTGCTTTAGCAGCCATAAGCTCAGATGGAGTGGGTCCATCAGCAATAAATTGAGCAGTGGTAGAACTCATCACCTCTAAAGCCAGCGCAGCCTGATCACTCTTGGTTTGTAGACCTGCTTGAAAAATGCCATTCTCTTTTCCAGGAATAAAGTAACTAAACACGCTATATGCCAGACCGCGCTTCTCACGCACCTCAGCCATCAAGCGAGAGACAAAACCGCCGCCGCCTAAAACATAGTTACCAACTAGTAAGGGGAAGTAATCAGGGTTGTTGCGAGCAACCGCCGTCATCCCCATAGCAATGTGGGCCTGCTGAGAGTCAAAAGGAATTTGAATTTCTCTTTGTGCCAGAGGCTCCACAGGAGAGCGCTCGAGTTCAGGCAACTTCGCAATAGGCTGACCTGAAGCAGGAATCTGCTTTAACAAAGCTTTGACAATTTCCTCCGCTTGAGCACGGTCAATATCGCCAACAATACTCACAATCATGCGATCACCGCGATAAAACAGCTTATGAAATTGCACTAGGTCATTCGCGCTTACAGCAGCAACTGATTTCACTGTTGGCGAATCAGCTAGGGGATAGTTTCCATATACTGATTTTTTAAAACGACGTTCGAGAACAAACTCGGGTTTTGTTTCCGCCTCAAGCAAACTTGTTATCGTTCTTTGTTTCTCACGCTCAACAATCTTTGAATCGTAAGTCGGCGCGCTCAACATAGCAGCAGCTAGTTGTACTGCTCTATCGCGCAAGTCTTTTCGACTCAAACTGCGAATGCGCAAGATTGCTCGCTCGCCGCTCACAGATAAGCCAATATTTGCTCCAAGATCAGCGATTTCATCAGCTATTTGAGCTTCAGTGAGAACCCCTTTTTCGCTCTTAACCCCATAATTCATCAGGCCTGCAACCATATCGGCTAGGCCACTTTTGCCAGCAGGGTCATAGCGATCGCCTGCATCAATGCTCACTTCAATGTCTACCATCGGCAACGCTTTGGTTTGTACTAAATATGCCTTGGCGCCCTTATAAGAATCTAACTTCTCGATCGGCAAGATGGCGTGCGCATTACCAAGCAAGCCAAAAGTAAAGAGGCAAACTGATATACCTTTAATGAAGAGATTCATCATTTGCCCTCCTTACCGGCAGCTTGACGCACCTGAGGATCTAATACCGCAATCGTGAGACCTTCATCAACTAGGTATTTCTTAGCAACAGCTTGAACTTGTGCGGGAGTAATGGATTGCATTTTTTCTAACATGTAATCGATGTCCTTCCAAGAAAATCCTGCCATCTCTGTGCTGCCAATTTCCATTGCTTGGCCAAAGATAGAATCCCGTTTATAGATTTGCTCAGACAGAATGCGCACCTTAATTCTCTTGAGCTCAGACTCCAGAATCCCTTTTTGCTTTAATTCGGCAAGCGCCTTCCGGATGCTTACCTGAGCCTGATCGACTGTTTTTCCTTTAGCCATCGTGGCGCTAATTAAGAATAGTTCTGGCCCACGAGAAATCATGTCGTAGCCAACACCCACATCATTCACTACTTTTTCCTGCTTAACGAGAGTGCGATTTAAGCGGGCATTGTCATAGCCATCCAGCACTGCTGTCAGAAGCTCTAAGGCATATGGCTCGGGGTCATCCAGCTTGCCAGGCTCGAGACGGGGCACCTTCCAAGCCATGGTTAGTTGAGCGCTATCAGCTGGCGCCCTTACCTGAACCTGCTTAATACCTTTTTGAGGTGGCTCAATTTGTGGCTTACGCACTGGCAACTCATGAGCAACGGCAGCGCCGTAATACTTCTCCGCCATATTCAATACTTTTTTAGCATCCACATCACCGCTGATGACTACGGTTGCATTGTTTGGCTTATACCAACTGCGATACCAATCTCGCGCATCGGATGCCTTCATATTCTCTAAGTCATTCATCCAACCAATAACGGGGTGGCGATATGGAGAACTCATATAAGCAGTTGCCATTAATGATTCGTTGAGCAAACTACTTGGATTGTCTTCTGTTCGTAAGCGACGCTCTTCCATGATGACCTGAATTTCTTTTAAGAATTCTGCATCATCAAAATTGAGGTTAGACATCCGATCTGCTTCAAGCTTGATTACGTCTTCTAATTTTGATTTTTCAACTTGCTGAAAATAAGCGGTGTAATCGCGCGAGGTAAATGCATTTTCGCGCCCACCGACCGCGGCTACCAAGCGAGAAAATTCGCCTGCCTTTACTTTGTCAGTACCTTTAAACATCATGTGCTCAAGCACATGAGCCACTCCAGTCTTACCATTGACCTCATCCATGGAGCCAGCACGATACCAAGCCATATGAGCTACTGTTGGCGCACGATGATCTTCCCTGACAATCAATTTGAGGCCATTGCTCAACCGATACTCATGCGTATCCCCTGAATCAGGACCAGCAGCCCAAGTCAGCTGGCTAAATACGAAGAATAAAAAGGAAATTCGGAGTAAATTGGAAAGCATCTGCTAAATCACCATATCCCTAGAATTAAATTGATAAGATGCAAGGTTTAAATTGTATCGATTATGTTCGGCTTACGTAAAACCCTCGGATCCCTTTTCAAATCAAGCAAGATTGATGAATCTTGGTTTGAAACTTTAGAAGAATCACTCATTCAAAGTGATGTGGGTCTACCTACGACTGAACAACTCATCACCAAACTACGCAAAGCAGCCAAGTCTGAAAAGGCTTCTAGTCCAGAAGAGTTGCAAGCTCTTCTCATTCAAGAAGTCAGCGCCCTATTAACTGCTATTGAACCTTTACCAAACCCACTGTTTACAAGTGATAAGCCTAACACCCCAGAGGTATGGTTGGTTGTAGGGGTAAATGGAGCCGGCAAGACTACGACCATTGGCAAACTCTGCCGACTCTTTCAGTCTCAAGGTAAGTCAGTTCTTTTAGCTGCAGGCGATACCTTTAGAGCTGCGGCACGTAATCAGCTTCAGGAGTGGGGTGGACGCAACCAGGTTGACGTTATTACTCAAGAAGGTGGTGATGCAGCAGCCGTTGCACACGACGCCATTCATGCTGCCATCTCTCGCAAGAACGATATTCTCATCATTGACACTGCAGGCCGTCTTGCTACCCAAGACAACCTCATGGAAGAGCTTAAGAAAGTAAAACGCGTCATTGGTAAAGTGCTTCCTGGGGCACCTCATCACACCCTGCTTGTTTTGGATGGCAATACCGGACAGAATGGCTTGAGCCAGGTAAAGGCCTTCCATGCCGCTCTTGGCCTAACTGGAATCATCGTTACAAAGCTTGATGGCACTGCTAAGGGCGGCGTGATCTGCGCCCTAGCCCACACCCTACAAGATGGCCCAAAACCCGCTGTTCTAGCCCTAGGCAAGGGCGAAGGGATTGAAGATTTAGCCCCCTTCACAGCAGAACAATATTCATCTGAATTATTCAATTAAATCAATAGCTTACAGGTCATTAAAACCATTAGCACTCTCTTGACAAGAGTGCTAAAATAGACTTCTATTAACACCTCATATTTATAAGAAAAAATGGTTCAAAAGAAATCCGACAAACCGAATTTGCAAACGCTGCCAGTCGCGCAGACTGCGTCGGCGTCTGCATTTCCAATGCTGCCAACTCTTGGGGTTGGCACTCTCGACTCATACATTTCGTACGTTAATCGCGTACCAATGCTTAGTGCTGCAGAAGAATTACATCTTGCGCAGGAATTTCGTCGTACTGAAAATGTCGATGCCGCTAAAACTTTAGTACTCTCTCATTTACGCTTAGTAGTTTCTGTTGCTCGCCAATATCTTGGCTATGGAATCCCGCATGCCGACTTAATTCAAGAAGGCAATATTGGCTTGATGAAAGCCGTTAAACGCTATGACCCAAACAATGGTGCACGTTTAGTGTCGTATGCAATCCATTGGATCAAAGCAGAAATTCATGAGTACATTCTCAAGAATTGGCGCTTAGTAAAAACTGCAACTACTAAAGCACAACGCAAATTATTCTTTAACTTACGCAGCAACAAACCTACCTTAAGTGCGCTTACACCTAGTGAAGTTGAAGCATTGGCTAAAGCACTTGATGTCAAAGGTTCTGACGTTAAAGAAATGGAAATTCGCCTTGCTGGTGGGGATATCGCTTTAGAAGGCGATGACAGCGACGATGAGTCTGCTTACGCTCCTATTCAATGGTTAGCAGATAACTCTCAAGAGCCTACCGCTCGCATTGCTAGTGCTGAAGCGGATGCCCTTCAAGGCCCCAAACTAGACCAAGCACTGATGGCTTTAGATGAGCGTAGTCGCAATATTGTGCAATCTCGGTGGTTAGCGATGGATGCCGAAGGTAATGGCACGAAAACATTGCATGACCTAGCCGATGAATATGGCATCTCCGCAGAACGCGTTCGCCAAATTGAAACTGCCGCTCTCAAAAAGATGCGCGGCTTGCTACAAGCAGCTTAATCAATCAAGAAGTTTGCAGACAGCAAACTTCTTAACTTTTCTTACTTCAGCAATTCTTTCAAGTCATGTGCCAAGGTCTCTGGACCTTGGGCGTGCTTGATATACAAACGTAGGTGACCTTGAGGATCAAATGCATAGCTGCCTGCCGTGTGATCCATTGTGTAAGAGCCCGGCTTTGCTCCTGGCACCTTCTTGTAATAAATCTTAAAGTCTTTGGCCACCTTCTCTAAGGAGGCTTCATCTGCGGGACGCAAACCCAAGAAGCAGGAATCAAATGCAGGCACATACTGCTTCAGAATTTCTGCGGTGTCGCGCTCTGGGTCTACAGTGACAAAAAGTACCTGCACCTTATCGGACTGAGGACCCAAGAGGGTCATGACTTGCTGCATTTCAGTTAAGGTGGTCGGGCAAATATCAGGGCATTGGGTGTATCCAAAAAACATCACAACCACTTTGCCTTTGAAGTCTGCCAAGGTTCTAACCTTGCCATCAGGATCTACCAAACTAAAGTCTTTGCCAAACGCCGTACTACCAGTGATATCAATATTTTTAAACTCTGGCTTTGGGCTACAAGCACTCAATACAAAACAAATAATTGCTAAAAAGCAAATGCGCAGAAAATTCATATTGATCTCAGAGGAAATAATGATCTATCAAGAGCGCTGCAAAGAGTAGCGAAAGATAGGTAATTGAAAATCGGAATGTCTTTTTAGCCAACGCATCGCTGTAGGAAATAAATAGCGCAAGCACGTAGGCTAAGAACATTAATCCCAGAATAATTGCGGAGACTAAATACACCATACCGCTCATCCCGTAAATATAGGGCAGCATCGTAGCTGCAATCAAAATCAGGGTATAAAGCACGATATTGAGAAGCGTGAAACGCTCTCCGTGAGTTACTGGCAACATTGGTAAGCCCGATTGAACATAGTCATCGCGACGATACAAAGCCAATGCCCAGAAATGCGGAGGAGTCCATACGAAAATAATCAGAACTAAAAGCCAAGCTTCTGCAGAAACGGTATTAGTCACTGCGGCCCAGCCCAAGGCTGGTGGCATTGCGCCAGATAAACCGCCAATGACAATATTTTGCGGCGTGGCAGGCTTTAATAACCAGGTATAGATCACTGCATAACCAACGAAGGTGGCAAGTGTTAGCCACATTGTTAATGGGTTACAGAAATTCCACAAAATAATCATTCCAAGTGAACCTAGAACAATTGAGAAAATAATGATGTGAAAAGGCGTGACTTCGCCGGTGGCCGATGGACGCCAAGCAGTGCGCTTCATCTTGGCATCAACAGCTTGCTCAATCAAACAGTTCACTGCAAATGCGGCACCAGCCAAAAGCCAGATACCAACGATGCCACCAAAGAGCACTGGGTAGGGAACCATGCCGGGCGTCGCCAAGAACATTCCAATCACCGCACAAAAAACGGCGAGCTGAGTCACTCTCGGTTTAGTTAAAACCCAATATTGACGCCAACGTGGCATAGCCACAGGTGCGCTTGTTTTAGAGTCACTCATATTTACGCCATCTTCTTTTGAATGAAAGGCTTCCAAGAAGCCCAATAACTCATTCTGACCAAACAGAATACCAAAGCTGCAGAGCCAGCAGTGTGTAATAAAGCAGCCATTAACGGCCACTGAAACACCACATTAGAAATACCAGTGATGACTTGCAATAAAAGTACCGCCAGCAAAAGCTTGGCTACTTGACTAAGGCCTGATAGAACTGGGGTTGCCAGCGCAAGAGCGCTCCAGCCCATCGTACCAAGCACGACCAAGACCAGCATGGCAAAAAGGCGATGCGCCCAATGGATCGTTTGCAATGCCGCAGGGGAAATAAATTCTCCTTGAGCATTGAGCCCCAATTGACGCCAGAGTGTAAAGCCCTCACTCCAATTAGTCTCAGGCCAGGCACTACCCAAACAGGTGGGGAAATCAGGGCAAGCTAGTACTGCGTAATTAGTACTCACCCATGCACCTAGGAAAACCTGGGTGAATAAAACAATAAAAGAAAGGGTGAGGAGTTGCCCAGAAAGCGGCCGTACGCGAATGGTACGAATAGCAGAGGACTTGCTCTCCCATGACTGCTGCGCATACGCTGTTAAGCAAGCCAATAAGATCAAGGCCAACATCAAGTGAATCGTAACGATGATTGGCTGCAACTTCAGGGTAACAGTCCAAGCACCAAAGGCACCTTGAACACAGACTAATAAGAGCAAGCCCAAGCTGCCGAGTAAAGGATTTTTTCCTAAGGACTTCAGTTTAGAAAATGCAATAGCCACTTGTACCAAAATCAATGTACCTACTGTCATAGCTAAGTAGCGATGAATCATTTCAATCCAAGCCTTAATGACCGTCACAGGCCCAGTCGGCAAGGCGCTCTCAGCTTGCTGAATATCGCCAAGCGCATGAAAAGGATTGGAGGTGCCGTAGCATCCAGGCCAATCAGGGCAGCCCAGCCCAGAGTCAGTAAGGCGTGTAAATGCACCAAATACAATTAGATCAAAGGTCATGAAGACCAAGACCCAATTGAGTTTTTGCAACAAGCTATAGCCAGGCTTTTTCCAAATGAAGAAGAGCGGTAGGCCAGCAAAAATAATAGCGATGGCTGCCAGCTCCAGAAATAAAATCAGACTGGGCATTACAAACTTTCGCCCTTGTGATTTAACTTCAGAAGCTTTTCCAAGTCTTTCTTCATACTAGAAAATTCTTTAGGGGAATTTGTCACTGGGAAATACATCATCTTGGCAGGACTTGGGTCAATCAACTGAATTTCCTGTCCTACACCTTCCTTATTTAACCAAGCCTCAAAGTCAGCCCTTTGCTTTGGGTCGGAGGGCAATGTAAGTACCTTAAGCCCCGCCGTCTTTTCGTCATAAATCTTGAGGACCTCAGGGTCAACAGGCTTACCATCTGTATTCACCCAGATCAATTGCAAGCGTCCACTTTCTCTACCCATAGCCACTCTGGTTTGGCGCATCAGAAATAAAGCTTCAATACATTTCTCATCTTTGATGTGACATTCACCAGCTGGACGAGCAACCAAGAGAGTCCACTTACCCTGGAGTGGGGCATCAAGCCACGCCGCATTGAACTCTTGCGCTGGATATACGAGTGTTCCGAAATTGGTTTTTCCGCCCTCAGGTTTAATCACGTAATAAGCAAAGTAAGAGGCAAGAACTGGGGAGGCGCAGGCTAACAATAGCAACAACATCTGAATGCGGCCACGACGCGTACGCGCATTAATAGCAGATGCATCTATCTGTGAAGCCGGAATTAATAACTCTTTATCACTCACTCTTGATCCCCATTCGCTAATTCCTGTCGTTTATATTGCCGCAGGCCATTTAGTAACCAAAATAAAAATCCAGCAAGAGCCAAGGCAAACCACTGGAATGCATAAGCATAATGGCGATCGACTCCGCTTGTCAGGGGTGCCCAATCGCGGATTAAGCCATCCACCGCACCAACCTCAAGCTCACGCAAGATAAAGGGCGCTTGGCTCCAACCATGCAGCTTGCCTTCAGCCGTTAAATCAAAATTTTGCTCAATTCTTGGCTTGTTGATATCAGTAGAAATCTTGCTACTACCCAGCTCATAGACTTTCCCCGGATGAGCAAATACGATACCTTCAATATTGACTACCTTGTTTGGAGTTTGCACTGGCGGCAGCGTTTCACGATTTTCATTGTTACGCGGTGCCCAACCTCGATTGACCCAAAGGACCTCATGCCTCCCCTCAAGCATCAAAGGCATCATCAGGTAAAAGCCAGACTGTGCGGTGGCACTACCTTCAGGTGGAATAGGTCTTGGCCTGTTATCCAACCAAACTGCCGCCTCAGGAATATATTGTCCACGAGCACTCATGCGACGCTCACCCGCCTCTTCCAAAGTCCATGGTCCTGCATTCGCACTCAAGATAGGCATTTGTTGGCGAGCCTGTAAAGTCGCTGCCAAGGCAATTTTGGTATTAGCCCTGCTTAGTTGCCAGACCCCAGCACCACAGCCGATCGCAATGACCAGCAAGGCTGATAAAGTAGCGACTATGCGCTTGGCAACGAGGGCAAAAAACAGCTTATTCAATTGAGGGATTTGAGATGAAGTGGATTATTCCTATTGTCCTACTAATGATTGTTTTTAGCTTAGGATCGGCTTTGTATTACATGATGAAAGATAGGGGAAATAGTTCCCGAATGGTTCATTCGTTGATGCTGCGCATTGGATTATCGGTCGCACTATTTTTAGGCATCCTCCTGGCCCATTACTTTGGCCTCATTGAGGCTACCGGCATCAAGGTTGGAACTAATTAATCGTTAACGCACAAAACAAGAGCACTAAAACAAATCGGGGCTTTTAAGCCCCGATTTTTATTCAACTTACATCCAGTAAACAGCGATGTACAGGCCAAGCCAGACTACGTCAACGAAGTGCCAGTACCAAGCAGCACCTTCAAAAGCGAAGTGATGTTTAGCAGTAAAGTCGCCACGAATCATACGGCGCAATACGATCGCCAGCATGGTGCCGCCAAGGAAAACGTGGAAACCATGGAAACCAGTCAACATAAAGAATGTGGAACCGTAGATACCTGATGTGAGCTTCAAATTGAGCTCATGGTAAGCATGGTAGTACTCAAAAACCTGGAAGCACAAGAAGATGAAACCCAGACCAACAGTTGCAGCCAAGCCAATAATGGCCTTCTTCATGTGGTTCTCTACCAATGCATGGTGAGCAATAGTAATAGTTACGCCAGAGCTCAACAGCAACAATGTGTTGATGGTTGGAATCGGCCATGGACCCATAGTGGTGAATTTCTCAACCAATCCAGCAGGACCATCGTTTGGCCATACAGCCTGGAAATTAGGCCAAAGCAATTTGCTTTCAACATCACCCATCCAAGGCATTGCAATATTGCGTGCGTAAAAGAGGGCTGCAAAGAATGCTCCGAAGAACATGATTTCTGAGAAGATGAACCAAGCCATTGACCAGCGATAAGAAATGTCAACGTTGACACCATTCTTGCCAGCATTAGATTCAGCAATCGTATCGCCGAACCAGTGGTAGAGCACAAATAGAACCCATGCCACACCAACTAAGCTCAGAGCACCGCCCCAAGAAGTGTGATTTACCCAGCCAGACATACCAGCGCCAAATGCAATTAAGCCGGCAGCAGCCATGGCAGGATGCCTAGATAGTCCAGGGACGAAATAGTATGGGGTTGAATTGGATGACATCTTATTCTCTCTATTCAATCAAAAAATAATCAATGGGACACAACTGCTTTCACTATCAACAGGAGGACACCCATAAAAATCAAGGCGCCAACAACACCTGCAATGATAATGTGAACAAAACTGAGTGAAGCTACATCTTCCTGCAAACCTGATTGTTTACGCACACCCAAGAAGCCCCACATCACGGCCTTCATAGACTGCATAAAACTACTTTTTTTCTTCACGACACCACCTTTGACTTTGGAGCAGGTGGTGTACCACCCATACCCAACTCAAAGAAGGTATACGACAAAGTAATGGTTTTCACATCGTCCGGTAAACCCGCATCGATCACAAAAACTACCGGCATCTTTTTAGTTTCATTTGCCGCTAGTGTCTGCTCCTGAAAACAAAAACACTCTAACTTTGTAAAAAATTCTGTTGCGCTTTTAGGCGCATAACTTGGTATTGCCTGTGCTCGCACTTGGCGATTCTGATTATTAGTGACCTCATAAACAATCTCAGTCATTTCACCAGGATGCACTTCTAAAAAATTCTTTACCGGCTTAAAAGTAAACGGGCCTCGGCTATTAGAGTCAAACTCAATCGTCACCGTACGTGCATAGTTAACTTGGGTATTGCCAACCCTATTTGGGCTGAAAGCTCTGACACCATAGTCATTTTTGCTTGTTACAACATTAATCCCGGTAACCTCACACAAGGCTTTATACATTGGGACTAGTGCGTAACCAAATCCAAACATCATTACCGCTGCAATTAAGAGCTTTAATAAAATTTGGCGATTCAGTGATTGAGTTGAAACCATTGTCATCGCGGGATTAACCCAACATACTCCGTTTAATCACAATTCCAATAAAAAATACCAATACAACACTCAAAAGAATGAAGCCCATCCTGCGATTATTCGCAGCAAGGGCTTGCTTCTCTGAAGGCTTAAATTCCTGCTTCACGCATTTGCTCTGCACTAGGCGGAGTTTCAAAAGTGTGATGTGGCGCTGGAGAAGGAATGGTCCACTCCAAACCTTTAGCTCCATCCCATGGCTTCATCGGTGCTTTTTCACCTTGACCACGGTATGCAGGAAGCACAACGAAGAACAAGAAATAGACCTGCGACAAGCCAAAGCCCAATGCGCCGATTGAAGCAACCATATTGAAATCAGCAAACTGAGTAGGGTAGTCGGCATAACGACGTGGCATGCCTGCTAAGCCCAAGAAGTGCATTGGGAAGAATGTGATGTTAAAGAAAATCATGGAAGTCCAAAAATGGATCTTGCCGCGAGTTTCATTAGCCATAAAGCCAGTCCACTTAGGACACCAGTAGTAGAAGCCAGCGAACATGGCAAACAATGAACCCGCTACCAATACATAGTGGAAGTGCGCAACAACGTAGTAAGTGTCCTGAACACCAATATCAATTGGTGCCATTGCCAAGATCAAACCAGTAAAGCCGCCCATGGTGAAAACGAAGATAAAGCCGATAGCCCACAACATTGGAGTTTCGAAAGTCATCGAACCTTTCCACATTGTTGCAACCCAGTTAAAAATCTTCACGCCAGTTGGAACAGCAATCAACATTGTTGCGTACATGAAAAACAGCTGGCCAGTTACAGGCATGCCAGTTGCAAACATGTGGTGAGCCCAAACGATGAATGACAAGATCGCAATAGATGCGGTTGCATAAACCATTGAGCTATAGCCAAACAATGTTTTTCTGGAGAATGTTGGAATAATTTCACTGACGATTCCGAATGCAGGAAGAATCATGATGTAAACCTCTGGGTGACCAAAGAACCAGAAAATATGCTGGAACATGATTGGGTCGCCGCCGCCAACTGCGGAGAAGAATGAGGTACCGAAATGACGGTCAGTCAGAACCATAGTGATTGCGCCAGCCAATACAGGCATCACAGCAATCAACAAATAAGCAGTGATCAACCAAGTCCAGCAGAACATTGGCATTTTCATCAAAGTCATGCCAGGAGCGCGCATATTCAAGATGGTGACGATGATATTGATCGAACCCATGATGGAAGAGGCGCCCAATAAATGCAGAGCAAAAATAGCCATGTCCATGCCAGGACCCATTTGCGAGGTCAGCGGAGCATAGATAGTCCAACCACCTGATGGAGCGCCGCCAGGAACTAGGAATGAGCTAAATAACAAGCTTGCAGCCACCGGAAGAATCCAGAAGCTAAAGTTATTCATACGAGCAAACGCCATATCAGATGCGCCAATTTGCAAAGGCACCATCCAGTTCGCGAAGCCAACGAATGCCGGCATGATCGCGCCGAACACCATTACCAAACCATGCATAGTGGTTAGCTGATTAAAGAACTCAGGACGGAAAAACTGCAGTCCAGGCTGGAACAATTCCAGTCGAATTCCCAATGCCATCACACCGCCAGCTAACAAGCTAACAAATGAGAAGATCAAATACATCGTGCCGATGTCTTTGTGGTTAGTTGCAAACAACCAACGACGCCATCCGTGTGGCGTGTGATCATCATGCGCGTGATCGTGTGCGTGGTCGTGGGTAGTAGAGACTGTGCTCATGGATTACTCCGGTTTCGTTTTATCTGTATTAGTTAATCTGATTTACTGGCCGCGTGCGGTAATAATTTCTTGGGTCTGAATCACTTCACCCGTTTTATTACCCCATGAATTACGGGTATAGGTAATAACGGCTGCGATATCTCCATCGGAAAGCACGCCTGCCCACTTCGGCATTGCATTTTTACCGTTCAGCAAAATATTAAATTGGCCTGCTTTAGGTCCGTTGACCACTTTGCTGCCATCCAATGCTGGGAATGCGCCAGCACCTTTGCCATTTGGCTGGTGACAAGCTGCACAGTTCGCTGCATAGACTTTTGCGCCGCGCTCTTTCTGTTCGTCCAAGGTATAAACCTTCGATGGATCATCGCCGCCTGCACCCATTGCTTTTTTCTTCTCAGCAACCCAAGCGGTGTAGTCCTCTGGTGAAACTACTTTGACAACGATAGGCATGAAAGCGTGCTCTGCACCACAAAGCTCAGAGCACTGACCGCGGAATGTGCCAATCTTGTCAGCTCTAAACCAGGTATCACGAACGAAGCCTGGGATGGCATCTTGCTTTACGCCAAACGCCGGAATAGTCCAAGCATGAATAACGTCGTTAGCAGTAGTGATCAAGCGAATTTTTTTACCTACTGGCACAACCATTTCATTGTCTACTTCCATCAAATAGGTATTTGATTTAGGTGCCAAGTTGTTAATTGCTTCGCGTGATGTTGATAAGGTAGATAAGAAGCTGATGCCTTCGCCTTCACCCTTGATGTAGTCGTAACCCCACTTCCACTGATAACCAGTGGTCTTAATAGTGATATCAGAGTTAGTGGTGTCTTTCATTGCCACAACAGTTTTTGTTGCTGGCAATGCCATGCCGATAACGATCAACAGTGGAATGACTGTCCAAATGATTTCAACAGTCGTGCTCTCGTGGAAAGATGCTGATTTGTGACCCAATGATTTACGGTGCTTCAAGATGGAATAGAACATCACTCCAAAAACACCAATAAAAATTAAAGCGCAAATTACCAACATCATCCAATGCAACCAATGGATCTCTTGCATGATTTTGGTAGCAGGGGCTGTGAAATTCAGCTGATTAACAGCTGGGCCACCAGGCATGTTCTCTGCTGCATGTGCAAATGCAGCGCCAAAAGCAGCTACGAAATAGAGCGAAGCCCTAGTGACTTTTCCAAATAAATTCATCTTATTCTCTGTTTATTGTCGTGAGCAAAGCAGCAAAAATGCCACAAAATGCCCAAAAAACGGTCTCAAGCCAATACATCCAGCCGTGATTATAGGGTTAATTAGGCACAAGAACAAACCGGGATAACCCAGCTTGAACCAATCTTGGTCGAGGTTAAAATGATAGTAAGTACTTACACTTAGGCAGAATCTGACCTAGTCTTGCGCACAATTTGATTTGCATCAATATAGGCTACGCTGTCCTTCGCCTTTGCAAGGTGCTTTCCGAGGGCCCACGCATGCCCATAAACCACCTCTAAGGTGATTTTTTGGGGCAAAACCTCTTTTTCAATTGCTTTGGGAGAGGTGGAATGCATCAATTTCAGCGCACTCATATCTGTCAGCAATAAGGCCGGCTTCTCATAATCCAAGGTGAGGTACTCCATATCCATGACAGGATCAGAAAACCGCTCACCAAGCAAGGCATCCCCCATATCGTGCATATCCCAAGGGCTTAATAAATTCTTGAGCTTTAATTCCGAAAGATCCAAGGAGCGCAACTCTTTTCCAGTATCGGGCCCTAAATAGCTAAATGTGATTAAGCCGCCCTCGCGCAGAACACGCCAACACTCCTGCAAAAAATGCTTTGGATCAGGTAAATCGTGCAGCAAAAGATCGCTAAACACTAAATCAACCGAATTGTCGGGAATATCAAATCTTCCAGACGAGGCGTAGCTTGCCAAGGGGCTAGAGTTGATAGCAAATAAAGACCGCCAATTACTCAGCGCTTTAGCGCGCCACATTTGAAATCCTGAAACACCTTTTTCGGTGATGCTAAAAATACGCGCCTTTGGATAGCGTTTAGCAAGTACATCCAGATGCTTGCCAGCAAAATCAGGCACCACCAAGATGTCTTTTACATCAAGCTTAACGATATCTAATTTCTGCAGCATGCGATCTGCAATTTCGTCTTGTAACCATCTAAGGGGCTGGGTCATTGGCTCAGTATACTCAGCGCCCCATGCGATTTCCAGAGAACATTTTTCAAACTATTTGTGAGCAGCTTTTGCCAACAGCCTGCATTGCTTGTCAGGGGTTCCAACAATCATCTCTATGCGATTGTTGTCTCAATCAATTACGCGATGAAGGTTTATTGAACTATCAATGCTGCTACCAATGTGGCATAACACTTCAGGTTTCAGAAATTGCAGGGCAACGTTGTACGCAATGCCAAACCTTGAAGCCCCACTTTGATGAAACTTATTGTTTAGATCGCTACGATGGATTGTTACAAACTCCACTACATGAATTGAAGTATCAAAAACGCATTGCGTTTGCTAATGCCCTTGGCAGAACATGGAACTTACTTCTCAGTAAGGAGCTTGAAGATATCTCTGCCGATTATTTGCTCCCAGTGCCCCTCAGTATTGAGAAGTTAGCACAGCGTGGTTTCAATCAAAGTTGGGAAATTGCCAAACGAATTCAGTGTGGGGGGTATATTAAAAAATCGCCTTATGTGCTGCAGCGCCATCATTATGCAGAGCACCAGGCCGGCAGCACCTTGAGCAATCGCCAACTAGCCATTCAGGGAATGTTTTACGTTGAAGAGCACTACATTCAGCGGCTAGCTCACAAGACTGTAATTGTGTTTGACGATGTGATGACAAGCGGCGCAACTCTTAATGAAATTGCGCGCGTTCTGAAGGACAATGGTGTATCTCGCGTCATTAATTGGGTAGTACTGAGAGCTGCGCGACCAATTTAAAGAGTGCTACATGTTTAATATCGTTTTATTCGAACCAGAAATCCCACCCAACACGGGCAACATTATTCGTTTGTGTGCCAATACCGGAGCAAAGCTACATTTAATTGAGCCGCTTGGGTTTCCGATGGAAGACGCTAAGTTGCGTAGAGCAGGCTTGGACTATCACGAGTTTGCACGAGTCAAAGTCCACAAAAATTGGTCACAGTTTTTAAAAGATGAGCAACCCGATCCTCAGCATCTCTTTGCATTGACCACTAAGGGCTCGGGAAAGTTTCATGTAGGCAAATACGCGCCAGATGATTACTTTGTATTTGGCTCTGAAACTAAAGGCATTACAGATGAAGTCAGGGACTCCATTCCGATTGAGAATCGTATGCGCCTAGCGATGCAAGATAGCAGTCGCAGTCTGAATTTATCAAATACTGTTGCAATCGTAGTGTATGAAGCTTGGCGCCAGAATGGCCTTGCAGGCGGTCAGTAAAAACCGATTCAGCTGCTGTACTTACGATTCGATTTTAGGATCGCGCCCCATAAGCTTTTTAACGGCATCATGCGGCTTCAACTTTCCAGAGAGCACTTCACCCATCATCGAAGTAATCGGCATCTCAACCCCTAGGCGTTTTGCCAAATCGCCAACCGCCTCCGCACAAAGCACACCCTCGGCAACGTGACCAAGATTTGCAAGAACCTCAGGTAGCGACTTGCCAGCAGCAAGCTCAAGACCAACGCGACGATTGCGAGAAAGGTCACCAGTGGCAGTCAAGATTAAATCTCCAACACCAGTTAAGCCCATACAAGTTTCAGATTTGCCACCGGCAGCCTTCACAATGCGCATCATCTCTGCTAAACCGCGTGTGAGAACTGCAGCGCGTGCGTTCAAACCCAAATCTAAGCCATCACCAATACCTGCAGCAATCGCCAAGACATTCTTAATAGCGCCGCCTAACTCCACACCAATCAAATCATCACTTGAATACACACGCATATTGCCGTGATGGAAAGCGGTTTGCACTGCTTCACATAACTTAGGAGATTTGCTAGCAACAGTTAAAGCGCAAGGCATACCCGCACCAACCTCACGTGCAAAGCTCGGGCCGGATAAGGCACCATACGAATGCGTTATTCCATGAGAATGCATCTTGCTCTCACGCTCTACTACCTGGTGGGGCAATAAGGCGGTATTCGGCTCAAGCCCTTTGCAGAGCCAAATAATATTGAGTGGGTGCTCAGCAATTTTTAATGCTTGGGCGATTGTTTCCGAAAGCCCTGACATTGGTGTAGCAATGACCAATAAATCATCGCTAGAAAGCCTTTTGATAGCAGTAGAAAAGTTGCTCTCAAACTTGAGACCTTTAGGTAACTGAATCCCTGAAAGATAAGCGCGATTTTCAGCGCTCTCTTCGATTTCTTTTAACTGTTGTTTACTACGAGACCATAAAACAACATCACCCCCTTGGAGAAAGCGAGCTGCTTGTGCAGCCATCGCCGTTCCCCAGGCGCCAGCACCAAGCAGTGTCACCTTCATGATCTGTGGGCTCGCTCGTTGAGCTTAGTGAGGCTTGCTCTCAGCGGCAGCGCCATCCTTAGCAGCAGCTTCTTGTTGAGCTTGCATCAAACGATGTTCGTACATGCCGTGGAAATTAATCTCATTCAAATGAATTGGCTGGAAGCCTGCGCGACTAATAATGTCGGCAATATTTGAACGCAAATACGGGTACAAAATCGTTGGGCAAGCAATACCAAGCATGGGATCAATTTGCTCAACCGGAATGTTACTAAATTCAAAGATGCCGGCTTGTTTTGCTTCTACCAAGAACAGAACTTTGGTGTCGACTTTCGCAGTCACGGTCGAACTGAGGGCCACCTCAAAGATGCCTTCACTTAAGGGTGCAACGGAGATATCAATCTCAACCTGCACTTGTGGCTCAGACGCAACCAACAAAATCTGCGGAGCATTTGGTTGCTCAAGAGATACATCTTTTAAGTAAATTCTCTGAATACGAAATCCAGGTTCTTTAGCTTGATCGGCACTTGCTTGAGGTGCTGGGGTTTTTTCAGTCATTGCTAACTTTCTTTGTATGTTTAATCTATTGAGCCAATAAGGGATCAAGCTTTCCAGCACGATCCAATGCCACTAAGTCGTCATAACCACCAACATGCGTGTCACCAATATAGATTTGTGGAACAGTGCGGCGGCCAGTACGTGTCATCATTACTTCGCGCTGGGCCGGATCACGATCAATCAAAATCTTTTCTAGATTAGCAACGCCTTTTTTAGTCAGTAACTTTTCTGCCATGACGCAGTAAGGGCAAACTTGGGTGCTATACATTGTTACTGGAGGCATCGATTTTTCCTTATTTCACTAAAGGCAGGGCTGCCGCTTTCCAAGCCTGCACACCACCATCTAAGGCGCCTACTTCAGCAAAGCCCAGCTTTTGAGCTTCGGCCACGAGTTTGCGTGACTGGGAGCCAGTTTCACAAACCAAGACTACTGGGTGTTTACGGTCTAGCTTGAGCTTTTCAATCGCTGCCGTTAAACCAGCAGCATTAGCGAATTTGGCGCCAGGTAAATGACCCGATTTAAAGGCCTCTTCCGAGCGCAGGTCCAAGACATAGGCTTTGCGTCGATTAATCCAAATCGTCGCTTCGGTAGGCGATAAGCCTTTTCCGCCAATAAGCGTAGATAATGAGGGTAGGAAAAGCGCTATGCCTGAAACCAACAGCAGGGCAATAAGCGCTAAATTATCAATTTGCGTGAGAAAGTTCATCACCGGATTATAGAATGGCTCTATGAAACAACTTGTCCTTATTCGTCATGGCGAATCCGCCTGGAACCTTGAAAACCGCTTCACTGGCTGGGCGGACGTCGACTTAACCCCTAAAGGCGCAGAACAGGCCATTGCAGCAGGCACAAACCTCAAAAAAGCAGGTTATGAATTTGATATCGCCTATACCTCCGTTTTAAGGCGTGCCATTCGCACCCTTTGGCACGTTCAAGATGCCATGGATTTGATGTGGCTCCCTGTTGTTCATAGCTGGCGTTTAAATGAACGTCACTATGGCGCGCTCACCGGATTGAATAAAGCTGAAACAGCAACTAAATATGGCGATGAACAAGTTCATATTTGGCGTCGCTCCTATGACGTACGTCCACCGCTACTTGAGCATGATGATGAACGTCATCCTAAAAATGATCTCCGTTACTCAAAGCTCAATCCTTCCGACATTCCTTTGGGCGAGTGCTTAAAAGATAACGTTGAGCGAGTATTACCCTTGTGGAATGAATCGATTGCACCCGCACTAAAGGCTGGTAAACGCGTATTACTAGTGGCACACGGCAATAGCATTCGCTCGCTCATTAAGTACTTAGATCAAATGTCTGATGAAGCGATCATGGAAGTGAACGTACCTAATGGTGTGCCACTTGTTTATGAGTTAGATGACAACCTCAAACCTATTCAACACTTTTATTTGGATTAAAGCAAAAGAGATATGCGCCAATTTCTAAAGAATTTCGCCCTGATAGCCGTTGGCCTTATCGCCGGCGTAGCAGCCACGATCCAGCTCTCCGCGACCGCCCAGCAAAGCGCCCAGCTGCCGCTTGATGAACTGCGCACGCTCTCCAATGTGTTTGCGCAAATTAAGCGCGAATATGTTGAGCCTATCGAAGATAAGCAACTATTAACAGATGCCGTTAAAGGAATGGTGAGTAGTCTGGATCCGCATTCCACTTTCTTAGATAAAAAAGATTTTGCAGAAATGCAAGAGATGACCTCTGGAAAGTTTGCTGGACTCGGCATTGAAATCACTTCTGAAGATGGTGTAGTTAAAGTACTCAATCCAATTGAAGATAGTCCTGCTGCACGTGCAGGCCTTCAAGCTGGAGACCTCATTACCCGTCTTGATGACAAACCCGTACGCGGCATGTCTTTAGATAAAGCGGTGCGTACTATGCGCGGCACTCCTGGAACCAAAATTACGTTGACAGTATTTCGTAAGAGTGAAGAGCGTAGCTTTCCAGTAACGATCACTCGCGCAGAGATTAAAGTTCAATCAGTCAAAACAAAAATTCTAGATAACGATATTGCTTGGGTACGCATCACTAGCTTTCAAGAACGTACCGTTCCTGATCTTGCTAAGAAATTGACGGACATCGCCAATCAAGATCCAAAGCTCAAAGGCATCATTCTTGACCTGCGCAACAATGGCGGCGGTCTATTGCAAGGAGCCGTAGGTGTGGCTGCAGCATTCTTGCCTGCTGATGCAGTCATTGTCTCCACCAAAGGCCAGTCTCCAGATTCAAAACAGATCTTTAATGCAACACCAGCGATGTACCGCCTAAATGAGTCTGGCGACCCTTTGGCCGGCGTTCCAGCAATATTTAAGAAATTGCCTATGGTGGTCTTGGTAAATGCTTATTCCGCTTCCGCATCAGAGATTGTGGCTGGCGCACTCCAAGACTACAAACGCGCAACCATTATTGGAAAAACGACCTTTGGTAAGGGCTCAGTACAAACCGTTCGCCCTCTTACCAATGACTCAGCACTGAAGATTACTACTGCTTATTACTACACCCCTAGCGGCAAGTCGATTCAGGCTTTTGGCGTTAAGCCAGATATTCCAGTTGATCAAAATAAAGATGGCGATCCTGATGATGTATTAATCACTCGCGAGATCGATAGCGAGAAACATCTCCGCAATAAGCAATCTGCCGAAGATAAGTTGATTAAAGATCGAGAGCAACGTCGCCTTGAAGAGTTACAGCGCATTGAAGAGAAAAATGCCAAGAAGACTCCTGAAGAAAAAGAGAAGGATAAAAATAAGAAACCGCCTGAGCTAGGCAGTGCAGATGACTTCATGCTTTCTCAGGCAGTAGCCTTTATTAATGGCCAGCCTGTGAAGCGCTCTTCATCCAAGCTCGAATAATCTTTTAATCTCTGCGGCCGGTATATGAATGACGAGCAGTTACTTCGATACTCCAGGCACTTGCTGCTTGATGAGATTGATGTTGCCGGCCAAGAGAAGCTACTCCACTCACACGTATTGTTAATCGGTGCTGGCGGCTTAGGAAGCGCAGCTTCGCCTTATCTAGCGGCAGCAGGAGTTGGCCATATCACCTTGGTGGATCACGATGAGGTAGAACTCACCAATTTGCAGCGCCAAATCATGCACACCGAAAGTAGCATTGGAAAAAGCAAAGTGGCGTCAGGGAAAGAATTTCTGCAACGCCTAAACTCCAGCATTCAGATTGAGACTATTCAAGCTAAAGCTACAGCATCTCTGCTCGATGAGTTATTGCCAAGTGTTGATGTTGTTTTAGATTGCACGGATAACTTTTCAACCCGGCACCTAATTAATACTGCCTGCGTTAAACATCAAACTCCGCTGGTTTCAGGCTCAGCCCTTAAGTTTGATGGTCAAGTGAGCGTCTTTGATGCACGAAATTCCAGCTCCCCATGTTATGCCTGCATCTTCTCTCCCGATGAAGAGTTTGAGGAAGTCAGTTGCTCCAGTATGGGCATCTTCTCGCCTCTAGTAGGAATCATTGGAGCCATGCAAGCTGCTCAAGCCCTACAGGTATTAATCGGTTTTGGAGAGTCCTTGGTGGGGCGTATGTTGCTTTGGAATGGGCGCACGACCCAAATCGATGAAATCCGCATTAGCCGTAATGCTGATTGCTCGGTATGCGGCTCAGCCCACTAGGCAACGCACAAAATCATTAAGACAGTAGTCGCTCTAAAGCCTTTGCCTGCTCTTCGGGCTCATACGCCTTCAAGACCCTAGCAACGCGGGCTTTTAATAAACCTACATTAGCCTGAAGAATTTCCCGCTTAACCAGCAATAACTGGCTGAAGTGCATTGAGAAATCGGTTAAACCCAAGGCAAGCAGTAACTTGGTTAATGCAGGATCACCGGCCATCTCACCACAAACAGCCACAGGCACATTTGCACGTTTAGCCTGCTCAATGATATTTGCCAATAAATTCAATATTGCTGGATGCAGGGGGTCATACAAATGCGCAACAGCATGATCCGCGCGATCAATTGCCAAGGTGTACTGAATTAAATCATTCGTTCCAATAGAAAGAAAATCGAATCGATTAATAAACAAAGGCAAGACTAAAGCAGCAGCCGGAATCTCAATCATCGCGCCAACTTGAATATTCGGATTAAATGCTTTGCCACGCTGATGCAATTGTTGTTTGGCTTTTTCAATCAGTCTAAATGTTTCATCAATCTCTTTAGCATGCGCCAACATCGGAATCATGATGCGCGCTTGACCATGGGCTGATGCACGCAAGATTGCTCTGAGCTGCGTTAAAAAGATTTCTGGCTCTGTTAAAGACCAGCGGATTGCCCGCAAGCCCAATGGTGATGTGCCTGTTTGAGAAATATCGCCACCGCCGCCCAACGCCTTATCTGCACCAACATCAATAGTTCTGATGTTGACAGGTAAGCCATGCATTAAATCGACTACGCGACGATATTCTTGATATTGCTGCTCTTCATCTGGTAAAGCCTGTTTACGGTCCATGAATAAAAATTCAGAGCGGAATAAACCAACCCCTACCGCACCCAACTTCACCGCCTGAATAGCATCTTCTGGCAATTCAATATTGGCAAACAACTCAATCTCAACACGGTCGGCTGTTTCTGTTTTTGCATGCTTTAACTGTTGGAGCTTACGAGCTTCTTTGAGCACCTGAGTTTGTAGTTTGCGATATTCGGCTAGCAGCTGCTCATCTGGGGCAACTACTACAACTCCTCGATCGCCATCTAGCACCAACCAATCGCCATGGCGAATCATTTCGCTCGCGTGGCGAACACCAACTACCGCAGGTATTTCCATGCTGCGCGCCACGATAGCTGTATGAGAGGTTTTGCCCCCCAGATCCGTTACGAATCCGGTAAAAGCATGCTCTTTAAAACGCAGCATGTCGTGCGGAGCAATATCGTGGGCAACGATGATGGACTCAACACCGATATCGCTGGTTGGCAAAAAATTGGCATCGTTTAATGGATCTTTTTTCTGGGCATTTAATGCCTTAATCACGCGTTCAGCAACCTGACGAATATCGTTGGCGCGTTCCTTTAAATACGCATCCTCAATATCTGCAAATTGCTCCAACAGATCATTCAACTCAGTAGTTAAGGCCCATGCTGCATTTAATCGTTGCGTGCGAATGAGTTTAATGGGCTTCTCAGCCAATGCTGGGTCCGCTAATATCATGCCGTGCACGTCTAAGAATGCCGCCATCTCTTGCGGCGCATCTTTTGGCAAACCCTGGCGCAATTGTTCAAGCTCTAAACGAACCTGATCAAATGCATTCAATAGCTTTTGTGCTTCAACCTCTTCTTTGCCAGCTTCAATCAGGTGATGACTTACTTCTAATGCTGCGCGAGAAATCAGTACCGCCTTGCCAATGGCAATGCCTTTCGATACTGGAATTCCATGCAATGCAAAAGTCATGCTATTTACTCACCCTCACCAAATCGGTCATTAATTAACGCAGTGAGTGCCTGCATGGCTTCATCTGCTTTTTCGCCCACAGTCTCAAGGGTCACAGTACTGCCAATACCAGCCGCCAACATCATCACACCCATAATGCTCTTCGCATTAATTTGACGCCCATTACGTGACAGAAATATTTCACAAGGAAACTGAGCGGCTAACTGAGACAACTTGGCAGATGCGCGAGCATGCAGACCTAATTTATTGATGATTTCGATTTCTGCCGAAGGCATAGTGTGCTGGCCCTTATTTATTCTTGATTTACTTTTGTACCTAAGCGCAAGATGCCATTCTGTCCACCAGCAAGGGCTTTTTGCGCCAAATCTTCCAGATTTTCTCCACGATGAGAAATGCAACGCATCAGCATAGGTAGATTTAATCCTGCCAACACGATGACAGGCGCATTCAATCCCGATAAAGGACCCAAGGCCTCTAACTTTGAGGCCACATTAGCAGGAGTTGCACCCATAACATCTGTCAGGATTAAGACGCCGTTGCCTGTATTCACACCATAAGCAGCCTTCATCACGCGATCAAAGCTTGCCTTGGTATCTTCATGAGGAGGGATATCCACTGCTCGAACACGCTCAGGCAATACACCAAAAGTATGCTCAGCAAACCCCAGCATTGCGCTGGCAACCGGTGTATGAGCAACGATGACAATTCCAGTCATATTTATGCCAATGCTTTCTCTAGTGCTGCCAACCAAAATTGCGCAACATTAAAGCTGCTTTGGTCAGTAATTTCAACAAAACAAGTCGGGCTCGTCACATTAATTTCAGTGAGATAACCACCAATTAAATCCAACCCAACTAAGAATAATCCACGCTGATTTAAAACAGGAGCTAATTTTTCAGCGATTCTTTTTTCGGCCTCGGTTAAGGGCATCGCTACGCCTTTACCACCGGCGGCTAAGTTACCCCGAATTTCGCTACCCTGCGGAATGCGAGCTAGCGCAAATGGCACTACCTCTCCGCCAATTAAAAGCACCCGTTTGTCACCCTGGGCAATTTCTGGCAGAAAGCGTTGAACCATCAGGGTTCTTGCACCATTCTCACCAAGCGTTTCTACGATGCTCGCAAGATTGAGTCCATCAGCCCCAACCCTAAATACACCCATGCCGCCCATGCCGTCTAACGGTTTAATCACGATATCGTGATGTTCCTGATGAAAACGCTCTACTGCAGCCAATTCACGCGTGACTAAGGTAGGCGGAATCAGTTCTGGAAACTCTGTAATAGATAGTTTTTCTGAATGATCTCGAACAGCGCTTGGCTCGTTAAATACTTTCGCGCCCTGACGTACTGCGGCCGATAACAACCAAGTGGTATTGAGGTATTCAATATCGAAAGGAGGATCTGTGCGCATGAGCACAGCGGAAAAAGATTTGAGTGTTCGAGACTCAATCTCACCCAACTCAAACCAGTTGGTGGAGCTGGGCTTAATGACCAAAGACTGGCAATCAGCCACCACAAAATCATCTCTCCACAACACATTACGACTTTGACAAAACCACAAGTGGTGCCCCGCCTCTTGCGCTGCTCGCATCATTGCGAGCGTGGAATCTTTTTGAATCTTAAAAGATTCAAGGGGGTCTGCAATAAAAAGAAGGTTCATTATTTCTATTGAGAGATTAGTGATTTATTTATGCAGCTTCAGCATTGGGATCAGTACGCTCTAGCTCCAATGATGCAGCAAGCAGCGCTAAGCGAGCAACCACACCATACAGATAGAAGCGATTTGGAGCAGCGCTACCTGGCTTAGCCCCTAGATCAGGCATTGAGTTTTGCTCAAAAGCTAGAGGCACAAAGTGCATACCTGGAGCATTCAGGTTCTCATCTGGTCCACGGTCAGTATGAACGCGATAGAAGCCGCCAATGACATAACGATCGATCATATACACCACCGGTTCAGCAACCGCTTCATTGACCTTCTCAAAGGTATAAACACCCTCCTGAATCAATACATCGCTGACCTCAAGGCCTTCCTTAACCACACTCATCTTATTGCGGTCCTTACGATTCAAGCCCTTTAACTGCGCGGGATCATTGACTACCATCACGCCCATGCCATAAGTGCCAGCATCAGCTTTTACTACGACATAAGGTTTCTCTTTAATACCGTATTCACGGTACTTCTTGGCAGTCTTTTTCAAGACTTGCTCTACAGCAGTTTGAAGTTCGTCTTCGCCCTTACGCTCGTGAAAATTAATATTGGAGCAACTAGTAAAGTAAGGGTTGATCATCCATGGATCGATATCAACGACTTTGGCAAATTTCTTTGCCACCTCTTCATAGGCAGCAAAGTGATTAGATTTACGACGCACATGCCAGCCAGCATGCAAGCCTGGCAGCAAGTACTGCTCATAGATATTCTCCAGAATCGGAGGAATGCCTGCGGATAAGTCGTTATTCAATAGGATCGAGCAAGGATCAAAATCTTTTAAACCTAGGCGTTGTTTCTTGAGGCCAAGTCGAGCAAGGGGCTCCATCAACAAGCGATTGCCATCAGGCAAATCAATCCAGGTTGGCTTCTTAATTTCTTCGGAGAAAGTACCCAGCCGAACATTCAATCCGGCTTGACGCAAAATCGAAGACAAGCGCGCAATATTCTGCAAATAGAAAGTATTGCGTGTATGTCGTTCTGGTATCAGCAATAAGTTTTTGGCCTCAGGGCAAATCTTCTCAATGGCAGCCATGGCAGCTTGAACAGCAAGCGGCAACATCTGCGGCGAAAGGTTATTAAACCCTCCAGGGAAAAGATTGGTATCAACTGGAGCTAACTTAAAGCCAGAATTGCGTAAATCGACAGAACAGTAAAAAGGCGGGGTATGTTCTTGCCATTCCAGCCTGAACCAACGCTCAATGGTTGGGGTCGCTTCTAGAACCTTTGACTCTAATTCGAGCAAAGGGCCGGTGAGTGCAGTAATGAGATGTGGAACCATTCCACCATTGTAAGATTATTAAAAGAAAGACGCGGGATCCGAGGATCCCGCGCTTAAAACTAGGCAGCCAACCAGGGCCGCCCAGTGAGGGGTAAATCTACTGATTAAGACTCGTAAGCAGTCTCACCGTGTGAGCTGATATCCAAGCCTTCGCGCTCTTCTTCTTCCTTAACGCGCAAACCAATCACGATATCGATCAATTTGAAGGCTACGAAAGAAACTACGCCAGACCAAATTACAGTGGTAATTACGCCTTGAGCTTGGATCCACAATTGGCTAGCAATTGAGTAATCAGGAGCAACAGCGTTAGCCACATAATCCCAAATACCAGAGCCGCCTAATGCTGGGTCAGCAAATACACCGGTCAACAATGCACCAGTAATACCGCCTACGCCGTGAACACCAAACACGTCCAAGCTGTCGTCTGAGCCCAAAATCTTCTTGAGACCAGTAACACCCCAGAGACAAACTACACCAGCAACTAGGCCAATAATGATTGAACCCATTGGGCCAGCAAATCCAGCTGCAGGAGTAATTGCAACTAAACCTGCTACGCAACCGGATGCAGCGCCCAACATAGATGGCTTACCTTTGAGAACCCACTCAGCAACTGACCAGCCCAATACAGCAGCAGCAGTAGCTAAATAAGTATTCACGAATGCCAAGGCAGCACTACCGTTTGCTTCAAGAGCTGAACCAGCATTGAAACCAAACCAGCCAAACCACAAGAGAGCAGCACCAGCCATTACATAAACTAAGTTATGTGGCTTCATTGCTTCTTTGCCGTAGCCCAAACGCTTGCCGATTACAAAGGAACCAACCAAACCAGCGATCGCAGCATTAATATGCACAACGGTACCACCAGCAAAGTCGAGAACACCTTTTTGCCACAACCAACCAGCACGAGCAGTAATTGCTTCGAGTGATGCAGCATCTTTGATGTCATCTGGACCAGGCCAGAACCAAACCATGTGAGCGATTGGCAGGTAGCTCAAAGTGAACCAAATCACCATGAATACCAAGATTGCAGAGAACTTAGCGCGCTCAGCAAAAGAGCCAATGATCAAGCAGCAAGTGATAGTTGCGAACACTGCTTGGAAAGCCATAAATACATACTCAGGAATCACAACACCCTTACTAAAGGTTGCTGCTACTGAGTCTGGATTCATACCAGCCAAGAAGAGTCGATCTAGTCCGCCGATGAATGCTCCGCCTTCCGTGAATGCAAAGCTATAGCCATAAATCGCCCATAGCACTGAAATCAAAGAGAAGACCATGAAACATTGCATACAGATAGACAAGATGTTCTTGCTACGTGTCAAACCGCCGTAGAACAACGCCAAGCCAGGAAGAGTCATCAACAGCACTAATGCTGTACAGACCATCATCCAAGCAGTATCTGCTTTATTGCACTTTTCAGAGCAAAGAACAGGAGCAGGTTCTGCAGCAGCAGGAGTAGCAGCTGGAGCTGTTACAGCTGGTTTTTTAACTTCATCAGCATGCGCTGGCGAAGTAACCATTACACCAGTAGCACCAATGGCCAAAGCCATAGCACCACCAGCAACGAGTCGTTTCATCCAAGTTAACATTTTTGAACCTCTCTTTAAAGTGCTGATGCGCCGGTTTCACCGGTACGAATACGAATGACGTGCTCAACTGGAGAGACAAAAATCTTGCCATCACCAATCTTGCCAGTACGTGCTGATTTTTCAATTGCTTCAATCGCACGCTCCAAGATGCCATCTTCAACAGCAGCTTCAATTTTTACTTTAGGTAAAAAGTCGACAACATACTCAGCACCACGATACAACTCGGTGTGACCTTTTTGACGACCAAAGCCTTTAACTTCAGTGACGGTAATGCCCGAAACTCCCACTTCCGAGAGAGCTTCGCGCACTTCGTCAAGCTTGAAGGGCTTGATGATTGCGGTAATTAATTTCATGTGTTTCTCCGTTCAGAGTGGAAATTAGAAAGTTTTTGTCAAAGCTACAACTGCGTTACCGCGTCCAGCATTGCCACCGTTAGGTGTTGAGTAAACATACGTATTGCCAACCTTCTGCGCGCTTGTACCTGTGTAGTAAGCAGTGCCTGACAAGCCGCCGCCGAAGTCTTTAGTTAAACCAAGTTTCCAGTCAGCATAGCTAGCATTCCATGTTCCACCGTTACCAGCTCCAGCGATTGCAGATGTAGTAACAATATTATTCGGTACATACTGATAACCAACGTGTGCATTAACAGTAATTCCATAGAAACCAGTGTCATAGTTTGCTGTCAAGTCAGGATAAAGAGCACCTGAAGACTGTTGCAGTCCAAACAAAGTTGTTACAGCATAAGAGACTTTTCCGAAACCAGTTACAGGCCCAAAAGTGAAGTTTTGTGCAGCGTATAACTCAGTTGTATTAGGCGTTGTACCAGAAGCTTGACGTGATGCTGGGTTAGCGGCAACCCAAGCATTAGATTGGCTTGATGGCATTCCTGAAGTTGGGTAGTAGTACTGCAATACACCGATGTCGGTTGCAAAACCTTCGCCAATAAACTCTTTCTTAAAGCCAGCGTAGAAGTCCATCTCAACAGGAGCAGAAACAGAATGACCGCCTTGGCCGGCACCAGGATAACTATCGCTAATCCAAGTAATAGAAGAGTTCCAGTTACCAATGTAAAAACCGCTCTCATGAGCGTAATCAAAGCCACCTTGAATTGCTGGCTTGTTATTAGTTTGTGTCAAGCCACGATAGATATAGTTGCTTGCAACAGTTACGTTAGCAGTGATTGGGCTAACTTCAGCCGCTGCTGGCTCATCAGCCGCGAATGCTACAGTTGAAAGGCCTGCCAACAAAGCTACTGCTGCTGCAGAGATTGCTGTCTTTTGCAAAGTTTTCATGAACTACTCCTTACTGGTTGTAATAAAAAAATGGGTTGAATGCTTATTGCATGGGGTGATATTGAATCCCCGGGGGTTCATGGCTTTGTCACAAATCCCCCAAATAAGGCAAATGCCCATTTTTGGTGCCAAATATTGCACCGAATGAGTGAATATGGGGCATTTTTTGGGTTTTAACCCCTTTTTGGGCAGTTTTACGCATACAACTTAAAATACGAATGTGTATCTTTTCTGCAACTCTCAATAGAACTGCGAACCCTCATCATGCAAAAACCAGGCGAAATCCTCGAACAAATCCAACGTATCGCTAACGATATGCAGAACAAAGTTGGTGATGCCATTCGCAACTCGCCAGCTCAAGAAATTGAAAAGAATGTACGCGCCATGATGAATCAAGGATTCCAGAAAATGGATTTAGTAACGCGCGAAGAGTTTGATCTTCAAAGCAAAGTACTTGCTAAGACACGTGAAAAGCTAGAAGCGCTTGAAGCTAAAGTTGCCGCGCTAGAAAAACAATAATTAAATGATCTTCTCTTCAGACTACTCTGGAGAAAAATCACTAAAGAAGTTTTCGTACTCTTCTGCGGATAAAAAAGTTTTCGCATTCTCATTTCCTGCATTGGCATGCAGGACAGAAATCTGATAAATCCAAGTATCTCCAGTTGGGCCTACTCGATTAATCCAACGAACGCGCATGAGTTGCTGCGATTTACCGCTGGATTTCAAATCCAAAAAATAATCTTTAATCGGTAAACGCTGTCGATCTGCTGTTTTATAAAAAGCATCCTCAACAGTGACGTCGCCACCAGATCCTTTTGCCCTATCGATTAAGTTAGCCTGTAATTGCGAAAGTAACTTATTTAGTGAGGTACTTTGATTGGCCAGCAATTGAATGGTGCTGACCGAGTAAATATCATCATCAATTTTTACCGCTTCCAGTGTCTGTAAAAGTTCTTGATCAAGATAAGGAATGCGGCGCTCTAATTTGTCTGGTTTGCCAGGAAATAAAGCGGTATATCTTTCTTGCGGCGCTTGGACTGTACGCCAATCTAATTTAGGGCTGCATGCAATCAGAAAAATGAAAGTCGCTAGTAGGGTGGCGGCTTTAAATATCCCTCTAAACAACCCCAGCTCCGTGCGCCTGTTGATCGGCGTGATAGCTTGAGCGCACCATAGCGCCTACAGCCGCATGAGAGAAGCCCATTTCATACGCCTTTTCCTCAAACATCTTAAAGACGTCGGGATGAACGTAACGCGTAACAGGTAGATGATGCCCTGACGGGGCAAGATACTGACCAATAGTAAGCATGTCGATATTGTGCTCACGCATATCACGCATGACTTCCAAAATCTCTTCATCTGTTTCACCAAGACCCACCATTAAGCCGCTTTTGGTTGGGACATGAGGAAAGCGCTCTTTAAAATCCTTCAAGAGCTTTAAAGAATGCAAATAATCTGCACCCGGTCTAGCCTGTTTGTATAAACGTGGCACTGTTTCGAGGTTGTGATTCATCACATCAGGCAAACCACTAGGCGCATGCTCAGCAAAAATATCTAACGCTTTATCTAGACGACCACGGAAATCTGGTACCAATACTTCAATACGGGTATTTGGGGAGAGTCCGCGTGATTGAGAAATACAGTCAACATAGTGCATTGCGCCACCATCACGAAGATCATCACGATCTACGCTTGTAATCACCACATAGTTCAGTTTGAGAGCGGCAATAGTGCGCGCTAAATTAGCAGGCTCTTTTTCATCAAGAGGATCTGGTCTGCCATGGCCTACGTCACAGAACGGACAACGACGAGTGCACTTGTCACCCATGATCATGAATGTGGCAGTCCCTTTACCAAAACATTCCCCAATATTGGGGCAGCTGGCTTCTTCACAAACAGTCACTAACTCGTTCTCGCGCAAAATCTTTTTGATTTCAGAAAAGCGAGAATTATTAGAGGCCGCCTTCACCCGAATCCAGTCAGGCTTTTTCAATACCTCTGTCAAAGGAATGATTTTGATCGGAATGCGCGCAGTTTTCTCGCTTGATTTTTGTTTACGTGATGCGTCGTAATTGAGGTCTTGGCGCGCCTCGATAGGTGTCTTGTTGTCAGGCTTATTTGTGGTCATGATGGCATCAGTTGCTTTTGTAAATGCTGCAAAAGCCTTTGGCTAATAGTGTCTATATTGTCCTTGATCCCAAGGGTTTGCATGTCGACTGTCTTTAAACCCTCATACCCACAGGGGTGGATACGCTGAAAGGCCTCTAAATCGGTAGCAACATTCAGGGCTAGGCCATGATAGGAGCAGCTTTTGGAGACTTTGAGGCCCAAGGCAGCCACCTTGGCACCAATCCACTCTGAAGGCACCCCAGATTGCCCTGAGACATAAATTCCCGGAGCTCCCGGATGCCTTTCAGCCTTAATCCCAAAATCTGCCAGCGTATCTATCAGCGCTTGCTCTATACGAGAGACTAATTCTTTTACAAAGATCCCTAGGCGCTTTAGATCTAGCAAAAGATAAACCACGATTTGGCCTGGCCCGTGATACGTAATCTCTCCACCTCGATCTACTTGCACGAGTGGAATTTGATTGCTGGGTGAATGCAAGTTACCCGCATCGCCCGCCAAACCTAAAGTGAAAACCGGAGGATGCTCTAAGACCCAAATTTCATCGGGCGTTTCACTAGTGCGCTCTTTAGTAAAGAATTTCATTGCCTCATACGTAGGGGCGTAATCTGCTAAACCCAGTTGTTTTACTAAAGCGGACATGAATTCAATTACAGAACAACACTAACCAATGGATGGGTGGACAAGGTTCTGTACAACTCATCCAACTGCTCACGACTAGTCGCAGTAATTGGCAAAGTAATGCCGAGGTAATTTCCATCCTTAGAAGGACGCTGCTCGACCTTACTCTCATCAAACGTAGGATCAAATTGTTTGGCAATATGCACTATCGCTGGAAGATATTCTGGATTTGCTTTACCCATGACCTTGATTGGAAATAATGATGGGTACTCGATTAATGATTTTTCTTCGGCCATATAGTCTTTCTATTTCTAATTACTTACGATGATCTGGCATACCTAACCACGCGCCAGTAATGATGTTGCGAATGCAATGCAAGCGGCGATGGAAAAAGTGATCTGCGCCAGGCACCACTTGCACAGTCAACTCTTGCGGACGCGCCCAATCTAAAACATCAAGCAAGGGAATGGTTTCATCCAGTTCCCCATGAATCAAAATCGTATCCGCGGGCACTGGAGCCAGAGTCCATTTGCCTGCGGCGCTACCCACCATCACTAGGCGCTCAGCTGGACGGCCCAATTCTGAAAGCCTTTGCACCAGGTGACTGCCAACAAAGCTTCCAAAAGAAAAACCGGAGACGACTAGCGGCAGGGTATTCGCCTCTCCTGTCCAGGAATGATTCGCAGTCGATTCAAATTGACTCCAACTTGATGGTGTTCGCATCCAATCGGTTACATGTAGCAAGTCTTCTAACTCACCAACGCCATCATCATGAACACCCTCAGTTCCACCTACACCGCGAAAGTTTGGGCGCACGCTGACGTAACCCAATTGGTTAAAAGCGCGCGCCATAGTTTGAGCCACCTTGTTATCCATCGTGCCACCCATCAAAGGATGAGGATGCGCCACAAGGGCCAAGCCACGCACAGCAAATGCAGGATCATTTTTTAATTCATCCGGCAGATCAATAGACATTTCCATTGATCCGACAATGCCTTCAATCTGAATTACTTTTGTACGGCTATTCATAAAAAACTTTCAACTCTCTGTAATGGCTAGGCTAATTGCAAGCGCTCTACTGGACGCCCTGCGATCAAATGAGACTGAATAATTTCTTCAACATCATCCACATCAACCATGGTGTACCAAACACCGTCTGGGTAAACAACCATGACTGGGCCGTCAGCACAGCGGTCCAAGCATCCCGCCTTATTCACTCGAATTTTTCCTGGACCCGCAAGACCAAGGTCTTTTACTCTCTTCTTGGCATAGTCAAACAAGGCAAAAGCATTGTGTTGATCGCAACAATCTTCACCATTGGCACGCTGATTGAGGCAAAAAAATAGGTGGTGTGAAAAACTCATAGAAAAATTATATTCATCAATGTTTCGGTTTAAATTCCACGGCACTTCGAACCATCCAAATCAGTGCCAGAGGTAACCATACTACGGAAACCCACTGCATCAGTTCATTAAAGTGCAATAGACGCCCTTGATACCAGTGTCTGAGCGTCAGAATAAAGTACGGATTGTCAGGCAAAACATTGACCGCTATTGTGGTGCCGAGCAAGCAAATCAAAGCTAACCAAAACTTTGTCATTTGCTTTAGCTTTAAGGTCCATCTTAATAAAATGCTGCCTATGACCATCCCCCAGAGAGCTCCATCTGTAAGCCAGATCAAACTAAACTCGGCGCCAAATTGAAGTGCGGTAAATAAAGTCTTCACCATCACCGTTAGACCAAGCAGTCCATTGAGAATACGCCACTGGGGGGCTTTCGCGCGTAACCCCAGAGAGAGCAGCAAGGCCACCCCAAGCCAGCACAAGGAGGTAATAACCGTTTCTTGAATGAGCTGATTAATCACCACAGTACCCCAATCAACTGAGCCAAATATGGCATGCCCCCATACTCCCGTGCCAAGCCAAGAGCTTTGTGGATAAATTTGTGACCAAGGAAATAATAAGAACAAGGCGCAAGCCGCCCAGTTGAGGCCAAACCATTGATCAAAACGCCGACGAATTGCACTTCCAGAGAGCCATTGCGGCCCCAAAGGAATCGCTAATAAGCCCCCTAACAATCCTCCTAATATATTGGCCCACCAATCCATCTGACTCGGTATGCGTGTAGGTAACCAAGATTGCAAAGTTTCTACACCTAGCGCCAGGGCAGCACTCAAGCTAAGGGCAATTCCAAGGGCTACATAGTTACGCCAACGGGGGTAGGCAGCAAACATCACCAAAAATCCAAATGGAATGTAAGCCAAGATATTGACTGATACATCAAATAGCGTCATAAAACGGGGCAAAGGGGCGTCCAACCAAGCCCAAGCAGAGATCCCATTCTGAAAATCAAAGTCAAAGGGGTTTAGGCTCACATAGATGATCAAAAGCGCGTAGCTTAAGCTCATAGCCCTCGCCAATGGCATAGCCTGTAGTGGCCATACCAGCTTGCGAGGTCGTTGCTCTTTTTGATCCATCCCACAATTCTAGGGCAGACCTTTCTACAATGGCGGAATGACTGCAAATTGCATACTTGAGCGCGTTACCGAGACTAGATCCACCAATGATGATCTTATGACTCGCTGGCGGGCAGGGGAACTCATTGATCCAGTGGCTCGGATTGCCCACAAACAAACTGCTGGTAAAGGTAGGGCAGGCCGAGCATGGCTAGCCAATCCCGAAGACTCTCTTTGCTTCTCTTTAGCATTTCCATTGAAAAGAACCCCTGCAGAACTGAGCGGACTGAGTCTATTGGCTGGTCTCGCAGTAATAACGGGCATTGCACAAGCATGCAACCTGAGCGAGGAAGAACTTCAACAGGCCGGTCTGCAGCTGAAATGGCCCAATGACTTATTGCTGAACAAGAACAAGCTTGGCGGCATCCTCATTGAAGGCGGCCAAGCAAAAGCAGGTGATCCTACTTGGATGATTATTGGGGTTGGTATGAACTTGCGCAATCCAGAAGCGATTGAGGCAAATCTTAATGCTGGACTCAAAGTGGGCTCACTTGCTCAACTGACAAAATCACTTCCTGATACCGAATATCTCTGGCTCAAACTGATCGCTTCACTTGAACACAGCCTTGCCGAATTTGACCTAAATGGATTTAAGTCTTGCAAAGAACGTTGGATGAGCTGGGATGCCTATCGAGATCAAGCGGTGTGCATTTCTGGCGCTGGAAAAGATCCCATTCATGGTATTGCAAAAGGCGTGGATGAGACAGGGGCATTACTATTGGAACAGGAAAACAAAATCATCGCCATTCATGCTGGTGATGTTTCATTGCGGATTCAATCATGAGCCTTTATTTATTTTTTGATGTTGGTAATACGCGCCTGAAGTGGGCGGCTGTCGAGTCAACACAAAATCCCAGCGCTCAACAAAAAAAGTTGTGGGCATACTCAGGCTCTATTAGCAGTAAGTCTTTGCAATCAGCAGAACATCGAGCTGAGTTGGCAGACTATATTTCTAAAACCTTACCGAAGCCCGCGGCCATTGGTTTTGCCTGCGTTGCTGGCCATGAGGCAATGACTAATCTTAAATCACTATTTCCACAATGGAGTGATTTAGATTGGAAGCAACTCAAAGGGGATAGCACTTATGCAGGGATGCGTAGCCTGTATCAAGATCCCAGCAAGCTCGGCGCAGACCGCTGGGCCGCACTAATTGGGGCGCGCGTTTTATCGAATAAAAACACCCTGCTTGTGAATGCCGGTACTGCGACTACCATCGACTTACTAGGTTCTAACGGCTTACATTACGGCGGATGGATTTTGCCTGGCCTTGGATTAATGCAAGAAAGTTTGGCAAACAATACTGCGCAGCTAGGCCTAGCTAAGCGTGGGGAGCATCATGGATTTGGATGCTCCACCAATGACGCAATTATCGGCGGTTGTGATGCAGCGCAAATTGGTGCAATTCTGTACGGAATACAGCAGGCAAAAGAATTAAATTTTCCCATTGAAAAAATTTGGCTTGATGGCGGAAATGCCAAAGTCCTAGCGCAAGAAATTACAAAAACTAATTTGCCAATCAAGCAAGCTGTGGAAGTAACTGAAGGGTTAGTACTTCGCGGTACCTGGGCGTGGTTACTACAAAACCTTTAAGAGCGAATCTTACCTAAGAGGCTTGTAGTTGAGCGCTCGTATAGGAAAGGTATCGCAACTGCTTTACCACCCCAACTTTTTACCAGATGGGTTTCAGCCAAGGTATCGATTTCGTAATCACCACCCTTGACGTAAATATCAGGACGAATTTTTTCAATCAAATTGACTGGTGTTTGTTCGGTAAACAACACAGTCATATCCACGCTTTCCAATGCAGCCAATAAAGCCTGACGATCAGCCTCTGAATTAATAGGCCTGTCGTCGCCTTTACCCAACATCTTCACTGAGGCATCAGAATTTACACCTACTACCAAGCTGACCCCCAAGGCACGGGCCTGAGCCAAATAACTGGCATGGCCGCGGTGCAGGATATCGAAGACTCCATTAGTAAATACCAATGGCCTAGGAAGCTTTTCTAGACGAGCAGCAAGCTGTTCTGGTGAGCAGACTTTTGCTTCAAAAGAGGGGGGTGGCAAATGACTCATAACCCAATATTAATGGCAATCTTACGAGGCCAGCGATATTAGCCAGAATGTCTTAGACTTGGCCTCTCACTCATGAATAAAAAAGGTGCGATATGCCCCGTTTTGTAATGAACTGCCTATTTGGGCTTTTTGCTTTCTTATCTGGATTTCAGCTTGCCATTGCTGCGCCCACTTGCAGCCCGCTGCTCTCCCATACTTTTCCTCGCTTGCAGGACGAGGCGCCGCAAAACCTTTGCCAATATCAAGGAAAAGTAATATTGGTAGTCAATACAGCCAGCTTTTGCGGCTTTACCAGCCAATATGAAGGTCTTGAGAAGATTTACGCTAAATACAAGGACCAGGGCTTTGTCATTCTGGGCTTTCCCTCTAATGACTTCGGGCAACAGGAGCCTGGGAGCAATAAGGAGATTGCCGATTTCTGCAAGAACACCTATGACGTTAAATTTCCGATGTTTGCTAAGAGCGCGGTTTCCGGCGGCAACCCAAATCCCCTATTTAAGATGTTGATAGCCAAAACTGGCACAACTCCAAAATGGAATTTTTATAAATATTTAATCGATCGAAATGGTAATGTGGTTGATTCGTTTGGAAGCATTACCAAACCAGCTAGCAGCAGCATTACAAATGAAATTGAAAAGCTTTTAGGAGAAAAAGCTCAGTGAGTAAAAAAAGAATCGCCATTATTGGCGCAGGCATCTCTGGATTAGGCTGTGCCTACGCCTTAAGACAACATCCTGAATTTGAAATTACCTTATATGAAGCTGGCGATCACATTGGCGGTCACAGCAATACAGTCGATATCACTTGCAACATCGGTGGCAAAGACATCACACATGGCGTAGACACTGGTTTCCTGGTATTCAACCGCAAGACTTATCCACGTCTCGTTCGTTTATTCGAAGAAATTCAAGCGCCAGTAGCCCCCTCAGAAATGTCTTTTTCTGTATCGATTGATACAGCCACCAAATCTGGGGCGGGGAAAAAGATTGAATGGGCCGGCAACGACATCAATTCTTTTTTTGGACAAAGATCTAATCTTCTCTCTCCATCATTTTGGAGAATGGCCTATGACATCTTGCGCTTTAATCGTTTAGCCACTCAGTTGGCGCATGACCAAATTGAAGCTGGTCATCAATACAAAGAGCCTGATGAAAAAATTGCGGATTTTTTAAAGCGCCATCGCTTTAGTCAAAGCTTTAAAGAAAATTACTTTCTACCGATGATCGGTGCCATCTGGTCTTGTTCAGTCGAGCAGATGCTCGAGTTTCCTATTCAAACTATGGTGCGCTTCTGCCATAACCATGGCCTGCTACAAATCCAAAATCGTCCGCAATGGTTGACCATCAAGGGTGGCTCACGAGAGTATGTAAAGCGACTTGTAGCGGCACTAGAAAAGCATGGTGTGGCCATTAAAAGGGAATGTGTCCTGAAAGTAAATACAGGTCATGATGGCGGGCAAGTTGAGGTTATTAGCCAAGCTGGCTCTGCCCATTTCGATGAAGTCATCATGGCTTGTCATAGCGATCAAACGCTAGATTTAGTGCATGGCATTGATCAACAGGCCAGAAATATCCTAGCATCAGTTCCATACCAAAAGAATCGCGCAATATTACATACCGATATTCGTTTCTTGCCAGATGCAAAACGTTGCTGGGCTGCATGGAATTACACCGCTAAATCCGGCGCCAAAACCAATACAAAACAACATGTCAGCGTTAACTACTTAATTAATCGCCTGCAACCATTACCAGACCAACTTAAAGATACGCAAATTATTGTGAGCTTAAATCCCTCGAAAGAGCCGGATCCAAAACTTGTACATCAAGAGATTCACTACTCACACCCTGTCTTTGATATGAATGCGATACAGGCGCAGAAAGAGCTTCCCTTAATTCAGGGCACATCATCTATTTGGTATTGCGGTGCCTGGACAGGATTTGGGTTTCATGAGGATGGCTTGCGTTCCGGCGAATTAGTTGCAGAAGCTTTAATTGAAAGCATTCGTCAACCGATCAAAACCAAACAAGATGTGTAGTTGATGTCAGATGCCAAGATTAACTTTGGAGTAGTAAAACACCAGCGCTTGAGGCCGGCTAAGAATGCTTTTGGTTATGGAGTATTTACTATCTCCATCCCTATGCGCGGTCGTAGCGCCAATCCGAATTTACTGAGTCAAAACGGCTTAAGCGATAACCGTTGGGGCCTCTGTGCATTTTTTGATAAGGACCATGGCCTGGGAGAATCCAATAGCCTTGCTTGGATCGAAAAGATTCTTGCAGACAATCATGTGCAACATGTCGATGGAGAAATTTGGCTTCAGACTTTTCCAAGGGTATTGGGCTATGTCTTTAATCCCGTGAGCTTTTGGATCTGCACACGCGCTGATGGCAAAGTACAGGCGGTACTGGCTGAGGTTAACAATACCTTTGGTGAGCGTCATTGCTATTTACTACACAAAGATTCGGGTGAAGTGTTGCGCTCGGGCGAAACACTCAGTAGTAAAAAGGTATTTCACGTTTCACCATTTTGTGCAGTACGTGGTGATTACCATTTCCGCTTCTTATTTCCGCAAGATAGTAATAGCGGCAAGAATAATGTCTGTCGCATTGAGCTTCATGAGGATGGCCAACCCCTCATTAACACCAGCATTAGCGGCACCAGCCGCCCACTCAGTCGCACCAATATCATGTTGGCGCTACTACGCTACCCATTAATGAGCTTGGGTGTCGTTTTCCGAATACATTGGCAAGCATTGAAATTGTGGGTAAAAGGTGTACCCTTTCACTCAAAGCCTAAACCACCAGAACTTGAAGTTAGCAGATGAATCGCCCAGGACAATCCCTTCTCTCCAGACTCAATTTTTCTCGTCCGCAAGGGCTGGATAGCGCTTCGCCACAACACCAAATTAAGGCTAAGGCACTCCTAACTCTTCTGACGAAGCTAAGCAGTGGCCATTTAAAACTTACCCTTCCCAATGGCGAGAAGCGCGAGTTTGGTATTCAAAGTGATCAATTACACGCTGAAATTCATATCTTGGAATGGTCTGTATTTAAAGAGATCATGTCCCATGGTGATATTGGTTTTGCCGAGAGCTATATTCAAGGCAAATGGAATACTCCCGACCTCAAAGCACTGCTTGAGTTAGCAATACGCAACCGAACTATTTTAGAAAAAGCCATTTACGGCAATTGGTATGGATCAATTTTTTACCGTCTAAAACACTGGTTGCGAGATAACAGTAAAGCGGGAAGCCGCAAGAATATTCATGCGCACTATGACCTAGGTAATGCTTTTTATACTCTATGGCTTGATCCCACGATGAGCTACTCTAGCGCCTGGTTTTCTGAAGGTAATCAGCAAGTCTTAGCTGATGCACAGCGCGCAAAAATTGGGCGCATTCTAGATTCCTTAAAGACTTCGCCAGGAGAGCACATACTTGAAATTGGTTGTGGCTGGGGTGGCGTTATGGAGGAGTCTCTTCGTAACAAGAGAACCATTACTGGCCTAACTCTCTCTACAGAGCAAAAAGCATTTGCAGAGAAACGCTTACTAGCAGTGCAAGGTCAAATTGCTAATCCTCCTGGATTTGAAGTGCGCCTTCAAGACTATCGCGATTGCCAAGAAAAATTTGATGGCATTGCTTCCGTCGAAATGTTTGAGGCAGTTGGTGAAAAACATTGGCCAGAGTATTTTGAAACGATTGCCCACTGTCTAAAAGCGGGCGGCAAAGCTTGTATTCAGACGATTGTAATTGCCGAAGATCTTTTTGATCGTTACAGACGCAACACTGACTTTATTCAACAGTATGTATTTCCTGGAGGCATGCTGCCATCTAGAGCAAGCTTTAAAGCAAGCGCTGCTAAAGCTGGATTACGAATTGATGATGAATTCGCCTTTGGCGGAGATTACGCAAGAACTCTTTGTTTGTGGCGCGATAGCTTTAATCAAAAACTACAAGAAGTACGTCAACTTGGCTTTGATGAAGCATTTATACGCCTTTGGAACTTCTACCTCATGTATTGTGCCGCTGGCTTTACTGAGCGTAATATCGATGTAGTGCAATTCACCTTGAGTCATCAACCATCACCAGCATCTTCTGATGCGCTAGGCGTATGAAACAAAGCGGAATAGATCACTTCTCAGGCAAAAGAGTCTGGGTCATTGGCGCATCTAGCGGCATTGGTGAAGCTTGTGCGAAAACCCTTCTTCTCAAAGGCGCTAAAGTAGCGCTTTCCAGCCGAAGAGCCGAACGATTAAATGAAATTGCCCTCACTGGAACGATTGATCAAAGCCTGGTCATTCCTATCGACGTTACCGATGATGCGCAACTCCAGGATGGCTATAAAACGATTTTGAACGCCTGGGGCGGAATTGATCTCCTGCTCTTTGTATCTGGCGTATACACCCCATTACGAGCAGCTTATTTTGATTTCAAGATTGCTGAAAAAACAATCGATGCAAATCTTCTGGGGCCTATGAGAGCAGTTGCATTAGTGATGCCAGAGATGCTAAAGGCACATTCGGGACATATTGCTATCGTTGGTAGCGTTGCAGGGTATAGCGGCCTGCCAAAAGCTTTGGCATATGGTCCAAGTAAAGCTGCCATCATTAATTTTTGCGAGAATTTATATTACGACTTGCTGCCGACAGGAGTCAGTGTGCACATGATCTCGCCAGGATTTGTGGCTACTGAGGCTACTGCAAAAAATGACTTTGAAATGCCAGCCTTAATTAGTGCCGAGGAAGCAGCCAGCGAGATATTGAGCGGTATTCAGAAGGGGGAATTCGATATTCACTTCCCTAAGCGATTCACAAGATTCTTAAAATTTCTGAGAATCTTGCCTTACCCAATCTACTTTTGGATTGTGCGCCGCTTCGTCAAAATTTAAGCGGCGCTAAAGCATTACGCAGCAACCTATTTCGAAGTTACTGTTTGTACTTGTCTTTACGAATTTTCTCTTCTAGATAATCCATTACTGTAATTGCTTTAGCTTTCGATCCAGCAATGGATGGTGATGTCACATACTTACCCTGCATCACAATCGTCGGTACGCCATCAATACGATAGGCTTCGGTTAATTGCTTAGCAGCACGCGCTTTAGAAACTACTGCAAAAGAGCGATAGGTTGCCAAGAAGGTATTGCGATCAACGCCTTGAGACGCAACCCAATCTGCAATCTCCGTCTCAGTTAAGAGCCGCTTATTTTCCTTATGCATTGCATACATTACTTTCTCATTTAAGGCATCAGCTTTGCCCATCGATTCAAGCGCGTAATACATTTGGCTATGGGGCAAGAAGTCGTCACGGAAAGCTACGGGAACTCTTTTGAAGACAACATCCTTAGGCTGGCGCTTTACCCAGCTACTGAGCTCTGGCTCAAAGTCATAGCAATGTGGGCAACCATACCAAAAGAATTCAATAACCTCTACTTTTCCCTTGGTTTCGACCGGTTGTGCAACAGGCAATATGCGGTAATCAAAACCCTCTTCGATTTTTTGAGCTTGCGCACTAGCAAAGCCACTTAAAGAAAGCAGTGCTAATAAAGTAATGAATCTTTTGCTGAATGAAATCATGATTTACTGGATTTGATTAAGGTTGGTTTAATGCCCATGCTACTCAATTTGTCTCGCACTGAGTTGCTCTCTTCAACGCTGTTATATGGACCTACCCGCACGCGCCAAAGAGTATTGCCGTCACTCGTGACTTCACTTAACTGGGCTTGAATTCCCTGGATTGCTAAATTCGCTTTTTGCGCATCTGCATCAGCACGCTTCGTAAACGCACCCACTTGCAAGAAATAAATGGAATCTGATTTGCTTGCAGGAGATGCATCCGCTGGCTTATCAGCAGTTTTCTTGCCGTTTACCAAATCACCTATTGGATCTGTTGAGGCTGGAGGAGCTGATTTACCCTGAAGGGGCTTATTTAAATCAACTGGCTCAGCAGGAGCACCCGCCTCACCTTCAGCAGGTGCTGTAGAAGGTTTAATAATCAAAGGCAGACTTGGGGCGCGCATCCCCGGTCTTTCTTGAGGGGTATTTTTAGAAAGATAAAAGGCGATGACAAAGGCAATTCCAAGACCTACACCCAAACCCAAAATAAAGCCGAGAATAGTGCCGCCGTATTGGGAGTTTTGTTGATTCGGTGTTTTCATCATTTCCTCATCTTACATCTTCACTTCATACCTCGCCATTACATCTTAATTGGCGCGGATACCCCGAGTACTTTTAAGCCATTTTGCAGAACCTGACGGGTTGCTAGCAGTAATGCAAGACGTGCTTGTTTTAAGTTCTGGTCGTCAACTAATACACGATCTGCGTTATAGAAGGTATGGAAATCACCTGCTAAGTCACGCAGATAAAAAGCCAATGCATGAGGCGCCAATTCTTCGGCAGCGGCCGTCAGAACTTCTGGGTATTCCGCCAAACGGCGCAGCAAATGATCAGATGCTTTACTTTGTAGGAGTGATAAATCAGCGTTAGCTAAATCCGATATTTGGCCACCCCACTGCTGCAAGATTGAATTAATTCGCGCATGCGCATACTGAACGTAGAACACTGGGTTCTCATCGTTTTGCTGCAAGGCTAAATCAATATCAAAAACAAACTCGGTGTCTGCCTTACGCGAGATCAAGAAAAAGCGCACAGCATCCCGTCCACGCTGCAAAGCCAGCTCTCTCTCTTCAGGCGTCATCTCCGGCGTAACGCCACCGGACCATTCAACCAAATCACGCACGGTTACATATGAACCAGCACGCTTAGAAATTTTGACCTCTTCACCATGGCGCATGACGGTAACCATCTTATGCAACACATAGTCAGGGTATGTTTTCGGGATATCCCAACCACGCTTTTGTGCCACGCCCTGCAAGCCTGAACGCACGCGGGCAATCGTGCCATGGTGATCACTACCCTGCACATTAATTACTTTCTGAAAGCCGCGATTCCACTTGCTGGCATGATAAGCCACATCAGGCACAAAGTAGGTAAAGCTACCATCTGACTTACGCATCACGCGATCTTTATCGTCACCATCATCCGTACTCTTCAACCAGAGCGCACCTTCGGATTCATAGGTCTTGCCAATGCTTTGTAAGTCGCCAACGATTTGTGCAACGCTACCGTCGGTATATAAAGAAGACTCTAAGTAATAGCAATCAAATTTCACACCAAAAGTTTTTAAATCAATGTCCTGTTCGTTGCGCAAATAGGCAACCGCGAATTGACGAATGGCTTCAAGATCATCTTTAAATTCTGGAGAGACTTTAAATGCGCTAGCAATCTCCGCTATATATTCACCGTTATATGCCTGCTCAGGCCACTTGGCATCTCCAGGCTTTAATCCCTGCAAGCGAGCTTGAACAGATACGGCTAAATTCGCAATTTGTACACCGGCATCGTTGTAATAAAACTCACGATGAACTTTGATTCCTTGGGTAGCCAATAGATTAGCTAAGGCATCGCCCAGCGCTGCTTGTCTACCGTGACCTACATGCAATGGGCCGGTTGGATTGGCGGAGACAAACTCAATCATGGCGCTTGGCGCAGACCGACCGTCCTGCACAGACTCACCAAAATGAGTTCCCGCAGAAAGGATCTCCTGAACTACAGCAGTCTTAGCAGCATTGCTAAGGCGGAAATTAATAAAGCCAGGGCCAGCGATGTCACAGGATGCAATCAGCTCATTAAAGCCTGCTTGCTGCTGCAAACGCTCCACCAAAGCCTGTGCCAGCTCACGCGGGTTCAGTTTCCAAGCCTTAGCTAGCTGGAGGGCGATATTACAAGCGACATCCCCATGATCAACAGCCTTGGGACGCTCCAAACGGGGGACAGGAGCCTCCCCTAGGTCGCGTTCCTGAGCCAAGCCTGCAAGTGCAGCACTCAGCATTTCAATTAAACGATTTTTATTGGTTAACAACATAGATAAGTGAGTTTATCAGGTGGTAAGCTATCGAAATGATCTATCAATTTCGCTCAAAGGCTGGTCCAGATGTCATCATGCTGGCGGATCTGACTAAACGAATTTTTGATATTTTGGGGCGCCCCCTAGAGCCTCGCGGAATTTTGACCGTTGAGCAACTGCCAGACCTCATCACTGCTCTAGAAACTGCCATCCTCAAAGATCTTGAGGAGCGGGCTAAAACAAATGACGAGTCCGAGAAGGGCGCTGAGAAGCCTAAGCTGGCTGATCGCCTTGGACAGCGAGCCTACCCATTCCTGGAGTTAATGAAGCAGTCCAAAGCTAAGGACGAACCCGTTATGTGGGGTGTTTAATCTATCAAGCTCGCTAGCTGGCGACGGGTATCTTCAATACTTTGACCGCGGCGTTTGGCTAAGTCTTCAACCTGATCATCCGATAGCTTGCCCACATTAAAGTAGCGCGCATCCGGATGAGCCAAATAGAAACCGCTCACACTTGAAGCTGGATTCATGGCCATTGACTCGGTCAGAGTCATGCCAATATCTTCAGAGCCAATTACCCGTAATAAATCCTCTTTAACTTCATGTGCAGGGCAGGCCGGGTAACCAGGTGCCGGACGAATACCGCGGTACTCTTCATTGATCATTTGGTCATTGGTCAAAATCTCGTCTGTTGCATAGCCCCATAAGTCTGTACGCACACGATGGTGCATGAGCTCAGCAAAAGCTTCTGCTAAGCGGTCAGCTAGGGCCTTTAACATAATGGCACTGTAGTCATCATGTTTTGCTTGAAACTCAGCCACTTTCTTTTCAACACCATGACCGGTGGTCACTGCAAAACAACCCAGGTAATCAGCCACGCCGGAGTCCTTTGGCGCAACATAGTCTGCCAAACAACGATTAGGTCTGCGAACACCCTCTACAACAGGGCGCTCGGACTGCTGTCGCAAGTTATGCCAAACAAACAAAGGGTGCTCGCGTGCTTCATCGCTATATAAAACGATATCGTCGCCAACGGTATTAGCAGGATAGAAGGCCACTACTGCATCTGCTTGTAGCCATTGCCCCTTAATCAGCTTATCAAGCAAGGCTTGGGCGTCTGCAAAGACTTTGCGTGCTTCAACACCAACCACTTCATCATCCAAGATCGCCGGAAACTTTCCCGCTAAATCCCAGGTCTGAAAGAAAGGCGTCCAGTCGATGTATTTAGCAATATCACTCAGTGCAAAGTTTTTAAATATGCGACGGCCAATAAACTTCGGCTTCTCTGGAACATATGCAGACCAATCAATCATCTCGCGATTTTTACGGGCTGCAGCCAAAGAAATTGTTGGCGCCGCTTTCTTGTTCGCATGTTGCTCACGAATACGCACATAGTCATCGCGTAAATCTTGAATAAATTTCTTGGCACTTTCATCGGACAGCAAGCTGGAAGCTACTGAAACTGAACGAGATGCGTCAGGTACATACACCACAGGGCCATCGTAGTGTGGGGCAATCTTCACTGCTGTATGAACGCGTGAAGTTGTTGCACCACCAATCATCAATGGGATTTGGCGCTCGCGGAACCAATCATCACGTTGCATTTCTTGTGCAACATAAGTCATCTCTTCTAGCGAAGGCGTAATCAGGCCAGATAAGCCGACAATGTCCGCATTCTCTTCTTTGGCACGCTTGAGAATCTCTGCACAAGGAACCATCACACCCATATTGGCTACTTCAAAGTTATTGCATTGCAGAACAACGGTCACAATATTTTTACCAATATCGTGAACGTCGCCCTTCACAGTAGCCATGACGATCTTGCCCTTAGCCTTAGCTTCGCCACCTGCTGCAATATGTTGACGCTTTTCTTCTTCGATGTACGGAATCAAGATGGCAACTGCTTGCTTCATCACACGCGCACTTTTAACTACTTGAGGTAAGAACATCTTGCCCGCACCAAACAAGTCGCCCACGACATTCATGCCGTCCATCAGCGGGCCCTCAATAACTTCAATGGGCCTGCCACCAGCGCCCATAATTTCAGCTCGTAAATCTTCGGTATCTTCTTCAATAAAAGTAGTAATGCCATGCACCAGGGCATGCGTTAGACGCTCACGTACAGGGGCTTCACGCCACACTAGGTTCTCGACCTGCTTAGCGCCGCCACCTTTAAATTGATCGGCAATATCGAGCAAACGCTCGGTAGGTGTTTTGCCATCTTTTTCTTTAAAGCGATTGAGAACAACATCCTCAACACGCTCACGCAACTCAGGATCTAAATCGGCGTAAACGCCCAACTGACCTGCATTCACAATGCCCATATCCATGCCAGCTTGAATGGCGTGATACAGGAACACCGTATGAATTGCTTCACGAACACGGTCATTACCGCGGAATGAGAAGCTCACATTAGAAACGCCGCCGCTAACCTTAGCACCCGGTAGGTTTTCTTTAATCCAGCGGGTGGCATTAATAAAGTCGACCGCATAGTTGTCGTGCTCTTCAATACCAGTAGCGATTGCAAAAATATTTGGATCAAAAATAATGTCTTCAGCTGGAAAGCCAATTTCATTCACTAAGATCTCATAGCAGCGCTGACAGATTTCTGTCTTACGCTTAAAGGTATCGGCTTGCCCTACCTCATCAAAAGCCATCACTACAGAAGCAGCACCATAACGACGAATTAAACGCGCTTGTTTTCTGAAAGACTCTTCACCCTCTTTTAAGGAGATCGAGTTCACAATTGGCTTACCTTGAATGCACTTCAAACCTGCTTCAATCACACTCCACTTGGAGGAATCGATCATGATAGGAACACGTGCAATATCAGGCTCAGAGGCGATCAAATTAAGGAAGCGTGTCATCGCCGCCTCAGAATCTAACATCGCTTCATCCATATTAATGTCGATGACTTGTGCGCCATTCTCAACCTGCTGACGCGCCACAACGAGCGCCTCATCAAATTGATTATTCAAAATCATTCTGGAAAATGCTTTTGAGCCTGTGACGTTCGTACGCTCACCGATGTTGACGAAGCCAACATCAGAGGTCACGTTAAATGGCTCAAGGCCAGAAAGCTTCATCGCTGGCATTACTTTTTTCTCTATCTTGCTCATGCTGATATCTCCGCATTTTCGCGATAGAAGGCACGTGGCTTACGCTTAGCAACGGCATTCGCAATTGCACGAATATGATCAGGTGTCGTACCGCAGCAGCCACCTACCAAATTTACTAAGCCATCTTTAGCAAAACCATCTACTAGGCTAGAAGTGATTTCTGGGGTCTCATCAAAGCCCGTATCACTCATCGGATTAGGCAAACCCGCATTGGGGTAACAAGACACTGCCGCATCGCAAATTCTTGCTAGCTCTGCAATATATGGGCGCATTAAAGCAGCGCCTAAGGCACAGTTCAAGCCAAAAGTGAGCGGCTTAATGTGACGCAAACTATTCCAGAATGCCTCAACTGTTTGGCCTGACAAAATACGTCCAGATGCATCAGTCACCGTTCCAGAAATCATTACCGGTAAACGCTCACCAGTCTCTTCAAAAAATTCGTCGAGGGCAAACAATGCTGCTTTGGCATTGAGCGTATCGAAAATGGTTTCAACCAAAAATAAATCGACGCCACCCGCAAATAAACCTTCAATCTGCTCACGATACGAAGCACGCAATGCATCAAAGGTTACATTGCGCGCACCTGGATCATTAACATCTGGTGAAATGCTCGCAGTCTTTGGTGTAGGCCCAATCGCGCCCGCAGCAAAACGCGGTCTTTCTGGGGTGCTGTATTTTTCACAAGCTGCGCGCGCTAATTTGGCAGAGACTTCATTCATCTCACGAGCCAAGCCAGCCATTTTGTAGTCCTCTTGCGCCACTGAGGTTGCACCAAAAGTATTGGTTTCAATAATGTCTGCGCCAGCATCCAAATATTGCTCATGGATCTTGCTAATAATTTGCGGCTGAGTCAAAACTAAGAGCTCATTGTTACCTTTGATATCGCCAGGATGATCGGCAAATCGGGCATTTCCCGGCAAACCGCGATAGTCAGCCTCAGTTAACTTATATTGCTGAATCATGGTGCCCATGGCGCCATCCAAAATGAGGATGCGCTGCTTTAATAGCTCGGGAAGCTTTTGACCGCGGGTATAGGGCTGGGACAAACCATTAGATTGCATTGTTAAACCGGGATTAATCTCTAGAATCCCTTATTCTATTGGAAAAGCCACTTTTCATTCACCCCGGAGCCCTTATGTTTGGAACCATTCCAGAATTCAATCAAAGCCTAGATATGTTTAAAACCATGTGGGGACAAGGTGCTGCAGGTCAGGCTGGACAGTTCCCCTTCACGGCAGACGCCTCTAAGGCTGCTGGCGGCTTTGCTTCGGCTTTTCCTGGCTTGGATGTGGATGAGCTTGAAAAACGCATTAAAGACCTGAAAAGCGTTGAAAACTGGCTCAATTTGAACCTCAACATCCTCAAATCGACGATTCAGGGTCTAGAAGTTCAGCATGCCACCATGATGGCACTCAAATCCTTTGGCGATGCTGTATCTGCAGCTAGCTCAGCAGCCAGCTCAACAAGCACCCCAAAGGAAGAATCTAAGACTAAAACGACTAGTGCTAAACCACGGAAAACCGCAACACGCCGTCCTCGCAAAGCTGGCGACGCAACTTTCCTCGACGAAGTAGGTAATTCAGATGAGCAATAGCCTCACCCATTGCAAATGTGAGTTGATGAATATCTAATTCACGCTTAAACAAGACCGGCACAATCTCCCTAGCATGTGCCGGTTTTTTACATGCGGCCAAAGTATCCGCCAAGCGATCATCATGATGCGCTTTGAGTTGCGCAACGCGCGGCCTAATTCCAGTAAATGGTTTGCCATGTGAAGGCAGTACCAATGCATGCTCAGGCAACACTAAATATTTTTCAATAGAGTCAAGATATAAGCCTAGCGGATCTGCATCTGGGTCAGCATCATAAACACTCACATTAGTAGAAATGCGGGGCAACAACATATCTCCAGAAATCAACACTCCAAGATCTTTACAAAACAATGAAGCATGCTCAGGCGCGTGCCCATAGCCCATGATGACTTGCCACGCATGACCACCAATCAAAATAGACTCGCCATCAATAATGCGGCGGTATTGACGTGGCACTCCAGGCACCATATTGCTGTAGTAATTGGAGCGCCCGCGAATTTTTTCTAAATCTTCAGTAGTTGTTAAACCATGTCTTTGAAAATGATCTGCGGAACCACCGCTGCCAGCCCGTGACCCAACTGCAGCACCCCCCTCTTTACAACTTAACCATTGCGCAGTTAAGTAATCCGTCATGGAAATCCACATAGGGACATTCCATTTTTGACAGAGCCATTGGGACAGCCCCACATGGTCAGGATGCATATGCGTCACTATCACGCGCAAGACTGGTAAGCCTTCAAGCTGAGTAGCAAACACTTGCTCCCATGAAGCTCTTGTCTCATCATTAGCAATACCGCAGTCCACAATCGTCCAACCCACAACACCATCAATTTCGTCGCGCAGCAGCCAAAGATTGATGTGATCTAAAGCAAAGGGCAGACGCATTCTGATCCAGCGAACACCTGGCGCAACCTCGATGCTGCTACCCACTTCCGGAAGAGCATCTCCTAAGGGATAATGAATTGTAGCTTCAGCACTGGCTTTGTTTTGAGTATTCATGGCTTAGTGTTATTGATTGATTTTTTACTTCTAGGTTTGCTTTGACAACAGTTCCATCGCCTTGCATTAATTGGTGTGACATTAATCCTGAAAATGGTTACTGTCGTGGCTGCTATCGTACCTTGACTGAAATTGCTGATTGGTCAGATCTCACGAATCCTGAGAAGCTTGAGGTTTGGACGCAACTTCCAAGTCGCAAACCCCAAGCACCACAGTAATATCAATCTTTATTTCTTTTTCATTTATTGACGTCGACAATCAACCGTCCACGTACATTACCCGCCATTAATTCTTGCGCGTATTTGATTGACTCCTCAAGCGTAATCTCATGAGAGATTTCATCTAAGGTTTTCAGATCCACTAACTTACTCAACTGCTCATAGGCGGCAATGCGTTTTGCACGTGGCACAGTCACACTATTAATGCCGTACAAAGTCACTCCGCGCAAAATAAATGGTGCAACACTAGAAGGAAAATCCATGCCTTGAGCCAGTCCACAAGCAGCTACTGCACCATCGCTCTTGGTCTGCGCGCACGCATTAGCCAAGGTATGACTACCCACACTATCAACTACTGCAGCCCATCGTTCTTTTGCCAATGGCTTGCCAGGAGCAGATAAGGTAGCGCGATCAATTACTTCAGTTGCACCCAATTTCTTCAGGTAATCCGCTTCAGCCATACGGCCAGTGCTCGCGACAACAGTAAAACCTAGCTTGCTGAGAAGGGTGATGGCAAAGCTGCCAACGCCGCCCGCAGCACCGGTGACCAGAACCTCACCATCACTTGGCTTAAGCCCATGCTTTTGTAGTGCCATGACGCAGAGCATGGCGGTATAACCGGCAGTGCCAATGGCTAATGCTTGTTTCGCAGTAAACCCCTTGGGCAGTGGAATCAACCAATCGGCCTTCACACGGGCCTGCTGTCCTAAGCCACCCCAATGCCCTTCCCCAACTCCCCAGCCATTAAGAAGCACCATATCGCCAGTCTTGAAGTCGGAACTGGTGCTCTCCATTACTTCACCAGCAAAATCGATGCCAGGCACCATTGGGAAGCTGCGAACCACCGGGCCTTTGCCGGTGATAGCCAGGCCATCCTTGTAATTGAGAGTGGAATATAGGACCTTTACGCGAACATCGCCTTCTGGGAGCTTAGCCTCATCAACTTGGGCTAATTCTGCGCGATACCCTTGATCATCCTTATTTACCAATATTGCTTTAAACATGTCTCTTCCTTTTAGAACGAGGTATTTCCCCGCAGCAATTGCTTAATAGGTTTATCCTAACGAGCATTGCTGATTATGGAGGTTTCCATGAAAAAAATTCTACTATTAACTACGATTTCTGGCTTGGCGCTATCTGGCTGCTATTCCACCCAAATTAATATGTCCATGGGCAATATGCGCCTGATCACCTCTAGCGCTGCGCCGCAGGATGTTATGGATTTTGCTACCAAGACCTGTAAAGATGATTTCTATGAAGGCGCCAGCTTTCTGTCCAAGGCAGGCAAAGAATATCGCTTCAAGTGCGTAAAAGCTGAAGAGAATGAAGTGTTAAATCCCATTCCCGGTACAACACTGACCGCTACAGCAAAAGCTGAAGCTAAATAAGCAAAGACTAATGACCCCGTTTACTTCACAAGAGCTGCGCAAAGGTTTCGCATCATTTGCAACTGGGGTCACTGTTATCACTTGCCTAGATGAGGAAAATAATTCTCACGGCATTACGATTAGCTCCTTCAATACTGTCTCACTCGAGCCACCACTCATACTTTGGAGTCTCAAGAAGCATTCGCGTCTAATGCCATGGGTTGAGCTTGGCAAGAAACATTTGATTCATGTTTTAGAACGCTCGCAAGAGAATCTGGCCATGCATTTCGCTAATGTGAAGACCGATCAATTCAAGGGAGTTGATCACAAGCTAGCTGCTAGCGGACTTACGCAGATTGATCATTGTGTTGCTTACTACGAATGTGAAACTGTTTGTGTTCATATTGGCGGTGATCACAATATTATTGTTGCTAAAGTGATTAACTTAAAAAATCATCCTGAACGAGAGCCACTCATTTTTGCGCGCAGCCAATTTGTTGGCCTCGATTTCACAGAAACTAAAGCTAGCTAATACCACTTCATCTTTGTAAGGAAATGCCATGATGCGTTTATGGGGTCGAAAAAGTTCGATTAACGTTCAAAAAGTATTGTGGTCCCTTGCCGAGCTTGGACTCAAAGAAGGCAAGGACTTTGAGCGCATCGATGCTGGCCTGCAATTTGGTATCAATAACACTCCAGAGTTTTTAAATCTCAACCCAAATGGCTTAGTACCTACACTGGAAGATGGTGAAGTGGTACTTTGGGAATCCAATACCATCATGCGCTACTTAGCCCGTCAGCATGATCAGGCTGGGCGCTTTACAGCAGACATTAAGACTCAGTACGAATCCGAGAAATGGATGGATTGGCAATTGGGCACAATGTGGCCAGCGCTGCGCATAGCATTTCTGGGTCTCACCAGAACACCAGAGGCAGAGCGTCAATACGAATCGATTCTCAAGGGATACCAAGAAACTAATCGGCTGCTTGGATTGCTAGATCAAACATTGTCCAAGCAAAGCTATTGTGCGGGCAATCAATTTCAGACTGGAGATATTGTTCTAGCTCTGTGTGTCAGTCGTTGGATTCTTCTAAATCAGACCTTCCCAAAGCACACTGGCGAGCGTGCACCCCTTAAGAATATCGATGCCTGGATGCAACGCCTAGAAAATGAAACTTGCTTTAACGATATTGTTGAAAAAGAACTCAATATCGTTAAATAGTTTTTCTGTCTTTCATTTTTACTGCTGCTTAAATTTCTTGGCATGGTGATCGGCACCAATAAATAAGTACATTGCTGGCACTACAAAGAGTGTAAACAGCGTACCAATTGATAGGCCAGTGAAAATGACAATGCCCATGGATTTGCGTCCTGCGGCACCCGCGCCAGAAGCAATCACCAAAGGTAATACACCTAAAACCATTGCTGCAGTTGTCATCAAAATCGGGCGCAAACGAACGCTACTTGCTTCAACGATGGCATCGAGCTTACTGCGCCCCGCTTCCTGAAGTTCATTCGCAAACTCCACGATCAAAATACCGTGCTTACTAATCAAGCCCATGAGTGTGACTAGACCAACTTGGGTGTAGACGTTTAAGGTCGTGAATCCCAAATTAATAAATATCAAGGCGCCAAATAAGGCTAGCGGCACAGAAACCAAAATTACAATCGGATCGCGGAAACTTTCAAACTGTGCCGCAAGCACCAAGAACACAATCAGAATCGCAAAGAACATGGTGACTAAGAAGCCGCCAGATTCAGCCATAAATTGGCGCGAAGGACCTGCGTAGTCCATGGTGTAACCATTAGGCGCAACCTCTTTCAGAGTCTGACGCATGTACTCCAATAAATCCGCTTGCGAAATAAATGGAGTGCTTACACCCGAGATTGTTGCTGAATTCAATTGCTGGAAGTGATTGATAGACTGCGGTACCACTCTTTGTTTAATCGTTGCGATAGTGCGCGCTTGAACCATCGCACCACTTGGTGTGCGAATATAGTAATCCAATATTTGATCTGGATTGAGACGATCCACTTGCTTTACTTGTGGAATCACACGATAAGAGCGTCCGGCCACTGAGAAGTAATTTACATATCCACCGCCTAAAGCAGCAGATAAGGCTGAGCCGACTTGTTGCTGAGTCATACCTAGGGCAGCAACTTTTTCTCGATCAATCTCTAAAACATCTTGTGGCTTATCAATCTTAAGATCAGAATCCACGAAGAAGAAATTGCCACTGCGGCGCGCTTTATCAAGCACTGCTTGGGAGACTTCGTTTAGCGCCGCATAAGATTCTGTTGTATTAATGACCACCTGCACAGGTAAGCCTTGTGCGCCCGGTAAGGCTGGAAATTGGAAGGCGGCAACACGTGCGCCGGCAATGGAGTTCCACTTTTGCTGCATATCTTCTTGGAACTGAGTTGCATTACGACCTCGCTCACCCCAATCTTTCAGCAAGATACCGCCAAAGCTCGAAGTTGGACTCGTGATCTGAAAAGCCTGTTCGTATTCTGGTTCTGCAGCAGCAATTGCGTAGATTTGATCTGCATAAGTCTGCATTTGCGTCACCGTACTATTGGGAGGTCCTGATGCTTGCATCAAAACAATGCCCTGGTCTTCAGTTGGCGCTAATTCAGCACGCGCCGTTGAGTACAAATAAGCTACGCCACCTAACAAGATGACGCCCATCACGATGATGACCTGCCAAGTGCTTAGCAAATCACGCAAAGTGGTTTGATAGCTGTGATGCACCTTCTCAAAAATACGATCAATCTTTTGTACAAAAGGTGAAGCCTCTTGCTCTTCGGTAAAGATGCGAGAGCACATCATTGGGGATAGCGTCAAAGCAATCAATCCTGAAACCGCTACTGCACTAGCCAAAGTAAAGGCAAATTCGGTAAACAGTGCACCCGTTAGGCCACCCTGAAAGCCAATAGGGATATACACCGCAATCAGCACTACCGTCATCGCCAAAATTGGGCCGCCTAATTCGCGGGCAGCAATTAAAGATGCCTCTAGTGGTGACTTACCTTCTTTCATGTGGCGGTCAACGTTTTCCACCACGATGATGGCATCGTCCACCACCAATCCAATTGCCAAGACCAGGGCGAGAAGGGTAAGCAAGTTAATCGAATAACCCAGCACTTGCATGAGGAAGAAAGTACCAATGAGCGATAAAGGCATTGCAATCACTGGAACAGCAACCGCGCGAGCACTACCCAAGAAGAGGTAGATCACCACTGTCACAATCACCAAGGCCTCTATTAAAGTAGACACCACTTCATCAATAGAGCTAGTAATAAATTTGGTAGAGTCATAAACAATCTTGCCCGTCATGCCAATGGGTAATTGCTTCTGAATATCTGGCACCACATCCCGAACACGTTGCGCTACATCCAATAGGTTGGCCTGCGGCGCAACCTTAATAGCAATAAATACTGACCTCTTGCCGCTAAAGGCAACATTTGTGTTGTAGTCCTCAGACCCCATAGTGACATTAGCCACTTGGTCTAAATAAACAATATTCACGCCATCTTTTTTAATGACTAACTTGCGAAACTCATCCAGAGTATGCAAGTCGGTGCCAGCAACCAAGTCAACCGAGACCATCTCGCCTTTGGTGCTTCCAACCGCAGATAGGTAGTTGTTGGCTGCCATGGCGTTATAAACATCATCGGCGCCCACACCAAGACCGGCCATCTTCTCTCGATCCAACCAGGCGCGTAAGGCGAATTTACGTCCACCAGTAATCTCTGCGTTTTGTACCCCCTCAACAGCGTCTAACTTTGGCTTTACAACTCGCAATAAATAGTCGGTAATAGCATTGTTGGGGATGTCATCACTATAGAAACCCATATACATCGCAGCAGTAGATTGCCCAACCTGCACTGTCAAAATAGGTTGTTGTGCCTGCGGTGGCAACTGATTTTTTACTGCACTAATTTGAGTCTGTATCTGCGTTAATGCCGCGTTTGAGTCATAGTTCAACTTCAAAGTTGCAGTAATAGTGGAGACTCCACTCACGCTGGCAGAAGATAAGTAATCAATCCCTTGCGCCTGAGCTATAGATGCCTCAAGAGGCTGAGTAATAAACCCAGCAATTGTTTCAGGATCAGCACCATAGTAAGCCGTAGTGATGGTCACAATCGCATTTTGCGTTTGCGGATATTGATTTACAGGCAAAGAACCAATTGCCTTCAGACCAAAAATCAACACAAGAGCGCTCACCACCATAGAGAGCACTGGTCTGCGGATGAATATGTCAGTCCAATTCATCTGCTATTTATTCCTGCGGTTTTGGATCAGGTGAATTTGCTGGCTGCACCTTGTTATTAATAATCAGTGGCGTGCCATTCTTGAGCTTCAGCTGGCCACTGGTGACCACCGTTGCGCCCTCATCAACACCCTTCAAAATAGCCACTTGATCACCACGAGTTAATCCAGTCGTTACAAATACCTGTTGTGCCTCAAGGGCTGGATTACCTTGCTTATCTTTCTTGCCAGTAGGTTTAGCAATGAAGATGGTCGAACCATACGGGTTATAAGTAACTGCTGTCTGAGGTAGGGTCAGGTATTTCACTTGATCACCCAGCTTGATATTCACATTAGCAAACATGCCCGGCAAAATTTTCTTATCCGGATTAGCAAGTTGTGCCTCAACTTGAATATTGCGTGTATTGGTATCGACCTTTGGACTAACGGCAGTAATCTTGCCAGTGAAGCTCGCATCCTTAAACGCGTCAGTAGTCACCTCAACCTCTTGGCCAACCTGAATGAGCTCAGCATTATTTTGCGGTAAGTTGAAATCTACAAAAATAGGGTCCAAGGTTTGTAGCGTTAGTAGCTTATCGCCAGGATTCACATACTGTCCTGGATTAATAGAAACAATACCTACCCGGCCACTAAATGGTGCTTTGAGGTTTTTCTTGGCCACTAAAGCAGTTTGCTGCTCAACCTGCGCTTGTTTTGATTTGGAATCAGCAGCACTCGTATCAAATACGTTCTTACTAATTGCCTGAATTGCTAACTGCTGTCTATCTCGCTCATTAATGACCTTAGCTAGATCAGACATTGCTTTTAAAGAATTCAATTGAGCTACATCAGATGCATCGTTTAATTTAATGAGGAGCTCGCCCTCTTTAACGTCTTGGCCTGACTTAATCGGCACAGTCTGCACTAAGCCGCCAATCTCGGTGCTGAGTTCAACACCCCTAAATGCACGGACATTACCTACGCTGGTTAACTTTGGCTGCCATTCTGCATTTGCAATCACCAGGGTGGATACCGTTGCAGGAGGTAATCCCATGCCCGCGATGAAATGCTTAATCATGAAAGTCTTCAGCTGATTGAAAGCGAAGATCAGGCCCAATAATAAAAATACGCCGCAAAGCATGATGGTCATACGGCGCTGCAAGGGCTCCATTGCCATGAGCTTTTCATGGGTTTTGGTACCACGCCATTTCTGACCCATACGCGCCCAAAAAGCTTTGGTCTTTTCCCAAAGCGCAATTGCTCTCTCACGCAATTTCCATTCAATTGCTTTACGTTGCATCCATGCCCACAAGGCAAGAACCAAAGCAATGAGCTTGTTCTTAATTTGTTCCAGAAGTTTCATTTTGATCTTTGTTCGCTATGTCTTTTGGTTTAAAAGCAGGGCCTTCACGATTCCACCAGCCACCACCTAATGCTGCAAATAACGCTGCGGTATCCGAGAAGCGAGTTGCTTGTGCTGCAACTGATTTCACTTTTGCTTGCTGATACTGATTTTGGTAATAGAGCACTGCTAAATAACTGGCTGTACCGAGTTTGTACTGTTGCTGTACTAAGTCCAGAGTTTCGTAGGCATAACGCTCTGCATCTGATGCCGCTCTGAGTGCTTGCGCACCAGTCTCTAGTGCACGCAATGCATTGGCTACTTCTTGGAATGCATTTAAGACAGTTGCCTGATATTGAAATGCCGCTTGCTCATAGTTCGCAATGGCTCCACGACGCTGCGCCAAAAGCTGACCACCCTGAAACAATGGCTGCAAGATGCCTCCACCAAGTGACCATAAAGCAGAGTTAGGGCCAAACAATCCATTGGAAGTTAAGGAAGCTGCGCCGATAGATCCTGTGATATTAAATTGCGGCAATAAGTTCGCTGTTGCAACACCTACGAAAGCATTTTGAGCCTTTAACTGGGCTTCAGCCGCCCGCACATCAGGGCGCTGACGCACTAAGCTAGAAGGCACTGATAGGGGTAGCTTCTCTGGCAAATGCAAATTGGCCAAATCAAACTTGGCGATATTAGCGTTGCTCGGAATCTCACCTACTAGCACTGCTAATTGATTGCGCGCAAATGCAAGATTTCGTTCGTAGTTAAAGAGATCCACTTGAGAGTTCGATACCAAGGTTCGCTGGGATGTGACGTCTACCTTAGAAACTGTACCAATGACTAACTGCTTTTCAGTTACTTCAGCAAGATTCGTTTGAGCCTTCAGAATTTCTTCTGTGGCTTGCATCTGCGCACGCAGTGCAGCCTCTTTAACAGCGCTCGTGACTACGTTAGCGGTTAGCGAAAGATAAGCGCCCTCTAATTGAAACTGCGCCACCTCAGCTTGTGCGCGCGCACCTTCAACTGCTCTCCGAGCTCCGCCAAACACATCCAACTTATAAGTCACATTGACCGTAGTGTTGTAGAGGTTATAAGTATCAGAACCATAGTTCATGCCATACACAGCTGAAGGTTGTTTTTGTCTTACGGCATTTGCACCAAGGCCAATTGCAGGAAAGTATTGGCCGCCAATTTGTGCGTTGACATTTTCTTGCGCAGCACGCAATGCTGCATCGGCTGCGCCTAAATTTGGATTTTGCTCAAGCGCTCTTTTAATCAACGCATCAAGTTCAGGAGATTTATAAAGCTCCCACCATTGCGCTTCAATATCTGCGCCTTCAACAAACTCTTGATCTGTGCCGCCCGGTACTCCAGGTGCGGTAGTGAGCTTCTTGGCTACAGGGGTTTCTGTATAGGAAGAAGTCTTAGGCGCCTCGGGTTGCTTAAAGTCTGGGCCGACCGCGCATGCAGAGAGAGCTAGCGCACAAATTAGCGGAAGCAATTTCAAACCTGAAAGACGGGGCATCGACAGAAACATGGGTTGCAACAAATATCCTCTTTTACAAGAGTTATTTGAACACAGAAATGCAATCAGGGCTTCGTAAAGCCCTGATTTATCTACTGAATTTTGTCCACAACTTTAGGTGAATGTCAAACAGGCGAAAAATTATTCGACCGTAACGCTCTTTGCAAGGTTTCTGGGTTTATCAACATCCGTACCGCGTGCGCAGGCTGTGTGATAAGCCAATAGCTGCAGGGGAACTACATGCAATATTGGTGAAAGGTTGCCATAGTGCTCAGGCAGCTTGATGACATTGATGCCTTCGCTACTTGAGATGTGAGTATCTTGATCAGCAAAAACATAAAGTTTGCCACCACGCGCTTTGACTTCTTGCATATTGGATTTGAGTTTCTCCAATAAGACGTCATTAGGCGCAACAGTAACAACCGGCATCTTGTCTGTAACTAAAGCAAGCGGTCCATGCTTTAACTCGCCAGCTGGATAAGCTTCAGCATGGATATAAGAAATTTCTTTGAGCTTTAATGCACCCTCAAGTGCAATTGGGTAATGCATTCCACGGCCTAGGAATAGGGCATTTTCACATTTAGCAAAAGCATCGCTCCAGGCAATGATTTGTGGCTCAAGCGCTAGTACTGCATGTAGAGCTTTTGGTAAATGGCGCAGGTCACGCAGGAGCTCCTTCTCTTTTTCTGGAGAAATTCTGCCATCGCGCTTAGCAATCGAAACCGCCAAGAGATAGAGCGCTAAAAGCTGCGTAGTAAATGCCTTTGTTGAAGCAACACCAATTTCAGCGCCAGCCTTAGTCAAAAAATGCCAATCAGTTTCACGAACCATGGCGCTACTAGCCACGTTGCATATGGCTAATGTAAAGCGGTGACCTAAACTCTTGGCATGACGCAATGCTGCTAAGGTATCTGCTGTCTCGCCAGATTGTGAAACCACCACAATGAGTGTTTTTGGATTGGGCACAGTGGTGCGATAGCGATACTCACTAGCAATTTCTACTTGTGTTGGAATACCAGCAATATCTTCTAGCCAATATTTAGCAACACATGCGGAGTAATAACTTGTGCCACATGCCAATATTAAAATCTGCTCAAAAGCTTTCCAATCTTCTGGCTTTGCTTCAAATAGCTCAGGACCAAAGTCAGCGATATTGGCAAGCGTGTCGCCAATTGCTCTAGGCTGCTCAAAGATTTCTTTTTGCATGTAATGCTGATAAGGGCCGAGATCAACTGAGTCAGCTTGAGCAGGCATAGGCTTCAGCTCTCTTTGGGCGACCTTACCAGCTTGATCAATTACCTCAACAGAATCAGCCTTTAGTACAGCGACATCACCCTCTTCCAAATACATCATGGAATGAGCACGTCCTGCCAATGCCAAAGCATCAGAAGCCAAAAAGTGCTCATGATCACCAATGGCAACCACCAGAGGAGATCCAACGCGGGCGCCTACTAAAGTGCTTGGATTATCTTGTGCGATTACACCAATAGCGTATGCACCATGCAATTGAGGGAGCACCGCTCTTACCGATGCTGCAATATCTTTTTGGCCACTAGCAACATATTGCTGGTGAATTAAATGGGCGATAACTTCAGTATCTGTTTCAGAGGTAAACACATATCCAGCCGCCTTTAGATCCGAACGCAGAACTTCATAGTTCTCAATAATGCCGTTATGTACGACTGCAATTAAATCGTTTGAAGTATGTGGGTGTGCATTTTGGGTATCTGGCTTACCGTGGGTAGCCCAACGTGTGTGCGCAATACCCAAGGTGCCGAAAAAATCTTTACCTTGCTCACCTAATTCAGAAACACGTGCAGTAGTTCGAGCTCTTTCAATGGGATGCTTGGCATCATCGCCATTAATGACTGCAAAACCACAAGAGTCATAGCCACGGTACTCTAGGCGGCGTAAGCCCTCAACCAAAACATCAACAATATTTTTACGGGAAGCCGCGCCAACAATGCCGCACATTATTTTTTACCCTTTGCAGTTTTCTTAACCGGCTTCTTGACGGCCTTCTTCACAGCCGTCTTTGATGCTGCTTTTTTTACTGGTTTCTTTTCTTGCTTGACAGGGCGCTGCCACTGTAAGGAAATTTGTTTTGCTCGGGATACAGTCAGTTGATTGGCAGGAGCATCTTTAGTCAAAGTTGTTCCCGCACCCAATGTGGCGCCACGGCCAACACGTACAGGTGCAACCAACTGAGTATCCGAGCCAATGAAGACATCATCCTCAATAATGGTCTGGTGTTTGTTAACGCCATCGTAGTTACAAGTAATAGTGCCAGCACCAATGTTGACTCTGGAGCCAACAATAGAGTCGCCAACATAAGCCAAGTGATTGGCTTTGCTATTAGCGGCAATTTTGCTGTTCTTCACTTCTACGAAATTACCAATATGTACATCGTTTGATAAATCTGCGCCAGGACGCAAACGAGCATAAGGGCCAATTAATGATTGATTGCCCACTTTTGCGCCATCCACATGGCTATATGCATGAATAGCTACGCCTTTGCCGATCACGCTATTGCGAATCACGCAATATGGCCCAACCTTCGTACCAGCATCTAGAGTGACGCAACCTTCAAATACGCAACCCACATCAATAGATACATCGGTGCCGCACTCTAAGGTACCGCGTACATCAATACGTGCAGGATCAGCAAGCGATACTCCCGCATCCATTAATTGATGGGCAATATTGAGTTGGTGCACACGTTCTAATGCAGCGAGTTGATCACGACTATTAACACCAACCGTCTCGAACTCATCATCAGCCTGTGTTGTGCGAATCGGCACGCCATCTTTAACAGCCATAGCAATCACGTCAGTCAAGTAATACTCGCCTTGTGCATTACTTGCACGTAAAGCTTTTAACCACTTCTTTAGTGAGCTCGTTGGCAACACCATGATGCCGGTATTAATTTCTTGAATTGCTTTTTGTGCAGGCGTCGCATCCTTCTCTTCAACGATCTCTTTTACAGAGCCGTCAGCATCGCGCACGATGCGGCCGTAGCCAGTAGGGTTGCCAAGGTTCTGTGTCAGTAAAGCTAATGCAGAATCTTGTCCTCTGAAGCCATCAGCCAACTTCGCTAATTTAGCCAGCGTCTTTTTTGTAGTGAGCGGAACATCGCCATATAAAACTAAAGTGGGCTCTTGAACATCTAATTTAGGCAAGGCTTGCAATAATGCGTGACCCGTGCCTTTTTGTTCAGCTTGCAGCGCAGTGCTTACTTTGCCAAAGCTTGGATCTTCCTTGCCGGCATTTAATAAGAATGTCTTTACATCTGCCGCACCATGACCAACCACTACAACGGGGCCAGATTTAGACTTTTTGTCTTGTAGTGAAAGCGCAGTACTGAGAACGTGCTGGAGCAGGGGCTTGCCTGCGAGAGTTTGCAGGACCTTGGGCAGAGCGGATTTCATCCGCTTTCCTTGCCCAGCAGCCAAAATGACGATATTCATAAAGGGGGATTATAAGTCCCCTGAATCATGGTTCCACAGGCTAATTCATCTAATTCGGCCTCATCAATTGCCCTGTCGCCAGAAGATCTAGCAGCAATACCCGCTAACTCGGTGGAAATCTCCAGGTTCTTGAAATCAAAGGCTTCGCCGTCCATTAAATGAGATGGAACAATATGATGCATAGAGCGAAATAAGTTCTCCACCCGACCAGGATGCTTCTTCTCCCAATCGCGCAGCATTTCTTTCATGACCTGGCGCTGCAAATTGGGCTGACTTCCACACAAATCACACGGAATAATAGGGAAATTCATATCTGCCGCATAACGTTCGAGTAATTTCTCAGGAACATAAGCCAAGGGGCGAATCACAATATGCTTGCCATCATCAGAGCGCAACTTGGGCGGCATCCCCTTTAGCTTGCCCGCATAAAACATATTGAGCATCAAAGTTTCTAAAATGTCATCACGGTGATGGCCTAAAGCAATTTTCGTTGCACCCAACTCATCTGCCACACGATACAAAATGCCACGGCGTAAGCGTGAGCACAATCCACAGGTTGTTTTACCCTCAGGAATCACACGCTTCACAATACTGTAAGTGTCCTGCTCTTCAATGTGATACTGAACACCTAAATTCTTCAAATAATTGGGTAAGATTTCAGCTGGAAAATTAGGCTGCTTCTGATCTAAGTTCACCGCAACAATTTCAAAATTGATCGGCGCGCGCTCACGCAGCTTCATCAGAATATCGAGCATGGCGTAACTATCTTTGCCGCCCGAAACACATACCATGACCTTATCGCCCTCTTCGATCATGCCGAAGTCACCAATAGCTTGACCTACCAAGCGGCAGAGTTTCTTCTCTAGCTTGTTTTCTTCGAAGACAACTTTACGAATATCGCCCATAAGAGTTCTTTTCTAGATTTTGTTTAAGAAGTCTTAATACGAAATACTTCAACGCCCACCGAGTGGCAATCTGGATAGACGTCTGGCTTGGCTGTACTTACACGCGCAGCCAATACCTTTGGGTGAAGCAACATTGCCGTCACGATGTCGTCGCAGAAGGTTTCCTGCAAATGAATGTGTCCCTGAGAGGCCCTAGACTTAATGGTCTCGCGCATGAAGTCGTAATCCACAACCTCACCTAACTGATCTTGGCTGGGCGTATTCATTGCCAAAGGAATATACAAATCCACATTCAAAATGACGCGTTGCTCTGCTTTTTTCTCAAAGTCATGAACGCCTATATTGATATAGATCTCATAGTCCTTGAGAAATAAACGGCGACAGTCAACAAGAGCAGGATGAGAAAGAATGGCGTGCATGTATATTTGCTTTTTAAAAATACTTAATTGGTTTTGAACATCACATCACGTGATGATGGCAATAAATGTTGCCCACCGTCTACATATAAGGTAGTTCCGGTAACAGCGCTAGAGTCAGCCAAAAATACAGCTGCCTTTGCAATATCTGCTGGTGTTGAAGATCTTCCTAGCGGCGTCATTTGATGTGCTTTGGAAAAACCATCCGTTGTTTGATCGCCTGATGGCAAAGAGATTCCGGGTGCTAATCCGACTACACGCAGATGGGGCGCAAAATCCATTGCTAATAATTCCACAGAAGAAAGTAACGCTGCTTTAGATAATGTATAAGACAAATAATCTGGATTAGGGTTAATCAACTTTTGATCTAGTAATTGAATCACTGCTGGAATGGCGCCGGATGTATTTGACTTACTTTTTTGAAACTCAAACATGAGTTGAGTCAGCAAAATAGGTGCGGTCAAATTGACCTGCATATGGTCTTGCAAACTTTTTCCACTGAACGGGGTGCTGGAGTTAGCGCGATCGTATTCAAAGATAGATGCGCTATTTACTAAGCAGGCTAAATTAGGGAATGCTTTGCTGACAGCCAAGAAAAGATCTTTGGTGGCAGCCTCATCAGCCAAGTCCGCCTGAAAGGCTTGGACTTTCACACCCATCATCTCGATTTCTCTGATGGTTTCTCGGGCCTCCTGCTCAGATCGCCCATAATGAACGGCAACATCCCAGCCCTGACGGGCAAACTGCAAGGCAATTTCTCGACCCAGGCGCTTGGCGGCGCCGGTCACTAAAACTGCTTTTCCTTGCTGGGATGGGGGCGTTGAACTAGGGTTCAATTAAATTCTCTTAGACTAGCGAGCTATGGATATTACCTTGACCAGCCTTGAAACGGAGCATAGTGCGCTTCTAAAGGCCAAAATAGCCTCTCAAATCACCTTAAAGGGCGGCTGGCTGCCATTCTCTCGCTATATGGAGATGGCCTTATATGAGCCCGGAATGGGGTATTACAGCGCCGGCGCTCACAAACTTGGGGCTGGCGGTGACTTCACTACTGCCCCCGAATTAAGTCCTCTCTTTGGCGCAGCCATTTGCTCAACCCTCCTACCGGTACTTGAGGGCCTCAAGGAAAAAGGCCTTCCCACTCAAATCTTAGAGTTTGGCGCTGGTACGGGCAAGCTCGCCACTTCAATACTCACTCGCCTCAATGATCTCGGCTTTCATTTGGATCGTTACGACATTATCGAAATTTCGCCAGACTTAGCGCAGCGACAACAAGAAAGAATTGGAAACACTGTTGGGCAACTCAACCTCCATACACAATGTAACTGGTTAACGGAACTTCCTGAAAATTTCAAAGGCATCATTCTGGCAAATGAAGTGATTGATGCCATTCCTTGCGATGCCATCATTTATCAAAATGGATTTTGGTATTGGTATGGCGTTGCATTTGAAAGCGACAAGCTCCTCTGGAAAGTGGGTGCACCAGTCGAACAACCATTGCTTCCTGAAAGTCTTCTCAACGGTAATTTCTCAGAAGGCTATGTCACTGAACTGCACACGCCAGCAAATGCCTGGATGCAACAAGTTGCTAAGCACTTGGAAACTGGGTTATTCCTTACCTTTGACTATGGATTTCCTGAGAGCGAGTACTACCACCCGCAAAGACTTGAGGGCACCCTCATGGCCCATCATCGCCACCATGCAATTCAAGATCCATTTCATCTGCCTGGTCTTTGCGACTTAACAACGCACGTAGAGTGGTCGCAAATCGCTCGTAGTGCATTGGCTGAAAATGTAGATGATGTATATCTGACGAACCAGGCCGCTTATCTTCTTGATGCTGGCATTGGAGACATTGCTTTAGAAATTGGCGACCCAAGTAATCCAGAAACATTTCTACCGATATCCAATTCTTTGCAAAAGTTATTGTCTGAAGCGGAAATGGGCGAACTCTTTAAGGCCTTTGCATTTTCTAAGAAATTAGAGAGCCTACTACCGGGACATGTACTTGAAGATCTGCCTGGTCTACGCGGCAGAAATAGACTGTAGAAGTTTTTTAAGTCGCTAGAGCAGTAGTAATTGCAGACAACCGAGCAGACTCAAATGCACCGCCAATGCGCTCACCATTAGATCGATCTTCTGCAGCAACGCCAGCAATAATTTCGGCGGCATTGATGGCTTGAGTGGTGCGCATTGCATTGATCAAAGGGGAAACAGGCATTCCCAATTTGTCCGCAAGATTCAAAAGTGCTTGCGCTCGATCTGGCTTACGCCAAACATCTGCACGGTTGAACCAAGCTAAAACATCTACCGCCTGATAAGCAGTATCGGGATATTTCTTGACCAAAACCCTCAGATCACTGAATATCTCACTGAAATCTCGCACATCAATTGGCATGCGCACACACTCAGCCCATGAACGAATTTCAGTTGCAGGCAAATTCATTAAGACAATTGCGCAGCGTTCTTCAATATTATTTCCAGCTAAGGAAAAATACGCAACCAACTCTTCACGAAATGGTTCCTCAGATAACTGAGGAACTAACGTAGGAGGCAATATGGTACTGGCAGCACCAGTGTTTAGAAGGACTTGAAACAGATGCATCGGCTTTTGTGCAACCAAACCCCTGGCCAACTCTTGCCAAATGCGCTCGGCCGATAAAGCATTTAACTCACCTGATTGAACAATTGCCTTTAAAGCGCTGAGCGTTTCAGCGGCAACACTAAATTCAGGAAAGCGTGCAGCAAAGCGAGCAATGCGCAAGAGACGCAATGGATCTTCTGCGAATGCATCTGACACGTGACGAAATACTTTGGCGGCTAAATCTTCTTGACCGTTATAAGGATCAATAATCGGTCCAAATAGCTTTCCATCAGCACCCACTTCTTGCGCCATCGCATTGATTGTTAAATCACGACGCTGTAAGTCCTGCTCCAAAGTGACTGAGGGGTCGGCATGGAAGTTAAAGCCCTTATAGCCTTTGCCGGTCTTGCGCTCAGTACGCGCGAGCGCATATTCAGCCTGTGTCTCTGGATGCAAAAACACTGGGAAATCTTTGCCTACTGGACGAAAGCCCTGAGCAACCATCTCTTCTATGCTAGAGCCCACCACAACATAATCAATGTCGTGCACAGGTAAACCCATAAGGGTGTCCCTGATGGCCCCGCCTACTGCGTAGACTTTCATTACTGCATACCTTCAAGGCTGCGACGACTCATTTTGAATACTTCCGTCAACGCATCAACGCCATTCACTGGCAAAGTATTAGGCACTTGCATAGATGCAATATTGTCACGCGACATCAATGTTGGGCCCGGCAAGAATTCAAATGCCAATGCCTGCAAATAGCCCACAAAGGCTGGCACAGGAATGATGAGGCACGAGGCTTTAGCCTTACGTGCAGCAAACTCAACAATCCCCTTCATGGTGTAAACCGTTGGGCCAACCAAGTCATAGGACTGACGAATGGTTTGAGGCATCGATAAGGATTTAACAAATGCACTTGCAACATCATCTACGCTCACTGGCTGAAATTGTGCCTCGGAATGCGCTAAGGGCATGGCTGGAAATAACTTAGTCAATTTAGAAAATAAATTAATAAATTGATCTTGGGTGCCAAAGATGACTGAAGGCCTAAAGATGGTCCAATCCAAATTGCTGGCCTTTACTGCAGCTTCGCCATCACCTTTGCTCCGCTGATACATCGATGGGCCATGAGAGTCGGCACCCAGCGCGCTCATATGTAAATAGCGTTTTAAGCCGTGTAACTGCATTGCCGTAATAATATTTTTAGGGAGCTCCACATGGGCAGCTTTAAATACCTTTCCATAAGGCTTAGCCGGCTTATCGTGTAACGCGCCGACCAAATTGATCACAACGCCATTCGGCTTAATCCGCCCACAAAGGCTCTGCAGCTCATCAAACTCATGAACATCAGCTTCTTCGACATGTACCTTAGGCAACATGCGCAATTCACGTGCAGCGCCTAAATGGCTCGTTGGGACTAATACGGAGTAACCCGCTAGCTGAAGTTGCGCAGCAATCACTCGGCCCACAAATCCGTTACCACCGATTAGAAGAATGTCATATTTCATAGGAAGCTTTCTTAGCTTAGCGCAGTAGTAATTGGTGGTTTAAGGAAGCTCAGATTGAGTTGCAGCCTTCGGCGTAATAACGCCTAAGCGCTGTTTTAAAGATTGTGGCTGACCATTCATCACCGACGAATAGTAATTTGCATTAGAAAGCACATTCTTTACGTATACGCGTGTCTCAGTAAATGGAATAGTTTCAGCAAAAATAGCGCCCTCTGTTGGGCCGGATAACTTTTCCCGCCAAGCCTTTGAACGAGAAGGGCCTGCGTTATAGGCAGCAGAAGCTAACACCCAAGAGCCTTCTAGATCAACGAGGACCATATTTAAATAATTACTCCCCAATGTCAGGTTCGTGCTGGTATCGCTTAACTTGTCATTGGTGTAATTTGTCATACCAATTTTCTTAGCCACGTACTTTGCAGTATTCGGCATCACCTGCATTAATCCAGAGGCACCCACAGAAGAGGCTGCATTCATAATGAAGCGTGACTCTTGACGAATTAAGCCGTAAGCCCAGGCAAGATTGAGGTCTATTTGACGCGCAATTGGAGACAACTCTTCTCTATATGGAGTTGGGTAGCGCAAACTAAAGTCATGCTCTTGCTTTGTACGGTCGGCAGTGTTGACGACGCGGTCATATAAATTGATTCGCTTTGCATACTCCGCAGCCGCCAACAATTGCTTATCAGTCATATTGCGTAATTCCCAATTCCACTCACGATTACCTTCAAAGCGAAGATTCATGGCATATAAGCGTTCACCACGAATAAAGCCCTTGCGGCTCGCCATCGCATCTATCTCTTGCTCAGTCACTTTCGTTTTAGCAGGCGCATTATTAGATTTACCCAACTCTTCGCGTGCAAGCTGGCCATAAAAGTTGTATTGATCAGCAATCATTTCAAAACTATCTTTGGCTTTTACATCTTGGCCTTCAACTTTGAGCGCACGACCATACCAGTAGGTCCACGCAGGATCTTTAGCACGCACTGCCGGGTTCATGCCATCAATCGCATTTTTAACTAAGGCCCAATCTTTAGCACGCAAGCCTGCGCGCACCTTCCATTCTTGTGACTCGACTGAAAGAAGCTCGTTATAGCCTAGCTCTTGTTGCAAGCGGTAGGCATCATCTGCATTAGGGTCTAATTTTTTGGCCAAAAATTGCCCGATCACACCCCAAGCAACAGCTTGGTTTTCTTTGCTATAGCGTGAAGCGTTTTGAGAAAAGTCGCGATAGGCCTTTGCTGGATCAGCCTTTGCAGCCTTAACAATATCTGCGATCGGATCTTCACCGCCAAGGCGACGCGCCATCGTGTCATAGCCCCTCTCACTAGCCGCACGCCCAATAGCTTTAGCCTCACTCGGGGACATGCCACCTGCAGCAACTAAAGACGGAACCAATTCTTGGCAAGCTTGTCCAAAATAACTTGGATCAAGCAACACTGCTCGAGAATCAATCGCTAATTTCGTTGGATTTTCACCTTGAGATAATTTAGACAACAAGGAATAGCATTTCACTTGTGTATCGTCGTCCAATACAAACTTAGCGTACTCCACATCAAAGCGTGCCCAGTCCCTACGCTTACCCAAAACCAATAACCAATCATTGCGCATACGGTCAGCCAATGCTGTGCCTTGATATTGATTTAAGAATGCAACCACTTGAGCATCTGCGCCATAGTCATTACGTGCACCGCCAGCACTATCAAATAATTGCGGCTTGATCCGGAAGTAAGCTACGTAGTCATCAAATGGGTAATTAACCAGATTGGATGAAAGTTGCTGAGTACGAAATACATCATTCTTTTTTGCAGCTTCGCGCAAATCAATGAACATCCGATCGGTATCGGTAATTTCAGCAGGGGCAGCCTTGCTTTCATAAGACTTGGGAAGGCTTGGCTTCTTCAGCTTTTCAGCATAAGAATTGGACGCGCCTAACGCTAGGCCCAAAACCAGAATTTTGGCCCACTCAAGGTATTTGCTGTTTACTGTTACAAACTTCATTCTTCCGATCCAACCCTATCTCTATTTGCAAGGCTAGAGGCCTTGCAGCACTTGATTACTATATCCTTTAATTTTCGCCTGATAATGGTCGATATGCACGGTAATTCACCAAAAACTCTTCGCAAAGATTTATTAAAACAACGCAAAGAAATTGCGGCTGGGAATAGCTATGCTTCTGTAGAAGCGGGCTTGATTGCAGGCCTCAATCATTTTTTAGCAAATGAAGGCAAACTCATTCGCTCAATCGCCCTTTATTGGCCCATTCAAGATGAAATTGATTTACGCCCCACTTTATTAAGCTGGATGAAGAATGTCCCTCAGCGTCGCTTAGCGCTGCCCTATGCACGCCCGGATAAGCATCTTGAATTCTACGAGTGGCAAGAGGGCGATGCATTAATTCCAAGCGCTCACGGAGTTCCTGAGCCTAGCCCAGAAAATACCGCCAGGCCACAACTCATTCCTGACTGTATCCTGATTCCCTGCGTTGGCTGGTCTAGCTCTGTTGTGAGCGGTAAAGCACACTACTGGCGACTAGGCTATGGCGGCGGGTATTTTGATCGAACCCTAGCGCAGTTGCGAAAAGACAATCCAAACCTCATTTGCATGGGGGTTGGATTTGATTGGCAAAAATTAGATGATTCTCAATGGGCTGCTCAAACACATGACGAGCCCCTGGATATGCTGTTGACGGAGTCTGGCTTACTTATTTGATTTACTTCGTTAAATCCAAATTGTCTGCAATCGCTAAAACTGCATCTGCCTGATTTAGCGAGTAGAAATGGATTCCAGGTGCGCCAGCAGTTAACAACTGATCACACAAGTCAGTCACCACTTCTTCACCAAATGCACGAATAGAAGCGATGTCATCACCGTAGGATTGAAGACGTAAACGAATCCAACGCGGTATCTCGGCACCACAGGCGTCAGAGAAGCGGAGCAATTGGCTGCTATTGGTAATCGGCATAATGCCGGCAATTATTGGCTGTGTAACGCCTAATTCATAAGCCTCGTCTACGAAGCGGAAGTAAGCATCGCTGTTGTAAAAATATTGAGTAACAGCTGAATTTGCGCCCGCCTTCATTTTTTGCACAAAGAAATCGATATCACTAGCAGGCGACTTTGCCTGTGGATGCGTTTCTGGATAAGCGGCTACATCGATATGAAACCAATCGCCTGTTTCTGCACGAATAAATTCTACCAATTCATTGGCATGATGAAACTCGCCATACTGGCCCATGCCAGAAGGCAAGTCGCCGCGCAAAGCCACAATGCGCTTCACGCCTAAGGCTTGATATTGCTTGAGCATCTCGCGCACGCTCTCACGTGAGCTACCTACACAAGATAAGTGGGGGGCAACAGCTGCACCAGCAGCATGAATGTCGCTCACCACTTTTAATGTGCCAGACTGAGTAGAACCGCCAGCACCAAAGGTCACGGAATAAAAAGCGGGCTTGAGCGTTTCAGAAAAACGCTCACGTACCAGATGCAACTTACTCTCACCTTCAGGTGTTTTTGGAGGAAAGAATTCGACGCTTAATTCCATGATTTTGGGCCTAGGTATCTATTGAACAGTGATTGGATTAATAACGATAGTGGTCAGCCTTGTAAGGGCCTTGCTTCGTTACACCAATATAGGAAGCTTGCTGATCTGACAACACAGTTAACTCTGCATTCAGAGTCTTGAGCTGTAAGCGAGCAACCTTCTCATCCAAATGCTTAGGCAATGTGTAAACACCGACTGGATATTTATCAGTTCCTACTGCATTCCACAATTCAATCTGGGCAATCACTTGGTTTGCAAATGAAGAGCTCATGACGTATGAAGGATGTCCTGTACCGCAACCCAGGTTAACCAAACGACCCTTAGCTAAGATAATGATGCGCTTTTCAGGCTTGCCATTGGCGGCCGGGAAAATCACATGATCAACTTGTGGCTTGATCTCTTCCCACTTGTATTTCTCAATACCAGCAACATCGATCTCGTTATCAAAGTGACCAATGTTACAAACGATGGCTTGATTCTTCATCTTCGCCATGTGGTCATGTGTAATCACATGGTAGTTACCAGTTGCAGAAACAAAGATATCGGCTTTATCAGCAGCGTAATCCATGGTCACAACGCGGTAGCCTTCCATCGCAGCTTGTAGTGCGCAGATTGGATCAACCTCAGTTACCCAAACTTGAGCGGACAAAGCGCGCAATGCTTGAGCTGAACCTTTACCCACATCGCCGTAACCACAAACGACTGCAACCTTACCAGCAACCATCACGTCAGTGGCACGCTTGATCGCATCTACTAAAGACTCACGGCAACCATAGAGGTTGTCGAATTTGCTCTTAGTAACAGAGTCATTTACGTTAATAGCTGGGAACTTCAACTCGCCCTTGGCGAACATTTGATACAGGCGATGTACACCGGTAGTCGTTTCTTCTGTAACGCCTTTAACTTTTTCTAAGCGTGTTGAATACCAAGTTGGATCTTGTGCCAATTTTTTCTTGATAGCAGCAAACAAAATAGTTTCTTCTTCGCTGGTTGGATTATTCAAGCAAGCTTGATCTTTCTCAGCGCGTGCTCCAAGGTGCAACAACAAAGTAGCATCGCCACCGTCGTCCAAAATCATATTGGTGTAACCGCCGTCAGCCCACTCAAAAATGCGGTGAGTAAAGTCCCAGTACTGCTCAAGGGTTTCGCCTTTAATAGCAAATACTGGCGTGCCGTTAGCAGCAATGGCTGCAGCAGCATGGTCTTGTGTAGAGAAAATATTGCAAGATGCCCATTGAACTTCAGCACCGAGTGCCTCTAGCGTCTCGATCAATACTGCAGTTTGAATGGTCATGTGCAATGAACCAGTAATGCGTGCGCCACGCAATGGCTGTTGTGCAGCAAATTCATCACGAATGGCGATTAAGCCTGGCATCTCGGTTTCAGCAATGGCGATTTCTTTGCGGCCGAAGTCAGCCAAAGAGATATCAGCGATTGCGCAACGAGTTGCAACAAAGTTATTTAAATCAGAAACGGTATTCATTAATGCTCCAGCTAAATACGATCCAATGCTGGAGTAGAAACTCGCTAGCCATTGAATCATGGGTTAGCGAGCGCGGTTGCAATTAGCAAACTCCGGGGGTTACCTTAGAGCCCACTCCCTTCAAGCCTGGGGAAGTGCTGGGTCTCAGCATTCCTTGCAACGCTCCTTGAAGGTATGCCGTAATTGTAAACAATTACGGCATATTTCGCCTCAATACATCTACAAACTGCGTATTTCCTGCTTACAGACCTGCTGCAGCACGTAATGCTGCCGCTTTATCTGTTTGCTCCCAAGTAAATTCTGGCTCTTCACGACCAAAGTGGCCATAAGCAGCTGTCTTCTTGTAAATTGGGCGCAAGAGATTCAACATCTTCACGATACCCTTTGGACGCAAGTCAAAGTGCTCAGAAACCAATTGAGCAATCTTCTCGTCCGAAATCTTGCCAGTACCAAAAGTGCTCACCATGACTGAGGTTGGTTTAGCAACACCAATCGCATAGGAGATCTGAATCAAGCACTTGCTTGCCAAACCAGCAGCAACCACGTTCTTCGCAACATAACGTCCAGCGTATGCAGCAGAACGGTCAACCTTAGATGGATCTTTACCAGAGAAAGCGCCGCCGCCGTGAGGAGCTGCACCACCGTAGGTGTCCACAATAATTTTGCGACCAGTTAAACCACAATCGCCCTGTGGGCCGCCGATAACAAAACGTCCAGTTGGGTTTACCAAGAAATTAATAGCGCCTTTGATCAAATGCTTAGGCAATACTGGTTTGATGATTTCTTCGATGACTGCTTCACGTAATTTTTCGAGAGAAATTTCTTCATCGTGTTGAGTAGACAACACAACAGTATCAATAGAATCAGGCTTGCCATCCACATAACGCAATGTCACTTGTGACTTCGCATCAGGACGCAACCAGTTCAAACGACCATCGCGACGCAACTGTGATTGACGCTCAACCAAGCGATGTGACAAGTGAATTGGCAAAGGCATGAGCTCTGCAGTTTCATCACAAGCGTAACCAAACATGAGGCCTTGGTCGCCAGCACCTTGATCTAAGCCGTCATCATGGGCTTTATCAACACCTTGAGCGATATCAGGACTTTGCTTGTCGTAAGCAACCAATACTGCACAACCTTTGTAGTCGATACCGTAGTCAGTGTTGTCGTAACCAATTTCACGCAAGGTATTACGCGCAACTTGGATGTAGTCAACGTTGGCGTTAGTAGTAATTTCACCAGCCAAAACAACTAAGCCGGTGTTGCACAAAGTTTCTGCAGCAACGCGTGCTGTTGGATCTTGAGCCAAGATGGCGTCGAGAATCGAATCAGAGATTTGGTCTGCTACTTTATCGGGGTGACCTTCAGAAACGGATTCTGAGGTAAAGAAGTAATCATTTGCCATTGCATATTCCTTTAATAATTAACACGATCATTGGGACAACTCGACGTGCCAGGAACTACAACGGCGACGCTTTAGCAGAATTTATGAATCGCCCTGCAAGTTGCCTTAACTCAGCGATGGGTGGATTCTATCCGAAAAATGCCTAATTCAGCAAGGCATGCTGAAATCCACACACTCAGAGCGGCATTGAATATCATTAGGGGGTGCGAAAACTCCTTCTTAAGCTCTGCCTTAATACGATTGCCGTCCTTCCCCTTGCGCTTGTACAGGCGATTGGAGCCTTTTTAGGCATGCTTGCCTACGTAGGGTCCAAGCAATACCGCTCACTCTTTAGGCCCCAATACAAAGCGGTAGTTGACGCACGGAGCCTGCCATTCAAGCTTTGGGATGCAGTAAGAGCCTCTGGAATGCTGTTTTCAGACAGCTTATGGATTTGGCGCAACCCTGCAAGAGCACTGAAATTAGTTGAAGTGCAAAACTGGGATGTAGTTGCAGCAGCGATTGGCGAAGGGCACGGCTTAGTGATGCTGACCCCTCACCTCGGTGGTTTTGAGATCATTCCACGCGTTCTCGCACAGCATTTTCCAGCAACCATTCTCTACAGACCATCACGCCAAGAATGGCTCAATGAAGTGGTAGAAGAAGGCCGCGCCTATCCAAATATGCATTTCGTGCCGACCAACCTCAATGGCGTGCGCCAAATGACTAGAGCACTCACTCGAGGTGAGGCGATTGGCATTCTTCCAGATCAAGTGCCCAGTGGTGGCGAAGGCGTTTGGGTTCCATTCTTTGGGCGTCCTGCATACACAACGCCATTACCAGCGCGCCTTGCCAATCGGAATAACACGCCAGTAGTCATGTTTACCGCTAAGCGCAAAGGTATTGGCCAAGGATGGCTCATGCAGGCTACTCGTCTTGCGCCTTTATCTGAAGATGCCAATCTTGCCGCCGCAGAACTCAACGTTGCAATTGAAAATGCAGTGCTGGTCGCACCAGAACAATTTATTTGGTCATACAACCGCTATAAGCATCCTGCCGGTGCAGAATTGCCCCCAAGCAATTAAATAAATTCGTTATCATTTTTGAAATGACCTGGTTACAAAACCTCTTCAATTTCTTGGCGCTCAGTCTTTTGCGTCTCTTTGCCTTCCTGCCTTATACGATTACCGTCCACGTGGGCTATGGTCTGGGCTGGCTTGCCGCCCATATTCCAAACAGCCGGACCCATGTAGTAAAGACTAATTTACGTTTGTGTTTTCCCAGCCTCAGCGAAAAAGAACTTGATGACCTGGCGATTGAGCATTGGAAATTATTTGGCCGCAGCGTATTAGAGAGAAGTCGCATCTGGCTTGGCAGTGGCAAACAAATTACCGACATCGTCACCATCAAATCAGCGATTACCTTGGGAGATCGCAAGCCGCGCCTACTGATTAATCCACACTTTGTTGGGCTTGAAGGCGGCTTTATGGCACTGTCAGTATTAGCTAATGAATATGACTGGCCCCGTGGCGCAGGGCTTTATCAAAATATGAAGAATCCTTTCTTCAATCAAAAAATGATTGAGTGGAGGAATCGTTTTGGCGGCAAGTCCATCGAAAGACAAAGCCGCCTGCGAGATCTCATAAGAGAAATTCAAACCGGTAACTTTATTTTCATTGCCCCCGATATTGACTTGGGCCCACGTGACTCCGTCTTTGTACCCTTCTTTGGTATCCAGACCAACACCATTACCTCAGTCTCGCGCCTGGCAAGACTCAGTGGCGCTGAAGTATGTTTAATGACAACTACCTTAAACAAAGACCGCAAGGGCTATACCTGCCATATTAGCGAGCCATTGCCAAACTTTCCTAGTGATGATGTTGAAAAAGATACTGCTCGCCTAAATCAATATATCGAGGAACTTGTTCGAGAAAGACCAGCAGAGTACTATTGGGTTCATAAGCGTTTTAAACACAGGCCTGAAGGCGAACCCAGTCTTTACGATTAAACGGAAATATTTTGAGTACCAATACCAACAATCCAGTACGCAAGCTACGCTTCACCAAAATGCATGGTGCTGGCAATGACTTCATTGTGCTCAACGGTATCGACCAAGACTTGAGTGACATTACCAAAGATCAATGGCAAGCCTTAGCCCATCGTCAATTTGGCATTGGTGCCGATCAAATTCTCCTAGTTGAAAAAGCCACACGCCCTGATGCTGATTTTAGATACCGCATTTTTAATTCAGATGGCGGTGAAGTTGAGCAATGCGGTAATGGGTCGCGCTGCTTTGTGCGCTTTGTATTAGATCAGGGCCTATCCAATAAGAACCCTTTGCGCGTGGAAGTGGCGCACACTGTTCTGACCCTCAAGTCCCATCCGGATGGCCAGGTGGAGGTGGATATGGGTGCACCAATTTTTGAACATAGCCATATTCCATTTAATGCGAATGGCTTAGCAAGCGTTCAAGAGTTTCAAGAGGCTCTCTATGCGCTCCCTTTGAATTACCCCGCGACTCACGATAGTTTGGTTGGCGTCCTGTCTATGGGCAATCCACATGCCGTGCAAGTAGTTGGTGATGTTGATAGCGCACCCGTATTAGAAGAAGGACCGGAAATTGAAAAGTTTGCCGCGTTTCCGAAAAAAGTAAACGTGGGTTACATGCAAGCAATCAATCGCAATGAAATCAAATTGCGTGTCTTTGAACGCGGTGCTGGAGAAACGCTAGCCTGTGGTACTGGTGCTTGCGCAGCAGTGGTTTCAGGGATTCGCAGAGGCTTGCTAGACTCGCCTGTAAAAGTGCATACCCGCGGTGGAGATTTGCAGATTGCTTGGGGTGGAACTATTAATAACGTTGCTCAGCCAGTTATCATGACCGGCCCAGCAGTTACTGTCTTTGAAGGCGAAACAACAATCTAAAAGCGACTGCCCTTAGATTCCATATTTATCGCGGTAGGCTTTAACAGCGGGCAAGTAATGAGTGAGCTGAGCATCACTAGAAGTAGTTAGGAAAGACATTAAGCCGGCTAAGTTAGCAATCGTAACAACTGGCAAACCAAACTCTTGCTCTACGGCTTGCACTGCAGACTTATCCCCAATCTCAACAGCATTGCCTGAACGCTCCATTCGATCTAAAGCAATTAACACTGCCGCTGGCTCTGCACCAGCTTTACGAATGAGATCTACCGACTCCCTAACTGAGGTGCCAGCAGAAATCACATCATCAATGATGACAACCCTGCCTTTTACTGGTGCACCAACCAGCATGCCACCCTCACCATGATCCTTAGCTTCCTTGCGGTTGTAAGCATATGGAACGTTAATGCCATCATCTGCCAGCGCAATGGCTGTTGCCGCTGCAAGTGTGATTCCCTTATATGCAGGTCCATAAAGCATATCGAACTGAATGCCCGATTCTTGCAAGGCTTTGGCGTAATAACGACCCAAAGCGCTTAGACGAGCTCCATCATTAAATTCACCAGCATTAAAGAAATAAGGTGAGAGTCTTCCCGCTTTGGTTTTAAACTCCCCGAAGGACAAAACCTTTGCCTCCAAGGCAAAACGAATAAAGTTATCTTGATTTGAATTATTTGAGCTCATAGGCCTACATGTTACGCATCATTTCCGCGAACCTCAACGGTATCCGTTCCGCAGTCAAAAAAGGCTTTCTGCCATGGGCTGTGAAGCAAAAAGCTGACTTCATTTGTATGCAGGAGCTCAAGGCTCAGCGCGATGATCTAGAGGATGCCATTCTCAATCCAGACGGCATGCATGGCTTTTTCCATCATGCCGAGAAAAAGGGTTACAGCGGTTGCGGCATTTATACGCCCCACAAACCAGACGAAGTCTTATACGGCTATGGCAATGAAGAGTTTGATGCTGAGGGGCGCTATGTCGAGGTGCGCTTTAAAGGGCTTTCTGTTATTTCTGTCTACATGCCCTCCGGCTCGAGCTCTCCTGAGCGCCAAGAGGCTAAATACCGCTATCTCGATAGCTTTCTGCCGCATCTCGTTTCTCTCAAAAATTCTGGGCGTGAAATCGTCCTATGCGGCGACGTCAACATTGCCCATCAAGAAATTGACCTAAAGAACTGGAAAGGGAATCTTAAAAATTCAGGCTTCTTACCGGAAGAGCGCGCGTGGCTTACCAACCTCTTTAGCAAAATAGGTTACGTCGATGTCTATCGACACCTTGAACCAGAGGCAACAGAAACTTGTTACACCTGGTGGAGCAATCGCGGCCAAGCTTACGCAAAGAATGTTGGCTGGCGTATTGACTATCACATCACCACTCCCGGCATTGCCGCTACAGCTAAGAAAACTGCTGTGTACAAAGAAGAGAAATTTTCAGATCACGCGCCACTTACAGTGGATTACGACTGGAAGATTTAATCAGTAGCGAGGGGAGCTTACCCCCCCCTACTCACCTTCTTTTTTGATCTGAACAATGTTGAAATGCATCGTTGCCCAAATGAGAAGTAGGACTGGGGCGCCAATGATGGCAGTTCCGTAGAAGAATGCTGGATATCCGAAGTTGTCGACAAACACCCCCGAGAAGCCCGCCAACCATTTAGGCAAGAGGAGCATCATCGAGCTAAACAAAGCGTACTGGGTAGCTGAGTAACGGATATTGGTCAGCGAGGATAAGAAAGCAATAAAGGCGGCGCTGGCAATACCAGAACTGAGATTATCTGCGGAGATCACCCAAATCAAACCATGCAGGTCATGACCTTGTGTAGCTAGCCAAGCAAATAGCAAGTTACTGACAGCCGAAAGAATGGCACCTACAAACAGAATTCGCAACACGCCAAAACGAAGTGTGAGTACCCCACCGACAAAGGCGCCAACCAAAGTCATCACAACCCCAAACACTTTGCTTACAGCGGCAACCTCATCCTTGGTGTAGCCCATATCAACATAAAACGGATTAGCCATGATGCCCATCACGACATCACTAATACGGTAGATGGCAATTAATGACAAGATCAAAATAGCATGCCAGCGATAGCGTGTAATAAATTCTGCAAATGGCTCAACCAGGGTTTGATATAGCCAGGCTTTAGCAGTTCGTACTTTAGCCAATTCGTATCTTGCTGGCTCTTTACTTAAAAGAGTAGTGATCACGCCCACCCCGATAGAAGCTGCCATGCAAAGATAGGCAAATTGCCATGCACTGGCGTCATAGCCACTGCCTATTTCAGCCCGAGCAGCAAGCCAAAGCACGCCTGCGCCAGCCCAAATTAGGGCAAGACGATATCCAGTTTGATATGTAGCAGCAAGAGCTGCTTGATGGTCACTATTGGCTGACTCAATACGAAAAGCATCTAATGCGATATCTTGAGTGGCAGATCCAAATGCCACCAATAACGCACACCAAACAATGGAATTGAGCGCCAGCTTGGGATCTAAAGTCGACATACCGACCAGACCCAAAATGATGAGTGCTTGGGCAAAGAGTAACCAGCTGCGGCGGCGTCCAAACAATTTAGTTAAGAGCGGGATTTGTAGGCGATCCACGAGAGGCGCCCAAACCCATTTAAAGGCATAGATCAAACCAACCCAGGTTAAATAACCAATGGTGCTGCGATCAATTCCGGCTTCACGCAACCAAAAGCTGAGTGTTCCCAGAATAAGCAATAGAGGGAGGCCTGCGGAAAAGCCCAGAAATAGCATACGCAAACAAGGCCATTCGAGATAAACCCGAAAGTCTTTTAACCAAGATTGGACTGCAGTTAACACCTTTGAATTTTTATCCTAGGCACGACGAATGCGGAATAAAGCGAGGCTACCAAATAAATTTGGCATCAAGGTAACCTGACGGCCTTCATGCAAGATACATTGATCAAGAACCTTCAGGCCAAGACTTGAGGCCAACTTCTCAAAGTCAGCAACCGTAAGCACGCGCACGTTAGGCGTGTTGTACCACTGGTAAGGCAAGCTCTTAGAAACCGGCATGCGGCCCAGACCAACAGCCAATCGATGAGACCAATGACCGAAGTTTGGAAAAGAGATTACCGACTCTTTGCCGACGCGAACTACCTCACGCAAAATCTTTTCAGTTTGATGAATGGTTTGCAGAGTTTGTGACAGCACAACCGTGTCAAAACTGCTGTCTTCAAAGAGTGCTAAGCCGCCCTCTAAATCTTGCTGAATGACATTTAAGCCCTTTTGTACGCAAGAGAGCACCCGTGAATCATCAATCTCAACGCCATAAGCGTGAACCGGTTTTTGTTTCTGCAAAAACTCTAAGAAACTACCATCGCCACAACCGAGGTCGAGCACTTGAGTGTTTGGTGCAATCCAATTGGCTATGGCAGCAAAGTCGGTACGCTTATTGAAATTACTCATGCCTGAACCTCGCGCATTTGCTTAAAGTAAGCCCTAACGAGATTGTGATAACGCTCATCATCTAGCAGGAAAGCATCATGTCCATGTGGCGCATCAATCTCTGCATATGTCACTTCACTCTTATTGCTCAGCAACGATTGCACAATCTCGCGACTGCGATTAGGCGGGAAGCGCCAGTCAGTTGAAAAGCTGACAACCAAAAACTTAGCTTGTACTTCCGCTAGGGCGCGATTCAGACTGCCATCGTAACGACGCGCAGGATCAAAATAATCTAGTGCACGTGTAATCAGTAAATAGGTATTGGCATCAAAGTAGGTTGAAAACTTATCTCCTTGATGACGCAAATAACTTTCAACCTCAAACTCAACATCAAAGCTAAAACGGTATTCATTGGACTCGCCATTGGGGCGCTGCAATTCTCGTCCAAATTTTTCTGCCATGTCATCGTCAGATAAATACGTGATGTGGCCAACCATGCGGGCTAAACGCAAGCCGCGCTTAGGAACTACGCCATGCTCGTAATAATTGCCCCCATGAAAATCAGGGTCAGACAGAATGGCATTACGTGCTACTTCATTAAAAGCAATGTTTTGTGCGCTCAGCCTTGGGGTGGATGCCACAACAACGCAATGGTCTATCCGCTTGGGAAACTGAATGGCCCAAGCCATAGCCTGCATGCCGCCCAAGCTTCCACCCATTACGGCAGCAAACTTCCGAATACCCAATTTATCCGCCAAGCGGGCCTGAGTATTCACCCAATCTTCAACTGTAACGACTGGAAAATCAGCGCCATATGGCTTGCCATTTGCTGGATTAATGCTCATAGGTCCAGTTGAACCAAAACAAGAGCCTAAATTATTTACGCCTATAACAAAAAAGTGATTGGTGTCTACCGGCTTCCCCGGGCCAATCATGTTGTCCCACCAACCAATATCTTTTGGATCTTCTGGACTTGGGCCAGCTACGTGATGAGATGCATTGAGTGCATGGCAAACAAGAACGGCATTACTTTTATCGGCATTGAGCTTGCCATAAGTTTCAATGACTAAATCATAGCCAGACAAGATGGCGCCACTCTGCAAAGGCAGGGGCTCGGCAAAATGAATAGTGTTTCTAGAGAGGTGTAGCTCGCTCATTCTGACAGGAGAAGGCGCAGACTAACATCGGAGGCTTCAGTTGGTAACTTCTTAAACCCGCTACGGGCAAAGCGATGCCAACGACCCAAAACAAAACTCATCAACATGGCCGCACGAATGCTAACCTCTTCCTGACCCAGCTGAGCCCAATTACCACCTTGGGTTTGGGCAATACGTAGGGCTTGCTTAAGTGATGCCTCAACACGATCAAGCACTTGAGTAATACGCTCTTGAAGACGATCATCTTCTTGAAATAAAGCATCCCCCAATAAAACGCGAGTCATGCCAGGATTTTTCTCAGCAAAGAATAAAAGCATTTGCAAAATGCCACGTGCCTGAGCAAGACCGGATTCTTCTTTTTGATTAATTTGATTAATCAATCCAAAAACAGTTTGCTCAATAAAAGAAATCAGGCCTTCGAACATCTGCGCCTTACTGGCGAAGTGTCGATATAGCGCTGCTTCTGAAACCTCAATCTTGGCAGCTAATGCTGCGGTAGTAACACGCTCACCCTTAGGGTTTTGCAACATCTCGGCAAGCACTTGCAGAATCTGTAAACGGCGCTCACCTGGGCGAGGGCGCTTACGAGTCTTACCAGCGTCAGCATTGCTGTGGTTGATGTTTGCTGACTCTAAAGATTCGCTCATGGTTGTCTACTTATCTAGAGCGAATCATCGTACCGAATGCTTGCTCGGTCAGAATTTCTAATAATAACGAATGCTCAATGCGGCCATCAATGATGTGCACTGAATTCACACCGCTCTTCGCAGCATCTAATGCCGAAGAAATCTTTGGCAACATGCCGCCAGAAATAGTGCCATCAGCAAACAGCGCGTCAATTTCTCGTGCAGTTAAATCTGTCAACAATTTACCGTCTTTATCCATTACGCCCGGGATATTAGTCATCATGACCAACTTCTCCGCGTGGAGGATTTCAGCCATCTTGCCAGCCACTAAGTCGGCATTAATGTTGTAAGCCTGACCTTCTGCACTAAAGCCGATAGGAGAAATCACCGGAATAAACGCGTCATCTTGCAGAGCTTTGACCACCGCAGGATTAATTGCCTCGATCTCACCAACAAAACCGATATCAACCATCTTGCCCGGCTCTGTATCGCTAGGAATCTTCATTTTCTTAGCATGAATCAATCCACCGTCTTTACCAGTTAAGCCAACAGCCTGGCCGCCAAAGTGGTTAATTAACATCACAATGTCCTGCTGCACCTCGCCACCTAGAACCCATTCCACTACTTCCATGGTTTCTTCATCAGTTACGCGCATACCTTGAATAAAAGTACCGGTCTTACCAATCTTCTTCAGGGCCTCATCAATTTGTGGGCCTCCGCCATGAACCACTACTGGGTTCATGCCGACCAGTTTTAACAAGATAACGTCGCGCGCAAAACTTTCTTTGAGGCGCTCTTCCACCATCGCGTTTCCGCCGTACTTAATCACAATAGTCTTGCCGTGATACGCGCGGATATAAGGCAAAGCCTCAGCAAGAATCTCCGCCTTTAATAAAGGAGAGATATCACTAATAGTTGGTAAATGCTTAGTCATCGCTACTTAAAATTTATTCGCCAAATAATTTTTGACGGAGTTCACGACGCTCTTGAGCCTCAAGAGATAGATTGGCTGTAGGCCTTGCAATTAAACGGTTCAAGCCGATTGGCTCACCAGTTTCTTCGCACCATCCATAGTCGCCAGACTCAATGCGCGCCAATGCTTGCTCTACTTTTTTGAGCAGCTTGCGCTCACGATCACGCGTGCGCAATTCCAATGCATGCTCCTCTTCGATCGTTGCACGATCGGCAGGATCAGGAACCAAAATATTTTCACGCAGATGCTCTGTTGTCTCGGAGGCATTCTTCAAAATGTCGTTTTTTAGAGTGAGCAGTTTTTGACGGAAAAAATCTAACTGCGCAGCACTCATGTAGTCCTTGTCGGACATCTTGAGCAACTCTGCCTCAGTTAATGGAGCACCTTTTGCAACCTTAGCGCTTGCAGCCTTGCTACTAGCTTTTGCAGCGGTTGCTGGTTTTGTTGCTGTTTTTACCGTCATCTCATTCTTTCCTGGTTTGAAGCATTATTGCCTCATTCTGCCAAACTTTTACGGCCCTTTTATTAATATTCATCAATATGGGCCGTGGCGGCGGATTGTACCCGAATCTCGCTAGGCCAAACAGCCCTCAAGCCCTGCCAATAGGGTGTCCTTGGGCAAATCGATGCCTATGAAGACCATACGGGTTTGCTTGGGTTCTGTGCCCCATGGGCCAGCTAAATCACTGCCCATCATCTGGTGAACGCCCTGGAACACTACTTTTCGGCTACTTCCCTTCACATAGAGCACGCCTTTATAGCGCAACATCTTCTCTCCAAAGACCTCCAAAATGCCCCCCAGGAAGTCTTCCAACTTTTTGTGATTAAAGGGTTTATCACTACGAAAAACAAAGGATTGGATACGGTCAGTATGGCCAGCATGGCCATGGTGTTGGTGCTCGTGGTCGTGACTATGATCATGGCCACAGGTACTGTGATCATGATCGTGACTATGGTCATGACCGCAATCCGCATGGTCATGGTCGTCCTGCTCCAAGAAATGAGGGTCAATATCCAACTTGGCATTGAGATTGAAGCCCTTGAGGTCTAAGACAGCATTCAAGGGCACCACGCCCTTAGAAATGCCTGCAATAGGCGCTCTTGGGTTCATATGCATCAGGCGATTACGTAAGGCATCTACTTCAGCAGGCGTCACTAAATCGGTCTTAGTAATAAAGATTTGGTCGGCAAAGCCAACTTGGCGCTGAGCCTCTTCATGCTCATTAAGTTGTTGCTGACCGTGCTTTGCATCCACCAGGGTCACTACAGCATCTAAAACATAATGGTCTGCTACATCATCATCCATAAAGAATGTCTGGGCAACGGGGCCGGGATTGGCAACGCCTGTGGTTTCAATCACAACGCGCTCAAAGCTAATTTTCTTATCTTTGCGTTGCTCCCAAAGCTCATTTAAAGCATCCACGAGATCGCCACGAATGGTGCAGCAAATGCAGCCATTACTCATTTGCACAATGTTCTCTTGGTTGTCTTGCACCAAGATGTCGTTATCAATATTCTCTTCACCGAATTCATTCTCAATCACGGCAATTTTTTTGCCGTGCTCTTCAGTCAAGATGTGTTTAAGTAAAGTGGTTTTGCCGCTTCCCAAGAAGCCCGTCAAAATCGTTACTGGAATTAATGCCATGGATGATCCAATCAAAATCTAAAAGCCAACAGTTCCCAAAGCGGGAAACCTTCTATCTTACCGAGTTCCTCAGCCTTTGCCAGCCTTTGCGCGGGGATGCGCTTTATCGTATGCCTGAGCTAGGTGCTGAAAATCTAAAGACGTATAAATCTGGGTACTAGCAATGCTGGCGTGCCCCAACATCTCCTGCACTGCTCTTAAATCCTGTGAGGATTGCAGCACGTGGCTCGCAAAGCTATGGCGCATCATATGAGGGTGCACATGGGTGGGTAAACCAGCACGCATGGCTAAAGTACGCAATCTTGCTTGCACCGTACGCGGCGATAAGCGCTTACCTGTTGCCGACAAAAACAAGGCGATGGATTCTTCTGGATAAGTTCCAGCATCGCGCAGCTCTCGCCACGCAGCAAGTGATTTCATCGCAGGCACACCAACAGGCACTGAACGTCGTTTGCCGCCCTTACCTAAAACTGTTACTTCAGCAGCATCCCAATCTAACCAGCCAGCAGATTCCTGTTGGCGATCTTTGCTTTGCATTACATCAATCCCCAATAGCTCTGAAAGGCGCAAGCCAGAGGAATACAGCAAATCAATAATGGCTGCATCGCGGATGGATTCCAAATCCTTTTTTTCTTCAGCCTCTTTGACGGCTTGATTTACCAAGGAAAGAGCCTGCTCGACCGATAAGGCCTTGGGTAGAGACTTCAGACGTTTGGGTGCCTTGACGTCGTCAACCGGATTGGCGATTAAATTGCTGGTTACCTTGCCGGCACGGGCATCGCGCCTGGCATCTTTTTCAGTAAGCCAGTCATACCATCCTCGCCATGCTGAAAGGGCTCTCGCAATACTTCTTGAAGATTTACCTTTGGAATGTAAGCGGCCGGCCCAACGACGTACATGGCCGTTACTCACTCTTAACAACTCAATATTGTCTTCAAGTGCAAAGTTTTGCAGGTCACTCAGGTCCATGCCGTACGCTTTAAGCGTATGCGGCGAAAGTTGACGCAACACATGTAACTCATGCAAATACTCTTGCATGAGAGGATGTAGTTCAGTCGACTTTAATTTCATAAGCCTGGATACGATCCAAAGCTGCAGCAGTTAATTCGGCAATTTGACGCAAATAGAAAGCGCCCATATCCGCCGTAAAGCGGGATTCATCCTTGCTGGCTAACAGCAATACTGCGGGCGATTGAGCGGCACCAATACTCTTGCCTAATGGCAACCCAATGGCCACCATGCTTTGCCATTCAGAATCAATGCTTGTCTGGCTTGCTAACAAATCTACGCTGGCTGCCGCCAACTCCTTAGCAGAGCCGCATAACGGGGTGTCTACCCAAGGGCCAAAAGCAGAGTTAGGCGACAGTAATTGTGCAGCCTCTACTTCGAATACTTCGGCTAAGCCCGAAGTTATCGCCGCCTCCACATCAGCCTTATTGTTGGACTTCATCAAACGCAATAACCAAGCAACCAAACTTTGTTGGGTTTTGTCATTACGACTTCCAAAGTGCAACATCTCACTTAAGCGACGATTGAGCTCTTGATTTTGTGTACGCAATACCGTCATCTGACGCTCTTGCAAAGAGATCGCACGATCCTCATGTGGATGCTTAATCCGAATCTCATTAAAGAGATCAGCGTAACGCTCAAAGAAGCCTGGGGTTACACGCAACCACTCTGCAACCAATTCTTCTTGCTCGGCTTGTTTTGGATCGATTGCGCTCATGTATTTCTTTCTAATGATGTTCTTTTGTTAACCAAGTTTTTTACGCAAGAGCTCATTGACCTGACCAGGGTTTGCTTTGCCTTGCGAGGCTTTCATGATCTGGCCAACGAGAGCGTTAAACGCCTTCTCCTTACCCGAGCGGAACTCTTCAACCGATTTCTGGTTAGCTGCTAACACCTGATCAATGATGGCCTCAATAGCACCGCTATCACTTATTTGCTTCAATCCTTTAGCGTCAATCACCTGATCAACCGTGCTGATAGCTTTACCTGCAATCGCTTCTTCCCAAAGAATGGCAAAGATATCTTTAGCGATCTTGTTGGAGATAGTGCCATCAGCCACACGCGTTAGTAATGGCGCTAAATGCTCCGCTTTTAATGGCGCGTCAGCAGTAGCAATACCTGCACGATTTAAGGAGGAAGCAAATTCACCAGCAATTAAATTGGCCGCGGCTTTTGCCAATGGCTTACCTACGATTACTAATAGCTCTTCAAATACTTTTGCGGTATCACGATCTTGCGTGAGCAACTGCGCATCGTAAGCACTTAAACCAAACTCGGTTTGCCACTGCTCGCGTAATTGGGCTGGCAGCGCAGGCATTTTGCTACGGACATCTGCGATCCATGCATCATCAATCACAACAGGCAATAAGTCAGGATCGGGGAAGTAGCGGTAGTCATTAGCATCTTCTTTGCTGCGCATGCTACGGGTTTCGCCACGATCAGGATCATATAAACGGGTTTCTTGAACAACAGTACCGCCATCTTCAATCAACTCAATTTGACGACGCACTTCATATTGAATTGCCTCTTCCAAAAAGCGGAAGGAGTTCAAGTTTTTAATTTCGCAACGGGTGCCAAACTCGGCCTGACCTTTGGGGCGAACCGAAACGTTGGCGTCACAACGGAAGGAGCCTTCTTGCATATTGCCGTCACAGACTCCGAGCCACACCACCAAGCCATGCAAAGCCTTGGCATAAGCAACGGCTTCAGCAGCGCTGCGCATGACTGGCTCTGTCACGATCTCGAGGAGTGGTGTACCTGCGCGGTTCAGATCAATCCCGCTAGAAGGTTCGCCATGAGGGCCTGTAAAGCCCTCTTCATGGACGGATTTACCAGCATCCTCTTCCATGTGGGCGCGCGTCAATTCAACTACTTTAATTTCATCCCCGACCAAGATCTCAAGATGACCGCCAACAACAACCGGGATATCCATCTGGCTGATTTGATAGCCCTTAGGTAAATCAGGATAGAAATAGTTTTTGCGAGCAAAAATACTTGCTGGAGAAATCTTCGCATTGACTGCTAAACCAAATCGAATCGCATGCTTTACTGCTTGACGATTGAGCACCGGTAAAACACCGGGTAGCGCTAAATCCACTGCGCATGCTTGCGTGTTTGGGGCTGCACCAAAGCGTGTACTTGCACCGCTAAAAATCTTGGATTGAGTTTGTAGCTGAGCGTGGGTCTCTAGACCAATGACGACTTCCCATTGCATCATGCCACCTCGCTTGCTGGACGCAAATGCCAATCGCTGGCTTGCTGATATTGATGTGCCACTTGCAACAAGCGTGCTTCAGAAAAATAATTACCAATGAGTTGCATGCCGATAGGTAAATTATTTCCATTAAATCCACATGGGGCACTCATCGCTGGTAAACCTGCCAAGTTTGTAGAAAGCGTATAAATATCTTCTAGATACATTTGCACTGGATCTTTAGATTTCTCGCCCAAACGCCAAGCTACATCAGGGGCTACAGGCCCCAGGATGACGTCACATTGATTGAATGCAGCTTGAAAGTCTGCAGCAATAATGCGACGAATTTTTTGTGCCTGCAGGTAATAAGCATCATAGTAACCATGACAAAGAACATACGTTCCAATCATGATGCGGCGCTTTACTTCGGCTCCAAAACCTTCGGTACGTGACTTGGCATACATATCATTGAGATCGCGATACTCATTGGCACGATACCCATAACGCACACCATCAAAGCGACTCAAGTTACTCGATGCTTCTGCAGGCGCTAAAACGTAATACACCGGAATAGAGAGTTTGGTTTTTGGCAGACTCACATCAATCAATGTAGCGCCTAAATTTTCTAAAAGCTTGGCTGCTTCATTAACGGATTTCGCTACATCGCTTGCCAAACCTTCAGCAAAGAATTCTTTTGGCAAACCAACACGCAAACCTTCCAATGGTTTTGCGGGATTGGTATTACCTTCTTTCCAATGTTGATTGAGGTAACGACCGTAATCTTCACCAGAATCAGCCAAGGAGGTGGAGTCACGCGGATCATGCGAAGACATTGCAGACAGCAACAAGGCGCAATCTTCTGCAGTTTTGCCCATCGGCCCAGCTTGATCGAGCGAGGAAGCGTAAGCAATCATGCCGTAGCGCGACACGCGCCCATAACTCGGCTTAATGCCGGTTAATCCACAAAATGCTGCTGGCTGACGGATTGAGCCGCCTGTATCTGTGCCGGTAGCGATCGGAGCCAAACCAGCGGCTACGGCTGCAGCCGAGCCGCCCGATGAACCGCCAGCCACGTGGGCAGAATTCCATGGGTTTAGTACAGGGCCATAGGCAGAGTTCTCATTAGACGAGCCCATCGCGAACTCGTCCATATTGGTTTTACCCAAACAAACCATTCCAGCGCCATGGGGATTGTTTTCATCGGGAATTCCCAAATTAGCCACTACCGTGGCATCAAAAGGACTTTGGTATCCAGCCAAGATTTTGGACGCCGCAGTGGACTTCCAGCCACGCGTTACAAAGACATCTTTGTGGGCAACAGGGATGCCCGTCAAATTACCAGATTTTCCAGATGAAATAAGCTGATCTGCTTTATTTGCTTGTTCTAAGCTTAAGTGAGCATTCACATCAAGGTATGCATTCCACTGTTTTCCAGCCTCAATACGATCCAAAAAGTACTGGGTTAACTCCTTGCTGGAGACCTCTTTTGCAGCCAGTGCTTTTGCCATCAAAGCGATAGGGGTGTTGTGCCAACTCATTCGATCACCTTTGGCACCAAGAAATAGCCATCATGCTGAGCAGGGGCTGATTGCATGTTTTCGGCACGATGGTCTGATTCAGTAACCTGGTCAACACGCATGGGTTGGGCCAAATCACGCAAAAAGAGGATTGGGTGAGCCAAAGGCTCAAGACCACTTGTATCAACGGCTTGCATTTCCTCAACCAAGGAAAAAATGGCCTGCAATTGAGGCAAAACTGCCTCGGCTTCTGCTTGGTTTAATTCAAGCCTAGATAGGTGCGCAATGCGCTGGACATCATCAAGTTTCATGGGACGAGAGTATCATTCCTATATATTTTCATTAACACTTTCTATTTTCCCACTACATCATGTTTGGTTTTTTCCGCAGCTACTTTTCCAATGACCTAGCCATCGACCTAGGAACCGCTAATACCTTAATTTATATGCGTGAGCGGGGTATTGTCCTCGATGAACCTTCTGTAGTGGCAATTCGCCAAGAAGGTGGGCCAAACGGCAAAAAGACCATTTTGGCCGTCGGCAAAGAGGCAAAAGCGATGTTGGGTCGTGTTCCAGGGAATATTGAGGCCATTCGCCCAATGAAAGACGGCGTGATTGCCGACTTCACCATCACCGAACAAATGCTCAAGCAATTTATCAAGCTTGTGCATGAAAGCAAATTATTAAAGCCAAGTCCACGCATCATCATTTGCGTTCCTTGCGGATCTACCCAAGTTGAGCGTCGTGCGATTCGCGAATCCGCATTAGGTGCTGGCGCATCACAAGTATTCCTCATTGAAGAACCAATGGCAGCTGCAATTGGTTCTGGCTTGCCTGTCTCAGAAGCTGCGGGTTCGATGGTTGTCGACATCGGCGGCGGCACAACTGAAGTTGGCGTCATGTCATTAGGTGGCATGGTTTACAAAGGCTCTGTTCGTGTTGGTGGCGATAAGTTTGATGAAGCGATTACCAATTACATTCGTCGTAACTACGGGATGTTGATTGGTGAACAAACTGCTGAACTGATTAAGAAAACGATTGGCTCAGCTTTCCCTGGCGCTGAAGTGCGCGAGATGGAAGTAAAAGGTCGCAATCTTTCCGAAGGTATTCCACGTAGCTTCACTGTTACTAGCAACGAAATTCTGGAAGCATTAACTGATCCATTGAATCAAATCGTGACTGCGGTAAAAGCAGCTCTCGAGCAGATCCCACCTGAGTTGGCGTCCGATATTGCCGAACGCGGCATGATGCTTACTGGCGGCGGAGCCTTATTGCGCGACCTCGATCGCCTCTTGCTTGAAGAAACTGGTTTGCCAATTCATGTGGCAGAAGATCCCTTAACTTGCGTGGCTCGTGGTTGCGGTATCGCACTCGAGCGCATGGATAAGTTAGGCGGAGTGTTCTCGCACGAGTAAGCGACATACACGTCGACCAGGGAATTGCAACATAGCGCTCCACCACTTTTCAGACAGGGCATTCCGGCCTTACTTAAACTGATTGTCTGTCTGTCGATCAGCATCGCTCTGATGCTGATCGATTTTCGTTTCAAAGCACTCGACCCCATTCGCAACAACGTCAATTGGATTTTGCGTCCACTTGAATATGTCATGATGGCGCCGCGCAATGCCTTCGAAGCGACGTCTGAGTATTTCACAACCAGATCGACTCTTGATCAAGAAAACCAAGTAATGAAAGTGCGTCAAGCAGAGCTTTCTTTGCTGGCAAATCAATCTGAATTTTTGATGGTGGAAAACCAAAACCTGCGCGAGCTTATGACTTTGCAAAAACAGGTTCCATTCAAAACATTGCCGGTAGAAATTCTATTTAACCCACCCAATCCCATTTCACAACGCATCGTAATCAATCGCGGTAGTAATGACGGCCTAAAGCTTGGGAACCCGATTGCCAATGATTCCGGAATTCTGGGCCAAGTGGTCCGTCTCTATGAGCGCTCTGCCGAGGTTTCCCTGTTGGAGGACCGTGATTTTGCGGTTCCAGTCCAAGTGGCCCGCAACGGCCTTCGTGCAGCCGTATTTGGCGCAGGGCGCGGCAATCCACTAGAGCTTCGCTACCTCCCGGTAGCCAGCGATTTGGAAGTTGGCGATATTTTGCTGACCTCGGGCATTGATGGCGTTTACCCTCCAGGGTTTGCAGTAGCAGTGATTAGCAAGATTGAGCGCAATGTCGATAAGAACTCTTCTAACGTCTTTTGTGTTCCCGTTGCGGCAGTAAATCGCTATCGTCAAGCGCTTGCACTGTTGTACGATCCGCAACTCGATGCCAAAGCAGCTACTGTGAATAACAAATCCACTTCTGGTGCACCACTAAGCAATACACCCGGCAGACGCCAAACGCGTGCGCGAGGTATGCAATGATCGATTTCCAGAGCGGCTATATTCTGCGCCCGGTCAATCCGGTCTTTATTTATTTCAGCCTATTTTGTGCGCTGCTATTAAACCTATTACCCATTGGCAATTACGGCTGGGTGCCAGATTGGTTAATCCTGTGTATTGTGTTTTGGAATATTCATCAGCATCGTTATGTCAGCGTCATCACCGCCTTCATTTTGGGCTTGATGATGGATGTACATAATTCTGATTTATTAGGGTTGCACGCCTTTAGTTATTCCCTAGTAGCCTACCTTGCTATCTCCTGGCACAGGCGCATTGTGGCGCTCACCGTTCTCTCCCAGGCTCTGCACCTGCTTCCTATTTTCTTATTGGTATCGCTATTTCCTGTGCTGGCACACTGGCTGCTCAGCGGTGAACTCTATTGGTGGGCTTTAACAGGGGCGATTCAGGCTTGGATTGAAGCAATGCTTTGGCCACTAGCCACCCGCATCTTGCTTGCGCCGCAACGTCGCCCTATAGATGTTGATCACAATCGACCCCTTTAAGAAGCGGCATGGTTTCTTTTAAAAAGCCGAATCTCGACTCTTTTCAAGAGCGCATTCATATTGCGACTCTATTTGTCACGTTTTGCTTTTTACTACTCATTACCCGTCTTGTATGGCTACAACTAGTAAGCCACGGAAAATACGCACTTCTGGCTGAAAGCAATCGTATTGCCTTGGTTCCGGCGCCGGCAAATCGTGGGCTCATTATTGATCGCAATGGCATCGTTATTGGTCGAAATTATTCTGCCCTTACCTTGGATGTGAACGCTGAAGAAGTCAAAGGGAATGTAGATCAACTCATCAACGATCTTTCTGAAATCGTTGCTATTTCGCCCCGGGATCGTCGCAATTTCAAGCGCTCCCTGGAGGATTCTCGCAATATGGGTACTTTCCCCCTGCGCTCTATGCTCAACGAGACCGAAACTGCCCGGTTTATGGCCAATCGCTATCGCTTTCCTGGGGTAGAAATCCGGGCTAGAAGCTTTCGGGAGTATCCATACAACGAATTAGCCTCCCACCTGATTGGCTATATTGGCCGCGTTTCGCAACGCGACAAAGAGCGCATGCAGACTGAAATTGAGGGCGCCAAGGCCGATGATCCTGATGCTTTGCAGGCTTCTTTCTTACCTGGCATTCAGTACGTAGGCAAGATTGGTTTAGAGCAAAGTTATGAAACTGTATTGCGCGGTGTGCCCGGTTACGATCAAGTAGAAATTACTGCGGGCGGCAAACCAGTTCGTACACTTTCTAGCTCTCCTTCAGTTCCCGGCAAAAATGTAGTTCTCTCAGTTGATATCAAGCTTCAATATTTAGTTGAGCAACTGTATGGAAATTTCCGTGGTGCATTTGTGGCGATTGAACCAGAGACCGGTGACGTATTGGCTTTTGTCTCTAAGCCCAACTTCAATCCGAATGATTTTGTTGAGGGCATTGATTCAGTGACTTGGAAAGAGTTGAATGACTCACCACAGAAGCCACTCTATAACCGCCCACTAAAAGGGATCTATCCACCTGGATCCACTTACAAACCTTTCATGGCATTGGCGGCCTTAGAAAATAAAAAGCGCACACCATCACAAACAATTTCGGATCCTGGTTACTTTGACTTTGGTAACCATACCTTCCGGGATGATAAAAAAGGTGGTCACGGAATTGTCGACATGCAAAAGTCGATTGTTGAATCTTGTGACACGTATTACTACATGCTTGCCCGAGACATGGGCGTCAACATGATTGCCGATTTTATGAGGCCATTAGGCTTTGGTCAAATTACTGGCATCGATTTACAAGGCGAAGCAAGAGGTGTTTTGCCATCCACCGAGTGGAAGAAAAATACTTTCAAAAAACCTGAGCAGCAAAAGTGGTACGAGGGTGAAACTATTTCCTTAGGCATTGGGCAGGGTTACAACGCTTTCACAATTTTGCAATTAGCTCATGCCATGGCAAACGTAGCTAATAACGGTATTGTGATGAAGCCTCACTTAGTCAAAGCTATTGAAGATCCATTTACTCGCAACAGAGTGCTGACAACCCCAAAAGAAAGTTATCGCATCGATCTCAATGCTGAGAATATTGAAGTGATCAAGAAGGCTATGGTCGAGGTTAATAACTCTGGCACATCTGCCGCAGCATTTAAGGGCACTGGATATCAAGTGGGCGGAAAAACCGGAACTGCGCAGGTATTTAGCTTGAACTCCAAAGATTACAAACATGGATCCACAGCAGAATTTTTGCGCGACCATGCCTTGTATATCGCATTTGCTCCAGCGGATAAACCAACCATTGTGATTGCGATGGTTGTAGAGAACGCAGGCTTCGGCGCGCAGTATGCCGCTCCGATTGCACGTCAAGCATTGGACTACTACATTGAGGGCAAGTGGCCCAAGGAGGTTCCTGAATGGAAAAGAGCCCCTTAATCAAAGTTAAAGGATTTTTCTCAAGCATCTTTGCGGGACTAGATCGCCAGCTAGGCTTTATTCTGCTTGGCTTAGCTGCCGTTGGCTTTTTTACTTTTTTATCTGCAAGTCAAAATACACCCGTACAAATTGCAGATGAATTGCGCAACCTCGCACTCTCGTTTTTAGTGATGTGGATCGTTTCACGTATTCCACCTAAGTGGTTAGAGATGGGTGCAGTTTGGATTTATGGATTTGGTGTTGCCCTCTTAATCGCAGTAGCCGCATTCGGACTCATTAAAAAAGGTGCTCGTCGCTGGCTCAATATTGGAGTTGTCATTCAGCCATCCGAGATCATGAAGATTGCAATGCCACTCATGCTTGCCTGGTACTTTCAAAAGCGGGAAGGCATTCAAAAATCCTGGGACTATGGTGTTGCTGCAGTGATCTTAGCTATACCGGTTTTTTTAATTGCACGCCAACCAGACTTGGGAACGGCGTTACTCGTTTTTGCAGCAGGGCTATACGTCATCATCTTGGCGGGCCTACCGTGGAAATGGATACTGCCATTTATTGGTTTGGGTGTTATTGGTATTTTGTTAATTATTATTTTTGGCGGCACTATTTGTGCGCACGATGTAGTGTGGCCATTTGTGCACGACTATCAAAAGCATCGCATATGTACTTTGCTAGATCCAACTAGCGACCCGCTTGGTAAAGGCTTTCATACCATTCAATCTATGATTGCTATTGGCTCTGGTGGATTCTTTGGCAAAGGTTGGTTCCAAGGAACGCAAGCACATCTAGAATTTATTCCAGAAAAACATACTGACTTTGTCTTTGCAGTGTTCTCTGAGGAATTTGGTTTGTTGGGCAACCTGATATTGATTGCCTTGTTCTTTGCGCTCATTAAAAGAGGTTTAGCGATCTCGGCGAGTGGGCCAAACTTATTTACGCGTCTGTTAGGTGCGTCAGTGACTTTAATTTTCTTTACCTATGCATTTGTCAACATTGGCATGGTGAGCGGCCTCTTGCCGGTAGTTGGTGTGCCACTTCCATTTATTAGCTATGGTGGCACTGCATTAGTGACGCTTGGCTTTGGCGCAGGAATATTAATGAGCATCCATCGTCACCGTCGTTTAGTGCAAAGCTAACTCAGTGAAGTGATGCATTTGATTGATGGAGATTTTTGAAGGAATAAAAAAGCCCGGCATGCCGGGCTTTTTTATCAACAAAGGAAGAATTACTTCTTACGCTTGTTAACTGAATCTTTAAATGCTTTACCAGCAGAAAACTTAACAGTCTTTGCAGCAGCAATTTTGAGTGGCTCGCCAGTTTTTGGGTTACGACCCATACGTGCAGCACGTTTGCCAGAAGCAAAAGTACCAAAGCCGATCAGTTGTACTGAGTCACCTTTAGTAACAGCTTTGATAATTGTGTCGATTGCAGAATTCAATGCGAATTCAGCTTTGGCTTTAGAAATCTCCGCGTCGTCAGCAATCGCTGCGATTAGTTCGGCTTTGTTCAAGTGAAGCTCCTTATAGATATTGATGTCAGCGCACATTACGCTTACATGATTTTAACCACAAAAAATTACAAAAATAAAGTTGCGTTACAGCAATTTTTTACTACGACTACAAATTACTCATCCAAAACGGTGATATCAGAAACAAAATACTCGGTATCGCCAAAACAGGTTGTTGGCAAACCAATGTGTTGCTCATACTTTAGGGCAACCTTTTTACCTAAATTAGCATTTATTTTTTGCGCCACAGCATCTTCTCGCACCGTAAAGAGGAATTTTTCTGACATTGTGCCTGGCATAGAAACCATGGCCAATTCACCTTCCCAGGTTTTACATATATAACCGCGATTAGAGAATTTCTGGACATACCCTGCGCGTTCACCGCTGCCATAGCTCCAAGTTAGCATTCCCCACGTATAGACCGAAATACCCACTAACCCAATTAAAACAAGGCTTAAGAGCCACTTTATAAAGCTATTCATAAGATCATCCTTAGCAAAACTCCACATAAACCCTAAGCCGGTTTTCAAACCCTCTGCTTGAAGTATATGAGTATCCGAGCATAAGAAATAGTCAATTTAGGGCTGGCATACAAATTAAAATACTAACAATTACCTCACTTAGACAAAGCTCATGGAAATTCGCCACATCATCTTTTTTATTTTTATAGCATCAGCTGTTTATGTCTATTTCAGAGGAAAGGTTCGTTTTGGGGTTGTTAGATCTCTTACCGACTACCAAGTGCTTCTAGCCCCCGTAAATGCACTTTTGTATTTATTTTCAAAAGTAAAACCTGGCGCTTTTATTCCAGTAAGCCAATTTCCTGAGATGAAGCCCATCCAAGATAACTGGGAAATGATTCGGCAAGAGGCGCTTTCTCTGCAGGAAGGTGGCTCCATTGCGGCCGCAACCGGATACAACGATATCGGCTTTAACTCCTTCTTTCGGACTGGCTGGAAGCGTTTTCACCTCTGCTGGTATGGAAAAGAGGTGCCCTCCGCTCAAGCGGGTTGCCCCAAAACAGTTGCACTGCTTAAATCGATCCCCTCAGTCAAGGCTGCCATGTTCGCATCTCTGCCCCCTGGAGCAACGCTGGTGCGCCACCGTGACCCCTATGCGGGCTCCTTGCGGTATCACATTGGCCTAACGACTCCCAACGACCCCAAATGCTTTATTGATGTAGATGGGGAGCGTTATTTCTGGAAAGATGGCGAAGCGGTCATGTTTGATGAAACTTACATTCATTTCGCTGCTAATGAAACAGATCAACAAAGAATCATCTTATTTTGCGATGTCGAACGCCCAGTTCATACAAAGGCAGTTGCTCTATTCAATCGCTGGTTTGGACGCTATGTCATGAGCGCCGCATCATCCCAAAATGTTGAAGGTGAAAAAATAGGTTTCGTAAATATTTTGTTCACCTATTTCTACCATCTCCGTGCACAAGCTAAAAAACTCAAAGCAAAACATCGCTCCGTTTATTACGTGGGCAAATGGGTGCTCATTTTGGGAATATTGTGGGCAATATTTTGGTAAGGGCCGACCTTTAAATCAAGGGCTCAACAACTGCACAATTTGCTCGGGACTGATAGGCCCCCAAATTTCCACTCGTTTCTTGCGGCTATTTTGACCAGAAACAAACTGAATTTGTTTTTGAGGCACCCTTAATTGCTTAGAAAGCCAAGCCAATAAGAGCTCGTTCGCTTTATTTTCAAGGGCAGGTGCCTGTAAAGAAATTTTTAAACAGCCGTCATGCAGGCCAACGACCTTAGTCACCTTGGCTCCTGGCTGACAATGTAAATTTAAGGTAATTCCGGTGGGGGTTTGTTTTAACCAATTGGGCGTCATTAAAGTACTTTAAACTGAAAGCATGACGATGAAGAATTCTCAAGCTCTAGAACAGCTATTTGCCAATAATCGCACCTGGGCGGAAAGCATGGTGGCAGAGGATGCCAATTTCTTTAAACGCCTCGTTTCTCAACAAGCCCCTGAATATCTGTGGATTGGCTGCTCTGATAGTCGAGTGCCAGCAAACGATATTGTGAACTTACTGCCTGGTGAGTTATTCGTTCACCGAAATGTTGCAAACGTAGTTGTTCACACTGATTTGAATTGCTTGTCTGTTATTCAGTTTGCGATTGATTTGCTGAAGGTAAAACATATATTAGTGGTGGGCCACTACGGTTGCTCTGGTGTTCATGCAGCGCTAGCCGATAGGCGAATTGGCTTAGCCGACAACTGGTTGCGGCACGTTAAGGATGTGCATCAAAAACATGAGCGTTATTTAGGCGAAGCTATTCCAACCCCTAAGCGTCAGGATCGCCTTTGCGAACTCAATGTCATTGAGCAAGTAGTTAACGTATGCGAAACCACCATCGTGCAAGATGCTTGGGCGCGCGGACAAGACCTCACTGTTCATGGCTGGGCATATCGCCTTGAAACTGGCCTAGTGAATGATTTAGGAATGTCGAGCAGCTCCATTGAAGAAATGGCTGAGCGCTATGCCAAATCCGTAAAGCGTTACGAATCAGAGCAAAACTAATTTGCTGAAGTCTTTTTCCAACCAAACAGTTGTTGTTCTACTCAAGCTTCTTGCCCTTCTGCCTTATAGGCTGCTGGTTGAGTTGGGTTACGGGCTTGGATATATTGCGGCGCGCGTTCCAAGCGATAGAAATCGAGTAGTAAAAACAAATCTCCATTTGTGCTTTCCAAACTTAAGTCCATCTGAAGTCGATAGTCTTGCCAAAGAGCATTGGCGATTGCTTGGGCGCAGTCTGGTAGAGAAAAGTATTATCTGGTGCGGCAGCTCTAAACAACTCAGCAATATGATTGAGGTGAAATCAGCAGTTGACCTCTCTAGTAGAAAACCACGCATCTTAGTAAACATGCATTTCACAGGAATTGAGGGCAGCATTATTTTGAGCGCCCTCTCCAAGGAAAAACGTTGGCCGCGCACCTCGGGCTTTTTTCAGAGAATGAAGAATCCTTTTTTTAATAAAAGAATTGTGGAATGGCGCAATCGCTTTGGTGGGAACTCAATTGATCGCCAAGGTAATGCAAAGGCGATCATCCGAGAAATTCGCAATGGAGATTTCATCATCATCGCACCTGATATTGATCTCGGTCTTAAGGATTCTGAGTTTGTGCCATTTTTTGGAATTCAAACAAATACCATCACCACTATCTCGCGTTTGGCAAAAATTACTGGTGCCGACGTTTGCTTAATGACCACCACACTAAAGGCAGATGAATCTGGCTATCTTTGTGAAATTAGAAGGCCGTTAGAAAACTTTCCGGGTACAGACCCCAAGTCTGACACCGCACGCCTTAATCAATACTTTGAAGAAGAAATTCGACTTCGGCCGGCCGAATACTACTGGGTTCATAAGCGCTTTAAAAATCGTCCAGATAATGGTCCGAGCCCCTATAACCCTTCTATCTAGGGGCCTTTTGTCCTATCATTAGGGGATGACCGAACGTATTGGGCTATTTGCCGATCTCCACAGTAATTTAGAAGCTTTTGAAGCATGCATGGCTCGCGCCGAGGAACTTGGCGTTACTCGCATGGTATTTCTGGGTGACCTCGTAGGCTATAACGCCGATCCTGTTGCGCTGATTGATCGCATTGCCGCGCTCGTTGAAAACAAGAAGGCAATTGCCATTCTCGGCAATCACGATGAGGCTGTTTTTAAAGATAGTCGCAATCAAATGAATGCTAGTGCCAATGCCGCAATTGAGTGGACTAAATCTCAACTCAACAATGACCATGTAGCTTTCCTTAAAAATCTTCCTCTGATGGTTCAAGAAGAGCAGATTTGTTTTGTGCATGCCTCTGCCTACAATCCAGCAGAGTGGAATTACATTACCGACAGCATGAGTGCATGGCGTTGTGTACAAAGCTCTGGTAAAAACTACACTTTTGTTGGTCATGCCCATGAGCAAGCGCTTTTTTATCAAAGCGCTGTTGGGAAACTCATTCGATTTGCGCCACACCCTGGTGATGAAATCCCTGTGCTACCTCATCGTCAATGGGTCGGCGTTGTAGGCTCACTAGGTCAACCCCGAGATGGGAATCCAGAAGCCTGCTTTGCTGTTTTTGAGCCTGACTCAGAAGCGCTGACATTTCATCGCACGCCCTACGATCACTACACTGCCGCAGAGAAAGTGCGTCGCGCTGGCCTGCCAGAAGACCTGGCAAACCGCCTCATCACCGGCAAATAAACAATGCCCATCAACACCGACATTCAAGCAGTAGACGATATATTTCAAGAAGGCAAAGTAGTAGATGGATTTGTTTTAGGCAAGGAAGTTCACCGCGGCGGAATGGCTAGCCTTTTTTCTGCAACTAAAGAGGGAATAGATGTCCCTATCTTGCTGAAAATCCCGCGTGTTGGCAGAGATCAACCGGTTGAAAGTTTGATCGGCTTTGAAACCGAACTCACTATCTTGCGCTCCCTAAAAAGTCCTTACGTTCCTCAATATTTAGGTTCAGGCAATATGGCCACGCGCCCGTATATTGCAATGGAAAGAGTTGAGGGCCGCCCATTAGAGGATTACATCAAGGAAGGCAAAGTATTTACGATTGATGAGGTAGTTCGCATTGGGGCAGATTTAGCGCAAGCTGTTCAATCACTGCACTCACAAGATGCCATTCACCTAGATGTCAAGCCTGAAAATATTTTGATTGATGAGAAGGGGAAGTTAACACTCATTGATTTTGGATTGTCGCACCACGCTCGATACCCGGACTTGCTTGCAGAAGAGATGCGCAAAGGTATTGGGTCTGCACCCTATATTTCTCCTGAGCAAGTTGCAGGCATTCGCTCTGATTCGCGCAGTGATATTTTTTCTATTGGCGTGATCATGTACGAGCTGCTAACTGGCGAACTGCCATTTGGCAACCCTCAAACGATGGGTGGTCTGCGTAAGAGAATGTGGGCTGAGCCCTTTCCGCCACGAGCCATTCGTAGAGAAATTCCGCGCTGGTTACAAGAGGTAGTGCTGAGATGCCTGGAGCCACGCGCTGCAGATCGCTATCAAAGTGCTGCGCGTTTACGTCAAGTATTACGAGATCCCGAAGGCGTTACGCTCACAGAACGCGCCGACCGCGTTGAACCGCCTAGCTTTTGGGAAAACCTCAAAGGGATGTTCAAAGCCGCTGGTTACGAGCCCTCCCCAAGCCCACGGCCGAGTATGGGCAGCCTTGATGCACCCCTTATGATTGCCGCGATAGATACCCGTCAATCCGATGAAGATTTGCGTGAGCGCATGCAAACCACAGCAAAAAATTTATTGCAGGCCTATCCTGAAAGTCGCTTAATTTGCTTGAGCACGATTGCCAGTACGCCAACCTACGAAGGCAATCATGAAAGCCAAACCGCTAGCGGTATTGTGCGTGGGCACCTAGTGCAACTGATGGATTGGGCAAAACCACTTAAATTACCACCTGAAAGAATTTCTTATCACGTACTTGAGGCGCTTGATCCTGCCTCTCGAATCGTTGAATTTGCCAAAGACAATGATGCATCCCTTATTTTGATTGGGGCATCACATAAGTTGCCTAATAAGGTAACGCCTTGGAGAACCTCGATGACCAAAATCGTCGAGGAGGCCCCTTGTAGCGTTCACATTGTTCGCACTTAAAGATTATTCGGGCAAACGGGGCAAGCGCTCAGCGCCCGCTGGTATCTGATGCTTGGCCATATTCATCTCCATGGCCAGGAAGGTGTAATACCCTGCAATCCCCGCTAAATCGATTGCCCCCTTTTTACCAAAACGCTTCTCTATTTTGGCAAATGTAGCATCTGAAACCTGCTTATATCGTTGCAGCTCAATAGTGAAATCGTAGACCATCGACTCATCCTCACTCATGCCTTCGGGTCTTCTACCCTCTTTTAATGCCTGAGCGATTGCTGGCTTTAATCCAGCTTTGATGGCAATCGGATAATGAACATACCACTCATAGTCTTGCGTCCACTCACGTGCGGTAATCAGAATCGCAAACTCACTTAAGAGACTATCGAATGCAGAGTTATAGCGCAGATAGTCGCCCATAGCACGGGCATTATTCATCAGCTTCGGGCTGTACATCAGCATGGCAAAAGGCCCCCATGGGGCCTTTTTACGTGTCACCTCAAATTCCTTGGCAGCCTTTTGCTGATCTGGGGTATATTGCTCAACTGGAATTTCTGGAAGGCGTGTTTGAGCAAGCGCTACTTCACTAAATGCCAGCATTGCTATGAATAACGAACAAATTTGCTTTCTTTTCACAACGCCTCCAGATTAGAGAATCACTTCATCTTCTCTTGTCGCTGATCCAAAATGACTTCAGGCTCTTGTGCTTCAATCCAATTGTCGCGATTGAGTACGCTAGTTAACTGCTTTTGATCTAGCTCACCAGTCCACTTGGCAACCACAATCGTAGCCACGCCATTACCAACCAGGTTTGTTAGCGCACGCGCCTCTGACATAAAGCGATCGATGCCGAGAATAATGGCTAGGCCCGCAACCGGAACATCTCCAACAGCAGAGAGGGTGGCTGCCAAAACAATAAAGCCGCTACCAGTTACGCCTGCTGCGCCCTTAGATGTGAGCAACAGCACTAGCAAGAGCGTGACCTCCTGCATGAGTGTCATCGGCGTATTGGTTGCTTGCGCAATAAATACTGCGGCCATTGTTAAATAAATAGAGGTGCCATCTAAATTGAATGAATAACCTGTTGGAATAACAAGACCAACACAAGTCTTCTTGGCGCCCAATAGCTCCATTTTTTCCATCATGCGTGGCAGGACGGATTCGGATGATGATGTACCCAAAACAATTAACAACTCTTCTTTGATGTAGCGCACGAATTTAAAAATATTGAACCCATTAATTCGTGCAATGATTCCTAAAACAATAAATACAAAGAGCAAGCAAGTTAAATAAAACGAGCCCATGAGCTTGCCCAATGAGAACAAAGAGCCAATACCGTATTTACCTATGGTGAATGACATTGCGCCAAATGCACCAATAGGCGCAAACTTCATAATCACACCAATCATGTCAAAGAGAACATGGGATGTTTTTTCAATTAAGTCGAACACCATGGTTCCACGACCACCGAACTTATGCAGCGCAAATCCAAAAAGAATTGCAATAAAAAGCACTTGCAAAATTTCACCCTTAGCAAATGCATCAACCGCACTGCTCGGGATAATATTCATTAAGAAATCCGTAGTGGTGCCCATTTTTCCGGGCCCGGTATATGCAGCAATTCCTTTGGTGTCTAAGCTTGAAGGGTCGATATTCATGCCTGCGCCAGGCTGAAGTACATTCACAATGACCAGACCAACCACCAAAGCAATCGTGCTCACGATCTCAAAATACAACAGGGCTAGTCCGCCAGTTTTGCCAACCTTCTTCATGTCCTCCATGCCGGCAATACCCAGAACTACCGTGCAGAAAATAATGGGGGCAATTAACATCTTGATGCCTTTAATGAAGGCATCCCCAAATGGCTTCATTTCTGTACCCAAGCTTGGGTAAAAATGGCCTAGCAAAACACCAATTACAACCGCTGTAAGTACTTGAAAATAAAGGATTTTATAGATTGGTGGTTTTTTTAATGTAACGGTCATTTGGTCATCTTTTATTGAATTATGAGCAGGCTTTTTTATTTCATCTGCCCCCATATTAACTCCAGGCCAATAATTAGCCCCAATACCGGATAATGCAGGCATGGAAGAAAAAGTACGCGTCTCAAAATTACTCTCTGAGCTTGGTCTTTGCTCGCGTCGTGAGGCAGACTCGTATATTGAGCAAGGTCTGGTAACGGTAGATGGTGAAGTGGTGAACGAATTGGGCGTGCGCGCCTATCGTCATCAAAAAATTGAGCTGCAGTCTGGCGCTAAAGCCCAGCAAGCCTCTCGCATTACTGTCATTCTGAATAAACCCGTTGGTTACATTTCTCACTATGATGATGAGCAGGAATATCAACCAGCGGCTTCTTTGATTACTCCTGAAAATTACTTTGCCAGTCCGCTTGATAAAGGAAGAAGCCCTCGCTTCAATACTAAAGGGCTAGCGCCTGCAGGCAGGCTAGATATTGACTCTACGGGCATGCTAGTTCTGACTCAAGATGGTCGTATTGCCAAATTATTGATTGGCGAAAATAGCCCCGTTGAAAAAGAATACTTAGTGCGCGTTGAAGGGCTCCTTTCATTCGAGGATTTAGATCGCCTAAAGCATGGTCTATCACTAGATGGGGTAGAACTTAAACCCGCACAGGTCAGTTGGCAAAATGAAGATCAACTACGCTTTGTGTTGCGAGAAGGGCGTAAGCGCCAAATTCGTCGGATGTGCGAGATGGTAGGTCTCAAGGTGATAGGCCTCAAGCGCGTCCGAATGGGTCGCATCTCATTAGGACCACTTCCTCCTGGACAATGGCGCTACGTAGGGGCTCATGAGCAGTTCTGAAGCGCTTTGAGACGCTTATAATTGCCTCCGAACCTAGATTAATCAACGCAGAATTACCATCGAAACTCTTACCTCCAGCACTCCAGGCGCAGAAGTACTTAGACGTCGAAGCTTTGCGATCATCTCTCACCCAGATGCGGGCAAAACTACGCTTACCGAAAAGTTACTGCTGTATGCGGGGGCTATTCAGATTGCGGGAAGTGTTAAAGCGCGTAAGGCCAGTCGTCACGCAACTTCTGACTGGATGGAAATTGAAAAGCAGCGCGGCATCTCTGTAGCAAGCTCGGTGATGCAGATGGAGTATCGCGATTGCATCATTAACCTATTAGATACACCGGGCCACCAAGATTTCTCAGAGGACACCTACCGTGTGTTGACTGCGGTTGACTCTGCCCTCATGGTCATTGATGCCGCCAATGGTGTTGAATCTCAAACATTGCGCCTGCTTGAAGTTTGCCGTGCACGCAATACGCCTATCGTGACATTCATTAATAAGATGGATCGCGAAGTTAAGCCTCCAATGGAATTAATGGATGAGATTGAAACCGCACTTGGTATTGAAGTGGTGCCGTTCACTTGGCCGGTTGGCATGGGCAAATCCTTTGCTGGTGTGATTGATATCGCCAATTCTCGTATGCGCATGTTCAAAGCTGGCGAAGATCGAGTTACCGAAGACTCACATGCAGTGGTTGATATCAATGATCCAGCCCTTAAAGAGCGTCTAGGCACAGACTTAGAAAATGCCCTAGCTGAAGTAGCGCTGATCAAAGAAGCAATGCCGGCATTTGATCTCGAAGCCTTTCTGGCTGGACGCCAGTCACCAGTCTTCTTTGGCTCAGCCATCAATAACTTTGGTGTGCGCGAGATTCTCAATACATTGGTAGAGCTCGCACCATCGCCAGGCTCACGTAAAGCCTTGCAACGCGAGGTCAGTCCTGCCGAGAACAAATTCTCAGCAGTTGTATTCAAGATTCAGGCCAATATGGATCCAGCACATCGTGACCGTGTAGCTTTTTTACGTATCTGTTCTGGCCATTTTCAGCGCGGCATGAAACTCAAGATTTGTCGCAACGGCAAAGAAGTTCGAACCAATAATGCACTCTCTTTCTTATCGCAAAGACGCGATATTTTGGATGAGGCTTTTCCTGGTGACATCATTGGCCTGCCAAATCACGGCTTGCTGCGCCTAGGCGATACCTTAACCGAAGGTGAGCAATTGCAATTTACTGGGCTACCCTTCTTTGCGCCAGAAATTTTCCGCATGGTTGAATCTGCCGATCCTTTACGCTCTAAACAGTTGCGCACCGGACTGATGCAATTGGGTGAAGAGGGTGCTATTCAGGTCTTTAGGCCAATGGCAGGCGGTACCATGCTACTTGGTGCATTTGGCCAACTTCAATTTGAAGTGGTTAGCCATCGCCTACAAACTGAATACGGCGCAGAAGTACGTCTTCTGCCTGCCCGCTATAGCTTGGCTCGCTGGGTGAGCTCAGACGATCCCGTTGCCTTGAAAAAATTTACTCAAGAAAATATCCACCGCATGGCAGAAGATGTGGTGGGCGCATCTGTTTTCCTAGCGTCACATAAATCAGAGCTAGATGTTGCCCAACAACGTTGGGAGTCCATTCAATTCCATGCCCTCAGAGAGCATGCCGGATTAATTTATCAATCCGATTTAGCAGGCTAATTCGCCCAGCGGTTGCATTAAATTAGCGTGTGGTTTTGCAATCAAAGACCGCAAACAACTGCGTATCACTACTTCTAAACGAGGCCACTTTGCCGTACTGTGCGCAATAAGCACCGGCTTTCTGAGTTAATTGCTCAATTGATTCACCACTACTATTTAGAAAAGTAACGTGATTAGAATCTGATGCATCGGTATATACCGCAGCACAAGCGCTCAAAATAGATGCGCAACATATAGTCAAAATAGAAGACTTCATCAATACATTCATTTAATCATTCCTCATCTGTAAGCTAGGGCTTATTGAGCTCCAGCACCTTCATAATCTTTGCAGTGATTTTGCTAGCAAATGGCCTGTAAATCAGAATACAAACAATGGCTACTGGGTAAGCTACTGACCAAACTTCAAACCACACCCAGAAGAAATTTTCTGCAAGGCCAACACGAACAACTGTAGTGGCAAGCGTAATGCTTAAAGACATTAAGCACCCCATAACTAAAGCAAAGATAAAGTTCTGTATCTGAATCATGATCTAAACATAAAGTAAACGGCGCCCAATAAGCATAATCCCGCCCAAATGTAATCGGTTTTAAATGGCTCGCCCATGTAAAAAACTGCAAACGGAACAAATACACTGAGAGTAATCACTTCTTGAGCAATCTTGAGTTGTCCCAGACTAAAGAACTGATAGCCTATTCGATTAGCTGGAACTTGCAAGGCATACTCAAACAAAGCAATCGCCCAGCTCACTAAAACAGCAATCCACCATGGCTTCGCTGATAAGTTTTTTAAGTGTGCATACCAAGCGAATGTCATAAATACATTGGATAGCGCTAATAGGCCAATGAAACTAATTGGGCTATTGAATATAGATAGATTGATCATGGCTACATCATAGCTTCTAGGCCTGTTAACTGTTATTCTGGACTGTGATCACTATTGTGCGCCCTAGACAGGGGAATCTCTTCAGCAAGTCTTGAGATTCATCATTCCATTACTCTAGGAAAACTCCATGGCTGTAGGCCAAAATCAAAGAACCAGAAAAAATGACTCTATGCTCACCAAAACAGGAAAAGCGCGCTTAGGCCCCCTGAATACCGCTCAACTTACTAAGTTACTAGAATCGAGCACCAAACCCAAAGAGAAAAGCAAAATCTTGCGCGCACTCAGCAAACACAAAGTTGTTGCCGCATAATTAAAAAGCCCCGTTTAATCGGGGCTTTTTAATTTCATGGTTACAAATAAAACTACGCTCTTTTTACCAGCATTCTTTTCCCAAGGATGACAGTAGACACAACCAACACGGCAAAGATTAAATTCATCACTGTGAGCGAATCGCCCAACAAAATACTTGCTGCTACTAGAGTGCAAAACGGCTGAATTAACTGCACTTGACTAACGCGTGCAATGCCACCAATCGCAAGCCCCTCATACCAAAAAAAGAAGCCAAGAAACATGGGGAATAAACTTAGATAGACAAAGCTAGTCCATGCCACGGCATCCGCATGAATATATTCTGGGCTATAAGTGAACCAAGTCATCACAATATTCAGCGGCAAGGAAATGATCAAGGCCCAAGAAATGACCGCGCGTGGATTCATTTTTCTAGAGAGTTCGCCGCCCTCTACATAACCAATGCAAGCGCTAATCCCGCCAAGCACTAAAAGGCCATCAATATACGTAAAGCTGCCGGAACTCTTTAATAGAGCGTACAGAATGACTAAACCGGCGCCCAATAAAGATACCAGCCAGAACCCTAAGGAGGGACGCTCTTTAAAGCGCAGCACGCCAATAACGGTGGTAGCAAGCGGCATCATTCCCAAAATCACTGCCCCGTGTGAAGACGAACCTTGAGTCATTGCAACAGTGGTAAATATAGGAAAACCAAACACGACACCCAGAGCTATGACCACAAATTTCACGAAATCCACCCTAGTGGGTGTGCTCTCTTTTTTATAAGCAAGATAGACGAGTGCAACTAGTCCTGCCAGGGTTGCTCTTCCGAAAGCAATGAAATACGGGTTAAAACTTAAAACAGCAATCTTACTTACTGGTAGCGTTAAGCTAAAAATTAGAATGCCAATAAAGCCAATTAGCATTCCCTTACTTTCTTTATTCACCGTTACCCTTTGTCTTGTGTTGTATTTATTGTATTAACAATCATCAAAGCATGAGTTGTAATATGTAAACACTCCTTATGAAATTCAATGCCTATATTCAAGCCATCTATCTAGCAACGTCTGCTGGCAAGCAGATGCGATCCGTCAGCACTGCCAAAGCCATAGTTGGCAGTGGCCTTGAAGGTGACCGTTATGCACTAGGTACGGGCGCCTATTCAGCCATCGAGCCAACTAAAGTGCGTCACGTCAGTATCATCGCCCTATCTGCTATTGATACAGCAAATGATTGGTTAACAGCTGGAGATGAACCGACTTTTGATGGCTCTGAAACACGCCGTAATATTGCGCTTGCAGGCATTACGGCATCTGAACTCAATGCGCTCGTGGGCCAACGATTTCAGCTAGGTGACATTCAGCTACTTGGCACAGAACTATGCACCCCCTGTGAAAGACCGGCGCAATTACTCGGCAAGCCTAGTTTCATGGAGGCATTCGAGGGGCGTGGCGGTATTCGAGCTGAGGTTTTAAACTCCGGAGTCCTGGCTGCGGGTGATAAGCTCTTCATAAGAGATGAGGAGTGACATGATTCAATATCGCGACAACGCCACGATTACTGCGGAGCAAGCCATCGATCTTTACAAGCGCTCCACCCTTGGGGAGCGACGCCCTATTCATAATGTTCAAACATTTGAGGACATGCTCAAGAATGCCAACCTCACCATTACCGCATGGGACGGCGAAGCTTTGGTGGGCATTTCGCGTTCGCTAACCGACTTTACTTATGTGGCTTACCTTGCGGATTTAGCCGTTGATGAAAAATATCAACGCTCTGGAATTGGCAAGCAACTCATTGAGGAAACCAAAGCACGTCTTGGTCCTGAATGCATGATCGTGCTGTTAGCGGCGCCCAAGGCGAATGAATATTACGAAAATATTGGCTTTGAACACAATCCACGCGCCTGGACTCTCAAAAAGTAATTCAGTCTTTATCATTGCCATATGACTATTACTCGATTTTGCTTAGTTCGCCATGGTGAAACTGACTGGAATGCCGCGCGACGCCTTCAAGGCCATGCTGATATTGGCCTGAATGCCAGAGGCTTAGCTCAAGCAGGACAAATGGCGCGCGCCCTCAAAAACATTAAGCTTCAATTTGATGTTTTGTATACCAGTGATCTCCAGCGCGCAGCAAAGACTGCACAAGCTATTGAAGAATTATTTGAAACCTCTGCGATACCGAATGCCGCCCTTAGAGAACGTCATCTTGGCGCGCTACAGGGCCTCACCACTGATGAAGCCCCGATGCGTGAGCCAGATCTTTGGAAATCTCATCTCAGCAGAAATATTGAGGAGAACTTACGTGATGGTGAAAGCATTCAACAATTTGCAGATCGAATTAAAACTGCGCTTGTGGAAATCTGCGAAGAACATTCAGGTAAAACTATTTTGCTGGTCAGCCATGGGGGTGCCTTGGATATGATGTACAGAATTGCGAGCAATCAAGCCCTGGATGCAGAAAAGGCCGTTACCGTACCTAACGCCTCTCTCAATTGGATAAGTCATGATGGACTTGCCTGGAAGGTGAATAGCTGGGCAGATACGAGCCACCTTCAGGATTTGGCCCTAGATAATCTAGACCTCTAGTGGCCCGTAAGGGCTTATGATGCATACATGAAATCGATTTTTCGCATAACGGTTCTTTTAATTGCCACTGCAATCCATATTCCCGCCTACGCGTTGGATGATATTCCGGATGCGCTTCCGGATCGCATCGTTGGCGATATCGGTGCGGCCGTTTACACCTCTAATTTACATATTGGTACCGAAGGGACTCAATCCTTAGTCCTGCCCTATGCCTTTTTTGACTATCAGCGTTTTTTCGCTCGCATTGATGAGGTGGGCATTAAGACTTTCAAGATGGGTTACGGCTATTTTGAAGTAATCGGAAAAATTAATTTAGACACCTACAAAGTAAAGTCGTCAATCAATAGCAACTCTATCAACCGAAGCGACCCAATACCCCTTGGCCTAGGAACTTTTCAAGAGACGCCGATCGGAGGATTTTTTGTTAATGCCTATCATGACTTTGGTAAATCAAAAGGGGCACTCTATGAATTTTTATACTTCGCTGAGATTGAAACCTATAAAAAAGTAATCATCTATCCGCAAATTGGTATAGAACGACAGTCAAGTCAATATGCTAATTACTACTATGGCATCAGCTCTGGGGAGTCGACAGCTACTGGTTATGCGGCTTATAGCGCCCCTGCAACAAACAATCTTTTAGCGGGACTCATGGTGGAGATTCCAGTGGTGGATAACTGGTACATCAACGTGTATGGCAAACGCAAATGGATGGGTGGTGGAATTAATAACAGCCCAGTCATAAATCGCTCATTCCAAGATAATATCTTTATGGCACTTGCGTATCGCTTTAAATAAGTAGGAATAATAAATTGCCCACAGCCGGCTCAATCCTCTTTGAGTAATTAAAGGACGATTTTGTAAACCAGGGCTATCTAAGCCTAGGTATCTCCAGCCTTAATTAGCCAGATAGCGTAAAGACCAACCTAAATTCAAAGCAGCCAATGCAATGAGCGTGAAAAAAGTAAATTTCATTCCAAGCACGCGCTTGCTGAAATCTGGCGGCGGAGTGTTCATGCCTTTTGCGTGAATCAAACGTCCAACAATGAGTGCGATACCTGGAATAGCCACCAACCACCAAGGGGCGCCATTTAACTCAAGACAAGCAATTAGGATGATTCCAATGGGAACGTATTCGGCAAAGTTGCCTTGGGTACGAATGGCCCTCTCAAGATCTTCGTGACCACCACTTCCTAGGCCAACCTTATTTTTTCTTCTTAAGCCAATGACAGCAAAAGAGAGTTTGATGAAAATAATGGTTAAGGCAACGGCAATAATTGAGGTGACTAATAGCATTCATATCTCCTTAGATAACTTCTAATACCTTGCTTAAAGAATTACCTTCATAGTTTGGTTTTTCACCAATCTCTTCAAAAGGGTGCCCAAGACGATTGACCCAAAATACATCAAAGCCATACCACTTTGCAGCTAGAGCATCCCAAGCATTGCTCGATACAAAAAGAATTTCTTCTTTCTTGACAGGAAATGCCTTTAATAACAATTCATAAGCTTGTGGGGCCGTTTTAAATAAGCGTACGTCCTCGATAGTGACAACTTCATCTAGGTAAGGCTTTAAACCATTACTCTCGACCACGGTTGCCAACATCTCCCTACTGCCATTAGACAAAATTGCAGTAGAGATTCCTTTCTGTTTTATTGTTTTAAGGACATTGAGGCTATCTTCAAAGCCAGTGAGTTTGGCATACTGGTCCATCAATCGCTTCTCATATTCAGTAGTGAGACCCAATCCCATCCGCTTACAGACATATCGCAATGAGCGAATGGTCAACTCCCAAAATGGGAGATAGTACTTACTGCCGCTAGGATTGGGATCGCTCATTGTTACCAGGCGGGTATATTCAATTTGGCGATCGCGCCACATTAAAGCAAAAGCCTGCCCATGCCCTGGAAATAATTCTTCTGCCAACTGCCCCATGGAATACACATCAAATAACGTGCCATAGGCATCAAATGCGATTAGCTTATACATGCGTGTCTTGCTTTCTTGTTTGAATTTCTATTGTTATTTAATCAGAAAATTTAGCCAACGCATGCCACCCAAAACTGAGAAGGGGAAGCATGTCTTTAGCAAAATCCGTGACTTCTTGAATTAATTCTTTCGAGCAAATTATTGATCTGGACAACTGCTTTCTAATAATCCAGCCTTTGAGTTTGATTGCTCGCTCAACCTCTAGCGGAACATCATTAAAGCCTCTCGGAATGCGGGCCAATGTGTTTGAATAATCCAGCTCATAGCCTTTTCTTTTTAGAGACTTCTCAAGCGAAAGCCAAGCCTTAGGGTTATCTAAAATTCCCTGTCTAAGCTTTTTTAGATTGTGAGCTTCTGGCTGTAAATAACCTGCGGCGCATCTACTGCCCAGGGGGTCTAAACGAAAATACAAAACGCCGGGCGAGTGCTTGTCGCCAGTTCTCGTAAAGAGCCCGCTGGCATGCATGTTGTAAGGATGCTTTGCTTTTGAAAACCGAGCATCTCGATTAATTCTAAAAAGGGATTTTTTGGGATCGCCCCACAGCGGTATATCTTTATTTGCGAGACTCTCAGACAATTCATCTGTAAAGCGCTTCATCGGTTCGCGCACAAACTCTTCATATTCCGAGCGATGCTCAGAAAACCAAACTCTAGTTTGATTATCGGTAAGCTCTTCAAGAAATTTGAAAGCCTTAGGACTAAATCCAATAAAGTCGCTCATTAAAGTAGGGGTGAGAATACCAAGCCTAGCCTGGTTGCTTGAACCACTTCTGCTTTTCTTCAGGGCTCATATTTTCCCATTTGGCTCTTCGGGCCTTCATTTCTGCCTGCTCTTCTGGTGTTAAACCATCAAAGAAAGCTTTTCTCTCGGCTTTCATTTTTTCTTTTTGTTCAGGAGTAATGGATTGCCATTGGGCCTTCATTTTTTCCTGAACTAGCTTGCGATCTTCGGGGCTTAAAGCCTTCATTTGATCGCGCCTCTGATGCCAATAGACTTTTCGCTCTTCTGGTGTTGCTTTCAGCAATGCAGCATCTATTTGCTTCATCTGCTCCAAGCGCTGATCAAAGGTGAGATTGATATTGGCCAAAGGATTTGGTGGTTCAGGGATTGCGGCGCCAGCCAAGGAAATCACAGAAGCACTAAATAGCGCTCCAACCACCCATTTTTTAGAACTCATCGCCTCATCTCCTGCTGGTTATGAACCATTCTAATCCCGGTCAGGACAGAGTCAACCGGCCCTATCTAGTAAGTTAGACCCGCAATATAAGCGTAAAGCGGAATCCCCAAAATGATATTGAAGGGGAAAGTAATTCCCAACGACATTCCCATATATAAAGCGGGGTTTACTTCCGGAAGTGCGTGTCTTAATACGGCTGGTACAGCAATATAAGAAGCGCTGGCAGCAAGCACCATCAATAGGATGGTATCGCCCAATGGCAAGCCCAATAACTTGCAAAGTGCCAATGCAATAGAGGCATGAACCAAAGGAGCGCCGATTGCATAAAGCAAAGTAATGGGTGGCTTACCCTTTAATCCCTCAAAATTCTTAGCCGCCATCAAACCCATGTCGAGCAAGAAGAAGGCCAGCATTCCCTTGAATAAATCAATTGAAAATGGGGCCATTATTTTTTGCCCGCTGTCGCCACTGACTAAGCCAACCATCATCGAGCCCAAAAGCAGTAGTTGTGCGCCATCAGTAAATGACTCATGAAGAATCTTTGACATGCCTGTGGACTGTGTCGAATTAGTAGCTGATGACCTCGCTTTATTCGCCAACAAAATTGCCAAAATGATTGCCGGCGACTCCATCAAAGCCATAGCGGCCGCCATGTGTCCACCAAACGCAATGCCATATTGATCAAGTGCTTGTGTCGCAGTAATAAACGTAACGGCACTAACCGAACCATAAGTAGCTGCAATGGCTGCTGCATCATAGTTATTGAGTTTGGCTCTTAAAACCATATACCCCATGAGAGGAATGATGGTTGCCAAAAATACTGCGAGCCCAAGCGCCAAACCTATCTCAAGAGTAAATCCTGATTTATGCAGAGCAAAGCCGCCCTTCAAACCCAACGCCATCAATAGATAGAGCGATAAAAACCTAGCAATGGGCTGAGGAATTTCTAGGTTGGATTTAACAGCCCCAGCAAAAGCACCAAAGACAAAAAAGAGAATTGCTGGATCCAAAAAATTATTCATACCAACATCTTAGGTAATCTTAGAAGTTCTTGTATTAGCCCCACAGTGCCTGAGGGCTATACAGGATCGATGTGCGTCATGACATTGAGCACTGGCAATTGTTTCTTGATTTGATTGCCAGCGTTTAAGGCAATGTCGTGCCCAACCTTGACAGTGGCATTGGCATCTACATCAATATGGACGTCTACCAAAATCATATCGCCCATCTTGCGAGTACGCAGATCATGAAAGCCTCTAACGCCATCGGTAGATTTAATGATGCCCTCTATCTGACGATGCTCTTCCTCTGATACTGCCCTATCCATTAAGTCATGCAGTGCATCCCAACCAAACTTCCAACCCATTTTTGCCACCATTAAGCCAACCACTAAAGCACCAATAGCGTCAAAGATTGGGTGCCCAAATAGAGCGCCAACAATACCAATAGAAACGACCAATGAAGAAGCTGCGTCAGATCTGGCATGCCAAGCATTGGCTACCAACATCGAAGATCGCACACGCTGAGCTACTGCCAGCATGTATCTAAAAAGCAGCTCCTTTGCAACCAAAGAGGCCAACGCAACATACAAAGCTAGGATTTGAATTTGTCCGGCCGCCACTGGACTGATAATCTTTTCCCCGGCCTTAAAAAGCATACCCGCACCAACAGCCAATAAAGAGATTCCTAAAAATAGAGAAGCGGCAGTTTCATATCGTTGATGGCCATAGCGGTGATCTTCATCCGCATCTTTAGCACTATGGTGATTGGCAAAAAGCACTACAAAGTCTGCAACTAAATCTGTCGCGGAGTGAATACCATCCGCAATCAAGCCCTGAGAGCCAGACACAATACCCGCAAATACTTGAGAAACTGTCAGGCCGATATTAACCAGGACGCTGACCAATGTGCTCTTCTTCGCGGCCTGTTGCTTGGCAGGCGTTTGTGATTCGTGATCTTCTATCTCTTTATCCATCTGCCCATGCTACCAAGTATTGGTGGAATATTGGCATATATCTATGCCTATAAATTAGCGAATTAATACTGGCAAGGCGCTATGTGTGCTGCAGAACACTTCTTTTGAAGTAAATCTTATAAAGTGATCCGAGGGATGGTCAAGCAGACATCAGAGGATGCGATAAGTAAGAAGTTTTTCTGCTTTCCAACTTACGGCTAGCAATCGCCAAATCTCCATTTCCTACCATGAAGCGTCTTTTTGAAGGGCGCTCAAACCATCGCTTTAGTAATAACTCAGCGGCTCTGTTTTTCCCCAAAAGATTTTGTAGGAATAAATCGTGTAACCAATAATGGTTGGCAGCACAACTATAGCCCCCCAAAATATGACCCACAATGACTCCGTAGCTGAAGCCGCCTCCCAAATCGTCATTTTGTCTACAACGATGTAAGGGAACATGCTGTAGGCGATTCCTAGAAATGCTAAGACAAAGATGGCTACGCTTAGAGCAAAAGGAATCCAAACAGGGGCAGGCTTATTCTTCTGCATTTTTAACAAGCTCAAATCAATAAAGATAAAACAAGCTAAGGTCAGAACTGGAAACGGCAATAAGAAAAAGACATTGGGGAAGGTAAACCATTTAGCCGCAATCTCCGAACTAAAGAACGGCGTCGCTACAGAAATGATTCCAACGCCTAGGGCCGTAAATAAGAGGCATTTCCTTGCCCAGCCAACAGCCTTTAGCTGTAGATCGCCAGACGTCTTCATAATCAGCCAGCCAGCGCCCAATAGGGCATATCCAGCCGGCAGGCAAAGCGCCACGATAAAAGAAAATATCCAGCCCAAATATCCGGAGTCAAAACCAATCACCTCTCTACCAACCATGACCCCTTGAGATGCAGCAGCTAAAAAGCTGCCAAAAAAGAATAGAAAGTTCCAGACTGCCTTCTGACTCAAATGGGCTTTTGCACGAAAGTCAAAAGATACGCCTCGTAAAATTAAACCAGCCAACATGATGCCTACAGGCAAATAGAGTTCAGTCAAAATAATTCCATGCGCCATTGGAAAGGCAATTAAGAGAACTCCAACTCCGAGTACTAACCAAGTTTCATTGGCATCCCAAAAAGGACCGATTGATGAAATCATGATGTCTTTTTCTGATTCACTTGCCTGATTCAATAAGATGCCAACGCCCAAGTCGTATCCATCTAAGACAACATAAGCAACCATAGCAATACCCATTGCAACCAAAAAGAAAAGGGGCAACCAACCAGATGGTTCGTATAAATTAGGAATCATTCTGATGCTCCTGCAATGTTGTTAGTGAGGCCTGATTTTTGCTCATCAATAATATGTGCAGGATTAGCTTGTCTTGCCAAGTAAAAAACAACCCAAATATAAGAAACAATAAGTCCTAAATACAGCGCAAGGTACATCACGAGCGTACCCAAAACCATATTGGTAGGCACTTTAGTAACTGCATCAGCAGTTTTTAGCACTCCACTAACAAGGTAAGGCTGTCTGCCTATCTCGGTCACATACCAGCCGGCAACTACCCCAACCCAACCAGAAAATGTCATCACACTGAGTCCCTTTAAAAGCCAGGTTGGTAGCTCTTTATTTTTTCTTGTGAGATAAAACCCAACGAATGCAGTTAAGAGCATCAACATGCCGATGCCGACCATGATGCGAAAGGCAAAGAAGATGGGGGCGACTGGTGGGGTTGCCCCAGGGAAAGCATCCAAACCTTTCACCTCACCGGCAAATGAGTGTGTCAAATATAAAGATGCGAGTTTTGGAATAGCTATTTCGTATTTATTGGCTTTAATGGTTTCATCGGGTATTGCAAACAAAACGGCGGGGGCACCTTTGGTGGTTTCCCAAATTCCCTCCATTGCTGCCACCTTAGCAGGCTGATACTCAAGCGTATTTAAGCCATGTGAATCACCAAGGACAATCTGTAATGGGGCCAACACTACCGCCATAGTCATTGCCAACTTGATCAGCGCTCGGTTGCCAGAAAGATTGATGCCCTTTAAATATCGATAAGAAGAAATGCCTGCAATTAAGAACGTTACAGTCAAAAATGATGCCGTCATCATATGCAGGAGGCGATACGGCATGGAGGGATTAAAGACAATCTCAATCCAATTGGTTGCATGCGCTTGACCATTGATCATCTCAAACCCTTGTGGGGTTTGCATCCAAGAATCTAAAGCAATGATCCAAAATGCCGATAGTGATGTACCGAAGGCAACTAAAAATGTGGCGATAGTGTGAGCTCTTTGAGAGACTCTTTTAGAGCCAAATAACATAATTCCTAAAAAAGTTGCCTCGAGGAAGAATGCCGATAAAACTTCGTAGCCAAGCAAAGGCCCTGCGATATTACCTACCGTTTGCATATATCCAGGCCAGTTGGTTCCAAACTGAAAGCTCATCGTGATGCCGCTAACAACGCCCAGAGCAAAGGTTAGGGCGAATATCTTGACCCAGAATTGATAGGCCTCACTCCATACTGAGTCACCTGTTTTATTAAATTTAACCTTGAAATAGAAAAGCACCCACCCCAAAGCAATAGATATTGTTGGGAAAAGAATATGAAAAGTCATATTTGACGCAAATTGAATTCTGCTCAAAATAAGCGTATCAAGCATTTTGTTACCTCTTATTTTTAATGTGCTTTTATTATGCTCTTTACCTTCTTGACCTGCTGAGGCTGATTTAATTGGCTTACCTCAGAATCGCATGTTGTTTTAACGATATTGCTAAGAAAACCTAAATCAAGCCTTCAAGGGTTTTCATTCAGGATCTTCACCATGGATTCTGCTACTATTTTTTGGCAACATCATTTAATAAAAATATTAGGGACACAATCAAATGAAGTGCTTGCTCATAGCCATTTTGGCGACTATATCTCTCTGCTCTATAGCGGAGACTGACATCGTGTATCCACCACGCTCAGAAATCTATTCCATTCCAAGCCTAACGATTTCCGATAAACAGTTTTTGCTGGGGGACAAGAATGGTAAAGAGGTAACTGTCAACGGCATTCTTCGCTTTCCACCAAAGCCCGTTAGTCAAAAAATTCCAGTTATCTTCTTGGTGCACGGCTCAAGCGGTATGGGAGCAAACATAGACTATTGGTCCAATCACTTCTTAGGGCAGGGCTATGCCACATTTAGTATGGATGGCTTTACAGGAAGAGGCCTAACCGTTGTGGGCCCCAATCAAGCTCTGCTAGGCAGATTGAATCTTGCTCTTGATAGCTATAAGGCAATGGAAATTTTGGCCAAGCATCCACGCCTAGATTCCAATAAGTTTGTCATGATGGGCTTTTCCAGGGGTGGTCAAGCAACTCTATTTGCCAGTGTAGAGCGATTTAATAAGATGTGGAATAAGAGTGGAACTGTATTTGCTGCACACATTCCGTTTTATGCTGATTGTGTGACAAGCTACATCAGCGACACAAAGACCACTGGCAAACCTATTCAGCTTCATCACGGTGTCACGGATGACTACAACCCTATAACCGCTTGTAGGGAGTATGTCGGTAAATTAAAAGCGGCCAACCAAAATGTAGAAATGTTTGAATATGATTTTGGCCCACACGCATTTGATTCTCCGCTTGGAGCAGTGCCACCAGTAGCTTCAAAAGACGCACAAACTGTTAGGTCTTGTAGGATTGTTGAAAAGACGCCAGGCAATTTAATTAACGCCCAAACAAATCAAGAGTTCAAGTACTCTGATGCTTGTGTTGAGTTAAACCCTCACGTGGGCAAAGATGATGATGCCACCCAAAAGGCAATCCGTGAAATTAATACTTTCTTAGTAAATCTATTTAAGAACTAGGCTTGTCAAAATAAGGGGGCGGAAGCTGCCTCCTTGTTTTTTATCGTTTGTAACGACATCACAGAAACCTGGAAATGAAAAACCACCAGAAGGTGGTTTTGGTATTTCATGATGGTCCAGGGCGGAATCGACCAGGGCCAAGAATGCCTTACTCTGTGGGAGCCAATTCTGCTCCAGCCGGCCTTTTGTAGCGGTTGTAAGACCACATATATTGATATGGCTTTGAAAGTATCATCTCCTCAAAATAATGATTCATTTCCGTACAGGCATCAACCAGGCAATCAGGAAATGCCTCATTCATCAACTGGCTCTTAATGAGCCAGCCCTTTCCTAATCCCAGTCTTTCTGCGCTAACAAAAAGGATTGCTACATTTACTTGGCGAGCCAATTTAATTGGAAATGAGGTTGTATAAGCATATTGATTAAAAAATTTAGCCCATACTCCATCGCCAACGCTAGGTACCTGATCTGCCAATAGGCCAACTACCTCGCCCTTTACTAAAGCTCGTTTAATCTGACGAACCCCGCTAATATTTGCCTCAACAAAATCAATTTCGGAGTGATGACGTGATTTAAGCATGAGCTCATTCACCCATCTTTTTCGAGCCGGTCTATACATCACTGTTGCTCTTGTATGCTCGGCAAAAATACGAGGCACTATTTCAAAGCCTCCTAAATGTGAAGCAAGAACAATTAGGCCTTTTCCATTTTTGGATAGCTCAACAACTTGATCCAAGCTTTCAATGGTGACTTTATTAATAGAGGATTTTGGATGCCTCCAAATCCATAATGTGTCGGCAAACATCATTCCAGATTCAGCGGCCACCTTCCAGGGGGTTGATTTGAAACCCGAATAATGGGCTGCGCTCTGATGATTTTTATACAGGCGTCGTCTGTACCTAGAAGAAAACAAGTAAACCAATGCACCTATACCGGCCCCAATAATTTGAATGGCCGCCAATGGAAGCGAGCTAAAGAGTCTCAGTATGAAATACCTCATTGGCCATTCTAGACGCTAACAAATAAAAAACCACCCGAAGGTGGTTTTAGTGTTTCTTGGTGGCCTGGGGCGAAATCGAACCAGGGCCAGGATTTCTTCCTATTGGCTTAACTTATGGGGTTTTCCAAAATGATCTTCCTTGGGATAAACCCAGACTGTCTTCACTGGTCCCATACCAATAATTTGCACTTGGGTATCAGCCGCCATGGCGCCATCAAAATGTACGCCGTTAGCCGGATGAAACATCAGACTACCTGCTGGCATTGGAATATTCTTTTTTGGATCCCACTCAGGGCCCATACCTGCATACCAGACCCCACTGATTACCGTAACAAATCGATCTTGATCGTGAGAATGGGGTGCACTCATTACTCCTGCAGGAAAAATATTGCGGACCACATAAATTCCTGGCTTGCTAGGGTCTCCGTATAGTGTGGTTTGCTTGACACCATTTTCATTGGTCTTCCAAACAATCTGATCTTCTTTAACTGTAATAAATCCGCCGGGTAAATTCTCTGCATAAACTGTCGCGGAGAATAAAAATGTAAACAGCGTAGCCAACAATATTTTCATAACGAACTCCCTGTCTTTACCTTAAATGAAAAGTCACCCAAAAGGTGGTTAATGTCTCCTCCAATCGATAACTATCTTGAATTGGCTTTTTATATGACAATTCAAGATAGTGCTAAGTGCGATGGGATTCAGCTAGGACTAACCCTTGAGCATAATAAGAATTGTCGTTTTAAACACTATCGCAAGTGCCGACCTTGGATGGACGTCGCTTAAGTCGACGCTTGACTGACGCGGGGATGGCAAATCTCCAGCTCATAAAGGGTTCCTTAAAAAGACAGCTCTCGATGGGGATACCCTCAACTAATGGCGTCTAGCCTGCCAAGCCACAAAAGAAAATAGCACAACAAGTGGGCTATTCAGATTCTTGGTGGCCCCGGGTAGAATCGACCAGGGCCGAGGGGAGACAATTTTGCACCTAAGAGCATCGCCTCAGGTGGCGCCGCTGATTTAGTCAATGCGTGCAAAAAAAGTGATAGCTATTTACAGGCCACTGCTTCAATAGACTTGTGTTGGATAGCTCTTTGCGCCATAGATTCAAATCGCCCCCGCATACTATTTTTTAAAAAGTATTCAATGATGGCTGAGGGGATAATTGAGTTAGGCTCAATTTGAGCATCATACTTAAAAACTGTTTTATCTTTTTCCTCTAGCAATTTCCAGGTTCCCTTGTAAGACCTATTATCGCCGCTGATCTGCTCAAAAGTTAGAGACCTATTTGGTAGCTCTGTATATTCCACCGTTGATTTCATCTCTATAGAGAAAAATAGAATTTGCTCTTCAATCACTCTGTATACGCGCACCTTATTTCCCACTCTTGAAATAACCCTTGCTTCAATTATTCCCGGGATATTCTTTGAGCCCTCATAATCTGTAATGAATACATGGGCACTACAAATATTAATTGGCACGGAATAACTTGCTTGAGCATGAAAACGGCCATCAACCTGTGTCACGCTAACCCGAACATCAAAGGGATTGGGATTCTCTTGAGCAAAGCTCTGAGTGATAAAGAAGGCTAAGGCAAGTGTTGAAAACCATTTCATTGATAGATTTTAGGATCTTATGCATTTTGCTGTTTTAAACGGCACATTGGATAGATCAATGTGTCCTACAGAATACTTCTTCTGTAGTAAATCTGATAAAGCAATCCAAGAGATCATCATGCAGACACCAGAGGATGCGATAAGTAAGAAGTTTTTCTGCTTTCCAGCTTATAGCTAGTAATCGCCAAATCTCCACTTCTCATAGCTTTACATTTGCTCTTGCTGAACGACCACATGAAAAAACCACCCGAAGGTGGTTTTGAGGTCTACTCCAGCCAATAAAAATCTGGGCGTAGAATTTAAGGTCCAGATAAGGAATCCTATTTAATAAGCTTGTTGTTGCTCATGGGCCCGATCTATGGAAGAGGAAACCCTCTCATTCGCCTTCGAATCAGCCAATACAGACGCGCTAACAGCTCCCGCAAAGAAGGCAATTGCTACTGCCATCAAAAATCCTAATTTATGCATGACTAATCTCCAATATGAATGTGCGCCTTTAGATTAAAGTGATCAATCACTTTTGGAAATACAACTTTAGCTCTAGTCACAAAGATGCAATAAAAAACCACCCGAAGGTGATTTTGGTATTTCTTGGTGGCCCAGGGCGGAATCAACCAGGGCCGGGGATGTTTAATTCTATTTCCTGTTTGCCCCATAAGTTTTATTAAGGTAGTCGACTATGACTGGAACCTCCTCATCAGTAATGGGCGCCTTAAATACATTTTTCATCCTTAAAACTTGAGCATTCCAATAGCCAACTCCCGTATTGGGCGGTTGATATTCTGCATAGTGGGCAGAGTGGCAGGTAGAACATTTCTGTAAAGTCAGCTGATAGCCGGGCAAATCTGATGGTCGCCATAAAACAGTATCGGCTGGTAACTCAATCGTTTTAGCTAGTGCCATTTGTGTCAAAGCTAGAGCAGATAGAAGGATGATAGTTTTTTTCATATTTTCTCCTTAAACCGCTGTGACTTTTACAGTCTCAACAATATTTCGCATATAGCCAGCCGGCATCCAGCTTGCAGTCATGGGCTGAATTTGGCCGGCATGATTAAATGCTCTGACCCTTAAGTCCAATATCCCTTTTTGTTTTGGCGTAAATTCAATGCGCCACTCTCTAAATGAGAAACGTCCAAGGTCTTGGCCCAATCTCGCCTCTGTCCAATTTTGTCCATTGTCCTGCGAGAACAAAACCTTCTTTATTCCATAGCCAGCATCAAAGGCAATGCCTCGAGCTTGAACGGGCTTACCAACAGTGACAACGCTATTGTCTGTAAAGTTAGTAATGAAAGAGCGAATCGTAAATTGATTAATGGGGATGGTTTTTGAGGGTGCCGTTCCTGGCGCGACACAGTTACAGTCATTATCAGGAATACGATAAGCAGGATTCATCCAATAGCCGTTGTATACATCATCGACCACTTTAATTTCACTAAGGTGCTTAACCCAATACGTTCCGTAGTAGCCAGGAACAATTAACTTGATTGGATAGCCATTTAAGAAAGGAATATCTGTTCCATTCATTTGATAGGCAACCATCACATTGCCATCCATGGCGTGATCAATATCTAGACCTTTTACAAAATCTGAATCGCTTGGGAGAATTGGCTGATCCAAGCCATTGAAAGTTACTTGCTTGGCTCCACTACCGGGATTGGCCGCCTTCAAAATATCTTTTAAGGCAACGCCAACCCAAGCGGCATTACCCATCGCACCATTACCGAGTTGCCCACCATTAACTCTAGGCTCAAATAAGCCGCGGCTATTACCAGAGCATTGATTAACAGCAACAATGCGTTGAGATGGAAAATTTTTCTTTAATGCCTCTAGAGAAATCTCTAAAGGCTTTTCTACATTACCGCCAACTTTTAATCTATAAGTGTTGGGATCTATCGATGTTGGAATGCCGGCCATGTGATAGCGTACAAAGAATTCATCATTTGGCGTAATGACATGATTGTCGTAATACTTAAATGGTGTTTCTAATTGCGGCGGCCTGGAAGTAAGCACAATCATGGGCTTCTTCTCAGGAAAAGCCATGAGTTCGCGCTCACCATAGGCTATAGGTAAATTTGTTTTCTCTGCGCCTATCGCCCAAGATGGCAATAATGAACTGGCTCCACCAGCCAGTGCGGCTGTAATGACTTTACGTCTATTGGTAAAGTTATCTGAATTCATGGATGTCTCCTCCATAGTATTTTTGGTTGAAGTAAGAATAGCTACTTTTGAAGAGACATGCGTTGGTGATTACCCTCATCACACATTAAAAATGTCGTTTTAAACGACATTCCTATAATGGGGCAAGCAATCACTATAAAGGCTTTTATGGCTTGGATCATTACAAAGTATCTATTAACAGCAGGAATGGTTGTATTCATCTCTGAGGTTGCCAAACGCAGCAATAGGTTGGGTAGTTTTATTGCGGCATTGCCACTAATGACATTCTTAACCTTGGTATGGCTCTATGTAGAAAATCAACCTGATGAAAAAATTGCTAATCACGCCTATTACACATTTTGGTATGTGATTCCAACGCTACCAATGTTTCTATTGTTTCCTTACCTGCTACCAAGGCTAGGATTCTGGGTGACCATGGGTGCGTGTGTAGTGGCAACAGCCATCTGCTTTGGCTTATTTGCCTTGGTGATAAAAAGCTTTGGAATTAATCTGTTGTAAATAAAAAAACCACCCAAAGGTGGTTTTAGTGTTTCTTGGTGGCCCGGGGCGGAATCGAACCGGAGCCTCAGGAAATTCTCATCCCACCCCTAGACTACTTCCAGCTAAGGTTCAATTTCTTATGCGAAGCGGCACAATCTCTCAAATAGAGATTAATGAGGCTTTGATAAGGAATTCCAACTTCTTCTGATACAGATTTGAAGTAACTCACTGAATCCTCATCCAATCTAATCGTAATGGGCTTCTTGAGCATAGAAGCATATGGATTTTTACGAGCTTTTGAGAAATCATACTCTTTACGCATCTTCATCACCTTTAATAAGCTTTTGACTCTTTAGGGGTTGCCTTACGAGCCGAAATAATACGAACGACATTACCCTCGCTTCGATAACAATGGCAAACCAAAATCACACGAAGAGAATGGCTTACTCCCAGCAAGATAAATCTGTCTTCGTCCTCCGAATGATCGGGGTCGGAAATTAACTTAGCACTTTCATCATAAAACACAGATTTCGCCTCTTCAAATGAAATACCGTGTTTCTTCAGATTGGCTGAAGCTTTTCTAGGTTCCCATTCAAATCGTAACGAAGTCATATGTACATTGTACATACATCAGCTGGGATAAGCAACCAGGGTTAAAAATCCTGAATCACGCAGCCTTTCCGAAAGACCAAATGAAAAAACCACCCAAAGGTGGTTTTAGTGTTTCTTGGTGGCCCGGGGCGGAATCGAACCACCGACACAAGGATTTTCAATCCTCTGCTCTACCGACTGAGCTACCAGGCCAAGAATTGGGATTATAACGAATTGGCTTGGATCATCTTCAAATTTGCTTAGTAGCCCATGATTTCTGGGTTTTGTGGTATTTGCCCTTATTGGGTGGTCGCCTAGCTCTCGCCTTTATTGCGCGAGGTATCTATTCCCAAGGCCTTCAGTTTGCGATACAAATGGGTTCGCTCTAGACCTGTGTACTCTGAAATCTTGGTCATACTGCCGCCCATGATTTGCATTTGATGTTCAAAATACGCCTTCTCAAACAAATCTCTTGCCTCCCTCAAAGGAAGATCAAAGTATGTTTTTGCAATCCCACTAATGTATTCGCCCTCAACAGCTGGGGCAGCCGATTCGGAAACCACCTGCTTTGGCGTGACAACGGAATTGGCGCTCGACTGAACGGCTCTCACCCGTTCTGGCTCAACATATTTAGGAGAACTCTCCAGGGCCTTGCTAACCGTCTTTAAAAGCTTTTGTAGAGCAATCGGTTTTTCTAAAAAATTGAGTGCGCCAATACGAGTGGCCTCAACTGCAGTGTCAATCGTTGCGTGCCCAGACATCATTACTACTGGCATCGTGAGCTGGCCAGTATTGGACCACTCCTTTAACAATGTAATGCCATCGGTATCGGGCATCCAAATGTCTAACAAGACTAAGTCAGGGCGCATTTGTTCGCGAATAGTGCGCGCCTGTACCGCGCTTTCTGCAGCGTACACAGTATGGCCTTCATCAGTGAGAATCTCATTGAGAAGCTCACGAATTCCCATCTCGTCATCAACAACCAAAATACTAGCCATGCTTATGCTGCCTCTTTTGCTAGATTCATAAACAATATTGACACTTTCGCACCAACCACTTCTTCACCTTGCATGCGGTTCCGAATTTCAATTTTGGCCGAGTGATCATCAATGAGTTTCTTAACTACTGCCAAACCCAGACCCGTGCCTTTGCTCTTTGTTGTTACGTAAGGCTCAAAGGCTCTTGCCAATATCTTAGCTGGAAATCCAACCCCACTATCACTTATTGTTAATCGCACAGCATTTTGAGCTACGCCATTGTGTTCGCCATAAGGGACTAATTCTGTCTTAACCTCTACCGGACTACTGGGGCGAGGCCCCTCAAGAGTGGCATCTTGAGCATTTTGTAGCAAGTTATGGATTACCTGCCTTAGTTGCGTGGGATCCCCCATGATCTCTGGGCAATGAGGATCTAACTGAGTGCGTAATGGACTGCCCTCGTACAGACCCAAAATTTCTGAAGTAAGTGTGTTGATGGAAACTGACTTGAGTTGTGGGGTTGGCGTCTTCGCAAAATCCCTAAAGTCATTCACCATTTCTTTCATGGCTTGTACCTGACCAATGATGGTTTCGGTGCTGCGATTAATCATTTCTTCTTGCTCTGGGCTCAGCTTACCTGCAAGCTTATGCTGCAATCTTTCCGCGGAGAGCTGAATGGGCGTTAGAGGGTTTTTAATTTCATGAGCAAGACGTCTAGCAACTTCACTCCAAGCGATAGATCTTTGTGCGCTCACCACATCAGTAATGTCATCAAAAACAACCATACGTAAATCGCCAGTCAGCTCTGTACCGCGCACAAATAGAGTTACCCCCAATTCATTTTCAAATTCATTTGTAGTGTGTAGTTGAATTTGTTTTTGCCACACCGGCGCATTAGTCGGCGTGGTCTTTTGTTCTGCATCTCCCTCGCCCAGCACTGCGAGCTTCATAGTAGAAAAGCCTTCTTTGATGACCCCCTCAAACTCCAACAGAGCCGGTCTGCTGCCGAGGGGCTTTCCATCAAGGAGAGTAAGGTCCTGACCAAAAATACGATCTGCGCCCTCATTGCTAGAAACAACGTTGTAGTTTTTATCAAAAATGCATACGCCTGCCGTGAGACTTCCCAACACGCGCTCTAAGAATGCTTTGGATTCTTGCAAAGAAGTTCGGGTGTCAGCCAACTGCCTAGTCATGACATTAAATTGCCGTGTAAGCATGCCAAGCTCATCGCCAGTATCGAGCTCTGGCTTGGGAGACAAATCTCCCTGTGCAACTGCCTGGGTGCCTCTCAGAAGCATTAGAAGGGGGCGCGCAAGCTGCCTACCCAACATCAAAGCCAAAGTAATGGCCACGAACACCGCGAAGAAAAGAGTCAGGGTTAAGGTACCCACAAACATCTTGCGTAGACCAGTGCGCCCCAAGGCCTTCTCTTGATATTCGCTATACGCTGACTCCACCGCAAAAATATTCTTGGCCAAGGGCGTTGGAATATAGCGTACTAGCTGTAAAAAATATTTGTCTTCCACATCTTTGCCTAAATCTGCTTTGCTATAGATCGTTTTTTTACGAACAATCGGGACAATTGCTCTAACTCGATAGCCCCGCTGCCCACCCTCTACCTCAATTTGATCTAGAAAGGTAATGCCCTTCTTTTTAAATGCCTCCGCAACCACGTCTGCACTGGGCGCAGGAAAGTATTTTTTAGGTTTTATCTCGCTGGTGAAGATCAGATTGCGCTGCATATTAAAAAGACTAAGCTCTTGAATGCCAAATTGATTGCGAATCTTCATTACTGAGGTGGCCACCTGCTCAGCGCTAGTGCCTGAGGGTATCTGCACAATCTGTTCGGCAATAAAATTGCCCTCGCCCAAAATTTCTTCTTGGGCTACTCGCAACGTTACGCGCCCCAACTCTAAACCCGAGTTCAGCGCTGTCTCTACTTTGACGTCAAACCAGGTCTCAATACTGCGCGACACAAACTGCAATGACACGCCGTACAAAATTAAGCCCGGAACGATTCCGACTAAAGCAAAAATCATGGCTAACTTTGCAATCAAACGCGTACCAAAGTGCCCGCGATACCATCGTACGGCGATAACAGCCACCAAAATCAAAATGACTAGAGTCAAGCAAATTCCGATTACTACATTGGCGGCGTAGAGCCAAATAAAGTAGTTATCAAAAAATTCTGTGTTGGAAGAGGCAATCGCCAATAAAACTAAAAGCAATAAAGCAAAAGCGCCGATCACACCGATCGTGACCGGAATGATTTTTTTACTCCAAGCCTTGGATGTAAAAAAACCCGGGTCTAGCATGGCTGCTATCGATCTCATCGCTTAATTAAATTAGGGCCAGTAGGAGAAAATGGAAAGCGGTACCAATCGCTTGATACATTCCAATCGCGATTGTTTAGTGCGTTTACTTGAAAAGGTTTTGGTAGCTTACTAAGATCCAAACTCATGCGCATACTGGCTGTATAAGATTTGCTAGGATCTAGTTGAGAGCCCTCAATAACTCGCCATCCGCCAATACTACCCACTGCTTGCAATGCCTCAGACATGGTTCTGGCAGAAAAAGTAAAGCCCTCTGATGCTATTCGGTACTGCTGTGTGAGTGGCTGATAAGAAAGGCGGGCCTGCCTTTGCACAAGCGCAGACTTTTCATCAAACCAATACCAACGTGATCGAACTAAATCAAACTCTGTTTGGAAATAGAGAACGACGCCTTTTTGCACGGCATCTTCTAGTCCAGGAGATAGCTCAATCTGGAAAGTTGCGTTGAGAAGCCAGTCGTTATCCGCCTTCTCCAACTCAAAGGATTTGATCTTGATTCCTTCGGCGCTAACGGTGGTTGAAAAAACACCCAACACCATCAAGAACAAAATGAGGAATTGTTTAATTCTTCGGCTCATGGCCCATTTTTCTTAAACAAAGCATAGTAAAAACCGTCGTTTAGTTCGCCCGGCAAAATCTGGCCTGAAGCGCCTAATCGTACCGCATTGGAGTGTTGCTCAGCAAACCAAACAGCCTGCTCCTCGCCCTCCTCGGGAAATATCGAGCAAGTGACGTACAAAAGGGTCCCTCCTACCTGGAGCATCATCCACGCCTGATTCAAAATGGCTCGTTGTCTTTCTTGTAGCGCCCTAATGTCTGCTTCGCGCCTTAAAAATGGAATATCAGGATGTCGCGACACTATTCCAGAGGCCGAGCAAGGGGCATCAAGCAGAATCTTGTCAAAAAGAACGCCATCCCACCAGGCCGCCTTGGAAGCGTCGCCGCGTAACACGCGCACTTTGTCGGACTGCAAACGCAGGCGATCTAAGTTGCCACCAATTTTTCCAATACGCTCGCCGTCTAACTCTAGAGCCCGCATTGAACAATCTGCAAGCTCCAATAGATGTGCCGTTTTTCCACCGGGAGCAGCACAGGCATCCAACACCAACTCTCCCACCTGAGGACTTAGTAAGACTGCAGCCAGTTGTGCGCCTGCATCTTGTACAGACACAGCGCCAGTATAAAAACCAGGTAGATCGGATACGGGAACCGCTTCAGGCAACAGGAGAGCGGAAGGCAATTGAACGCCCGCCAATTCTTCTATTGGCATTGAAGAAATTCCGGACTCAGACAATAAGGCTTGATATTGCTCGCGCGTATATTGTCTTTGGTTCACACGCAAAATTAATGGTGCACGCTTGGCCTGTTGAAACAAAATCGATTGCCATGCTTTGGAATAATTGCGTTTCAGATTAGCACGCCACCAAGCAGGTACATACATTGGAATTGGATCGGGCGGAAAACGCTTCTCGCCCTCTGGTGGTTGCACCACGAGACTTACCTTGCGCAGGACCGCATTCACTAAACCTTTGGCATACATGGTTTCGTCATATTCACCACAAGCCTTCACCGCCTGATCCACAATCGTGTGAGCTGGATAGCCCTTGCTCTCGGCTGGATCTTGCAAAAATAAGGCAATCGCAACGCTAAGCAAATGATCTACTTCAGGGGGTGGAGTCTTTGGAATGAATTGCTTAATGAATTCGTGAGAGCGCACCCATTTGCGAAGTGCATCAAAGCTCAAGCTCTGAACGATCGGGCGTTCGTGGGCCTCTAGCTGATCGAGAAGCTCAGTAAGCGATCTTCCGCTCATGACCTCGCTTACCGCTTGTGCAGCAATCGTGATTGCTTCAGAGAGCGGGAGACTGCGTGGTGTTTTTTGATCAGTCAAATTAATTTGCTCCGGGATAAACCCCGTTTTTAGCCATACTCATTAAGCGTGCCACCCGCTCTTCAGTAGGCGGATGGGTTGAAAAAAGTTGTGCGAGGCCGCCGGTACTCAAAGGGTTGAGAATCATCATCTGCGCTGTTTCAGGATGCTGTTCAACTGCTTGAAATGGGATGCCTTGTGCATAGTTGTGAATTTTTTCTAATGCCTGTGCTAGCGCCTCAGGATCAGCGCTTATTTCGGCACCGCCGCGATCTGCCTCATATTCTCTTGCGCGAGAAATACTCATTTGAATCAAGCTTGCTGCGATCGGAGCCAAAATTGCCACCATCAAGCTGGCTATTGGATTATTGGGTCTACCCTCAGAATCGCGGCCACCAAAGAACATGGCAAAGTTAGCCAATGCTGAAATGGCCCCAGCCATAGTGGCGGCGATAGTCGAAATCAAAATATCACGATGGCGAACGTGGGCAAGCTCATGCGCCATCACGCCACGTAATTCACGATTCGAGAGAATTTTCAGAATGCCGGTGGTTGCAGCAACTGAGGCATTGTCTGGATTGCGCCCCGTTGCAAAAGCATTAGGAGCATCCTCATTAATTAAAAATACTTTAGGCATCGGTAAGCCAGCCTTCTCCGACAACTCTTTAACGAGCCCATAAAACTGGGGGGCAGATCTTTCGTCAACCTGCTGTGCATTAGTCATCTTCAGCACCATGGTGTCAGAAAACCAATAGCTGAAAAAATTCATGCCAACAGCCAGCAGTAAAGCCATCAACATACCCTGCTCACCACCCAACATACCACCAACCACAATAAAGAGTGCAGTAATTGCTGCCATCAAAACAGCAGTCTTTGCAAAATTAAACATTTCTACTCCTTTGTTTGAAAGCGCAACAATTTTTTACTATCACCAATCGACTGCAAACACGTTTTGGCATCTATTTTTTTGCCGCCTGGTTTTTGCATCTCCAAGACCTCAAGCACTCCTTCACCACACTGAATATATGTGCCCTTATTACTTAACCCAAGCACCTCGCCTACAGTACCGCTGGAGCTTACAGCTTTAGGGTCTGCAAGCCTTGAATTCCAAAACTTCACCGCCAGTCCATTCAAATTGCTACTTGCCCCCGGGAAAGGATTAAAAGCCCGAATACGATGATCGATTTCTTTGGCACTTAGAGCCCAATCGATCCCTGCCTCATTCTTCAGTATTTTTTCAGCGTAGATAATGCCGTCTTTCGCTTGCGGTACCCGAGATAAATCTTTGGCTTGGTCTAAGGAATTTAAAACATCCACAATGGATTTCGAGCCAAGCTGCGCCAACCGATCATGCAAGCTGGCACTCGTTTCATCGCGAGCAATTTCAAGGTCCGCAACTAAAACAGTATCTCCGGTATCCAAGCCAACATCCATTTGCATAATGCAAACGCCTGTTTTGGAATCGCCCGCTTCAATTGCTCGCTGAATTGGTGCTGCACCACGCCAACGGGGCAACAGAGAAGCGTGAATATTAAAGCTGCCATGTCTTCCTGCTCTCTCGCTAATATCCAAGATCTCTTGGGGCAAGATCAGGCCATAGGCAACCACCACCATGACGTCAAAGTCCGCTGAAGATAGGCGCTCGTATGCAGCTTGTGCCTGCGCCTGCTTCTGCGAATCGGTGCTTGTGCGTCTTAATGTTTCCGGTTGCAGCACAGGAATATTTTTTTGCAAAGCAAACTCTTTTACTGGGCTTGCCTGAAGGTGCATGCCCCTGCCAGCGCGGCGATCGGGCTGCGTTAAAGCCAAAACAATTTCATGACCAGCATCGTAAATTGCGCGCATCGCTTGCGCAGCAAACTCAGGAGTTCCAGCAAAAACGATTTTCATTAGTGCGCTTAGCGCTGACCCACTAATTCTTTAGCGCGCTTTTTCATTTTTTGTGAGATACGAGTTCTTTTAAGTATTGATAAATACTCAACAAACACTTTTCCTTGCAAATGATCTAACTCGTGCTGCAAACAAACTGCCAACAAACCATCAGCCTCTATTTCGAATTCTTTACCGTCAACGTTTAAAGCCTTTACTCGAATTTCAGATGGTCTCTCAACCTCGTCATAAAACTCTGGAACAGATAAACAACCTTCGCGCCAAGATTTTGTTTCAGAGCTGGACCAAATAATTTCTGGGTTGATAAAAACCATCAATTCGTTTTGTTCATCAGACACATCAATTACCACGATGCGCTCATGAATATCTACCTGCGTTGCTGCCAAGCCAACACCGGGGGCGTCATACATGGTGTCCGCCATATCGGCGACAATTTTTTTAATGCGCGCATCCACTTGCGCAACAGGTTTGGCAACCTTGTGCAAGCGGGGGTCTGGATAACAAAGGACGGGTAATAAAGCCATATAAGAATTATCCAACAGAGCTATCAGTCTGTCCTGATTGTCGCAATTCCCCCAAAGAACAAAATTGATTTATGCAAACATCCTCCACGCCTAATGCCATTCTCCAAATCGATCGCAAGAGCCCTTATTACCCAATTCGCCTCCATGATTTATATGATCCCCCGGGATGTCTTTATATATATGGGGACATTCATCTTCTGAAGAGGCCCGTGATTGCGATCGTAGGCTCTAGAAACGCCAGCCCTGAAGGCTTAAAAAATGCAGGCCTGTTTGCCCAAGCATTATCGAAAGCGGGCGCCTTGATCGTTTCTGGCCTAGCAAAGGGGGTCGACAGCGCCGCCCATCAGGCGGTCATTGAGCTTGGACCCAATCACTGCACTGCGGCAATATTGGGAACAGGCATAGATGTCGTCTATCCCCGTCAAAATATCGAACTATCTCGTGCCATCAGCCAACAGGGGCTATTGGTATCTGAGCTTCCCCTAGGCTCGGGGCCTAAAGCATGGCACTTTCCAAGAAGAAATCGCATTATTGCCGCCCTAGCTATTGGTGTCGTTGTTATAGAGGCGGCTGAAAAGTCGGGCTCTCTCATTACAGCCCGCCTGGCCGCAGACCTTGGAAGGGAGGTTTTCGCCCTTCCCGGGCCCATCCACAACACCAATTCTGCCGGCTGCCATCTACTTATTCAGCAAGGTGCAAAACTAGCCTTTAAACCAGATGATGTTCTTGAAGAGTTTTCTTTTTTAAGCAAAAACAGCATTTAAATGGCCTAGAAAGGGATTTTTATCTGAAAACTGGGAACTTCTGCCCGCCCAAAACTGGCCAAAAATAGGCGTTTTTGGACTTTTCCTAATTTATCGGTTAATAATAAAAAAGGGGTATGCAATTGGCCAAGCCCGATTTTGGTTTAAATTGGCCATCCGTTTTATCCCAAAAACCATCATTTCTAGCTCAAATTTAGGCAAAACGCGTGGCAACTAAAGCAACTACCAAAAAAAGCAGCTCAAAGACTACCGCCGGGGACCACCCTAAGGCGCTCATCATTGCGGAGAAGCCTTCTGTTGCCAATGACATTGCCAAAGCCTTGGGCGGCTTTACGAAGTACGAAGATTATTTTGAGAGCGATGAATTCCTAATCTCTTCCGCGGTTGGCCATTTATTGGAAATTGCCGCCCCTGAAGAATTTGATGTGAAACGTGGCAAATGGTCGTTTGCCAATTTACCGGTGGTGCCTCCTTATTTTGATTTGCGTCCGATTGTAAAAACAGAATCACGCCTCAAAGTTTTACAAAAACTCATTAAGCGCAAAGATGTAACTGCCCTCATTAATGCTTGTGACGCGGGGCGTGAGGGTGAATTAATTTTCCGCTTGATTGCGCAACACGCAAAAGCATCGCAATCTATTAAGCGCTTATGGCTCCAATCGATGACCCCCGCCGCCATTCGCGAAGGCTTTACCAATTTACGCAGCGATGAAGACATGAAGCCTCTTGCTGATGCGGCTCGTTGTCGCTCGGAGGCTGACTGGTTGGTCGGCATCAATGGCACGCGCGCAATGACAGCCTTTAATAGCAAGAGCGGCGGCTTCTTCTTAACGACTGTAGGTCGTGTGCAGACTCCAACACTTTCTATTGTGGTGGAGCGCGAAGAGCTCATTCGCAAGTTCATCTCTAAAGATTACTGGGAAGTGAAGGCTGAATTTATCGCTGCTGCTGGCGTGTATGAAGGCCGCTGGTTTGACCCTAAATTCAAAAAGGATGCTGCCGAGCCCGACGCGCGCGAGAACCGCCTATGGAGTGAGGCTGCAGCTCAAAGTATTGTGGCTGCATGCCGCGGCAAAAAAGCAAGCGTGACTGAAGAAGCCAAGCCTGCTACACAGCTTGCTCCTCAGCTATTTGATTTAACGAGCTTACAACGTGAAGCGAACGCGCGTTTTGGATTCTCTGCAAAAAATACATTAGGTCTTGCACAGGCTCTATATGAGCGCCACAAAGTATTAACCTATCCACGTACCGACGCAAAAGCGCTTCCTGAGGACTACCTCGATACCGTTAAACAAACCATGGAGAACCTTGCTGAGCATTCACAAGACTATCGTGCTTTTGCTAAACAAATTTTGAAGGGTGACCCAAAGGATCCTAAGGCCAAAGCGGGCTATGGTTGGGTAAAGCCAAACAAACGAATTTTTGATAACTCTAAAATTTCTGATCACTTTGCGATCATCCCAACATTAGAAACGCCTAAAACTTTAAGCGAGCCCGAAGCCAAGCTCTACGACTTGGTTGTGCGCCGCTTCTTAGCCGTGTTTTATCCTGCCGCAGAGTTCCGTGTGACCACACGCATTTCCGAGGCGTCCGGACACCACTTTAAAACCGAAGGTCGTGTGCTTGTAAACCCTGGTTGGCTAACGGTTTACGGCAAATCCAATCAAGCAGACGATGAACTCGTTCCCGTCCAAGAGGGTGAGGCTGTACAAACTGAGTCTATTGCAGCAGTGCCATTGAAAACCAAGCCGCCAGCACGCTATACAGAAGCAACCTTACTCTCCGCAATGGAAAGTGCGGGTAAGTGGGTTGATGATGATGACATGCGCGAAGCGATGGCTGAAAAGGGATTGGGTACACCAGCAACTCGAGCCGCCATCATCGAAGGCCTGCTTGCTGAAAAATACATGGTGCGCGAAGCTCGTGAACTGATTCCAACTGCAAAAGCATTCCAACTGATGACTTTGTTGCGCGGCTTAGATGTTGAAGAGTTAACTCGCCCCGATCTCACTGGTAGCTGGGAGAACAAACTTTCTCTCATAGAGCAAGGCAAGATGAATCGCGATACTTTCATGCAAGAGATCGCGCAAATGACTCAGCGCATCGTCAAGCGTGCCAAAGAATATGACAGCGATACCATTCCAGGCGACTACGCCACCATGACCACGCCATGCCCACACTGTAAGGGTCCGGTAAAGGAAAACTATCGACGTTTTGCCTGTGAAAAGTGCGGCTTTACGATCAGCAAAACACCTGGTGGGCGCGCATTTGAATATCCTGAAGTTGAAGAGTTGTTGCGTGAAAAAACCATCGGTCCACTACAAGGTTTCCGCAGCAAAATGGGACGCCCATTTGCAGCCATTATTAAATTAAGCGAAATTCCAGAGGATGACAAAGATTATCCAAATGCGGGCTTCAAACTTGAGTTTGATTTTGGCAACACGCAAGATGATGAGACTGAAGCCGTCGATTTCACGGGCCGTCTAGCGCTAGGCGTTTGTCCAAAGTGTTCGGGCGCAGTATATGAAGATGGCATGCGTTATGTTTGTGAAAACAATACTGGCCCCAATAAATCATGTGATTTCAAAACCGGAAAAGTAGTTCTACAACAAGAGGTCTCGCCAGAACAGGTTCAAAAGTTACTGAAAGAGGGCAAAACAGATCTTCTAACTAACTTTAAGTCGAACCGCACTGGGCGTGGCTTTAAGGCCTATTTAGCGCTAGATTCTGCTGGCAAAATTGGCTTTGAATTTGAGGCTAAAGCACCTAAGGCTGAAGGCGCTGCTCCCGCAAAGAAACGAGCGGGCGCAAGTGCAGCGACTAAGTCTGCAGCAAAACCTAAGCGTGCAAGCAAAGCAAAGTCATCATCTAGTAGCTGAGCCGTAATCAGCTTAGCCGCTAGGGCGGACCACAAAATTCCTCTCGATCCCAAGGCAGTAGCTAAAAATATTCCTGGGCGCTGAGGAAGTGCGCCGATGATTGGTAAACGATCTCCAGCAACACAACGCACACCAACAAAATCTCCAGACTTTATCAACGACGAAAGATTTCCTTCTTCGTAATCCACTAAGCGCTTAGCTTGCTCACGATTGAAGTCATCACTGATTTCTCTTGGTGAGAGGTCATCCTCACCCTCATCAAAACTAGAGCCAACAATCCATTGATAGCTACCATCATCAAGTTGCTTGGCAGGCAAACAATATCCATCTCCAGAGATGCCAACCTGGGGTAATTTTTTGATCCAAGGGTCATTTTGCCGAACCGTGAAAATGCTCAACTGACCGCGCACCGGCCTTAAGGGCAAACGAATACCGATACTATTCATAAGATCTTTTGCTTCAATGGCGCAGGCCACTACAACTTGATTTGCAGTCATAATCAGATTGTTTGAGGCATCAAATAAATGCCACTGATCGCTGAGCTCCTCTAAGCGCGCGATGCGCGTGCTCCACACACAAGTTAATCGCTGTTGTTCGTGTAACAACCCCTTGCTTGTTTCATGCAAATTTAAACCAGCGCCACGCGGCAACCAAACGCCGCTTTGTTCAATTCCACAAAACCGTTTAGCCTCTTGAGCATCCATGGCAATAGCCATATCTTCATCAAGATTCAGTGAACGCAAATGCTCTTCTGTTGCAGCTCGATCAAAGGTTTTATCTTTTTTGGTCGGCTGAAATATCCCGTATTGCTGCCACATATTTTTCCAGCGTGCCTCGGCCAGAAGAAATGCAAGGCGCGTTAGACGCAATAAACGGGGGGCGCCCTTGCCAATATGCGGATGTGCAATGGCATAAGCATGGCTTGAACAGGCGGTGGCCGGAGATGGAGCGGCGTCAATAATACAAACAGCTTTGCCACGCTCGAGCAACTCATTTGCAATGGTTGCCCCACAAATGCCTGCCCCAATCACCACTATTTCATGGTGTTGGGGTTTGGTCATTGATTAAGTATTGATAAAACGATTGATGCTGCTATCAGCTTATGAAGCTTAAGCATTCAGGCGTTGTTCGATCTTGGAGCGAGTTTCTTTCATCTCTTTTGGCAAGCGATCGCCAAGGTGCTCGAACAATTCTGTGTGCAGCTTAAGCTCATTCTTCCAATCATCAATTCCAACGGTGATTGCTTTAGTAAACTTTTCTGCGGAATAGTCGAGACCACCCCAATGCATATCTGTGTACTCTGGAGTAATACCAAATGGGGTTTCTTTGCCGCTTGCCTTACCTTCTGCGCGGCCCAAAATCCAAGAAAGAACACGCATGTTTTCACCGAAGCCTGGCCATACAAACTTGCCATTCTCATCTTTGCGGAACCAGTTCACGCAATAGATCTTTGGCAATACTGCGCCTTCAGATTCGAGCTTCTTACCAATATTGAGCCAATGTTGGAAGTAGTCGCTCATGTTGTAACCAGCAAATGCAATCATTGCAAATGGGTCGCGACGTACAACGCCGATTTGACCTGTAATGGCTGCGGTGGTTTCAGAGCCCAATGTTGCAGCCATGTAAACGCCCTCAACCCAATCACGTGCCTCGCTAACCAAAGGTACGGTATTTGAACGGCGGCCGCCAAACAAGAATGCATCAATAGGAACGCCTGCGGGATCATCCCAATTTGGATCAACCGCTGGGTTGTTAGTCGCCGCAACAGTAAAGCGTGAGTTTGGATGCGCGGCTTTACGGCCAGCAGCCCCATCGGCTGGAGTCCAGTCTTTGCCTTGCCAGTCAATCAAATGTGCTGGTGGAGTTTCTGTCAAACCTTCCCACCAAACATCACCGTCATCAGTCAAACCAACGTTTGTAAAGATCACATCTTGATTGAGAGAGTCGATACAGTTTTGATTTGTTTGGCGGTTAGTTCCAGGAGCTACGCCGAAGTAGCCAGACTCTGGGTTAATTGCAAACAAACGAGTTTTGCCAGTAACGGCATCTTTGCGTGGCTTGATCCAAGCAATGTCATCACCAATAGTGGTAACTTTCCAACCCTCGAATCCCTTTGGAGGAATCATCATGGAGAAGTTGGTTTTGCCACACGCAGATGGGAATGCGGCTGCGATGTGATATTTTTTACCTTCGGGTGAAGTTACGCCCAAGATCAGCATATGCTCAGCCAGCCAACCCTGATCGCGACCCATATTGGAGGCGATGCGTAATGCAAAACATTTTTTACCTAACAATGCATTGCCGCCGTAGCCTGAACCGAAAGACCAAATCTCACGTGTTTCTGGGTAGTGAACAATGTATTTGTTTTTGTTGTTTGGCCATGCGACGTCTTTTTCACCAGCAGCCAAAGGCTTGCCCACAGTGTGAATACAAGGAACAAACTCGCCGTCAGCGCCAAGCTGATCGATTACCGCTTTACCCATGCGAGTCATCAACTTCATATTGATCGCCACATAAGGGCTATCAGACAACTCGACACCAATGTGTGCGATTGGCGAACCAATTGGGCCCATAGAGAAGGGCACTACATACATGGTTCTACCGCGCATACAACCATCAAACAATGGATTCAATGTTGCGCGCATTTCGCTTGGCTCTACCCAATTGTTAGTTGGACCAGCATCTTCTTTCTTTGCTGAGCAGATGAAGGTGCGATCTTCGACACGCGCCACATCCTCAGGATCAGACAAAGCTAAAAATGAGTTTTTACGCTTAGCAGGGTTAAGGCGCTTAAATACACCAGCACTCACCAACAACTCGCACAATTCGTCGTATTCAGCTTGTGAGCCATCACACCAACGAATGGCGTCAGGCTTGGTAAGAGCTGCCACTTCGCCAACCCACTCAATTAGACGCTTGTTTTTTACGTAAGCTGGCGCATTCACATTAATTTGGCCGCTGGTAGTTGAAGTCATATGTTTCCCTATGAAGATTAAATTTTTTAATCCGACGATTTTAACATTTCGGTCACATTTGCTGTGTGGGCCAGACACAGCACAAACCCTTTACTTACCAATGCAGAATTGGCTGAAGATTTTCCCCAAAAGGTCGTCTGGAAGCAGTTTTCCGGTAATTTCCCCCAAGTGTCTTTGGGCTAAAGAGAGCTCTTCTGCAAATAATTCGAGAGAATTGTTGCCATTTGCAGCGAATTCTTCTGATTTTTCAATATGTTCAGCCGCGCGCTCTATGCAGTCTAAATGTCTTCTACGAGCCAAAATAGCGCCCTCCTGGGGTCCAGCCCAACCCACAAGCTCCAGAATCTTCTGTTTTAACCCCTCAATTCCCTCTCCAGTTTTGGCGGAAATCAGCAAAACTTCACTGGGCGCAGTTTTTGATGGTTCTTGGAGCAAATCAACCTTATTCACAAGCTCAAGCACGGCGCATTTAGGCGGTAATTCCCTCAAAATCTGAGTTTTTAGGTCGTCCTGTTGGGCGGCCGACTGAGCATCAGTCAAAAAAATCACTATGTCTGCCAAACGAATGGCATCCCACGATCTTTCAATGCCTTTTGCCTCTACAACATCCGTTGTTTCGCGCAGACCAGCTGTATCAATAATATGCATGGGCACACCGTCAATGGTGATGCTTTCTTTAACCCGGTCTCGAGTTGTCCCGGCAATAGGGGTAACAATGGCGACCTCTTCACCGGCCAAGCGATTAAGCAAAGAGCTTTTCCCCACATTGGGCGCTCCGGCTAATACCAGCTGAATTCCATCGCGCAAAATTTTTCCCTGCTTAGCGCCCGCACGTAAAGCTTGTAACTTTTCTTTAACCGCGGTCAAGCGCTGACGTGCCTGAGCATTTTCTAGAAACTCAATTTCTTCCTCTGGAAAATCTAAGGTCGACTCAACCAAAATCCTGAGTTGGGTAATTTCTTCAATGAGATTATTGATGTCGTCAGAAAAAGCACCCTGCAAAGAACGAGCTGCGCCGCGAACAGCCGCCTCGCTTTGCGCGTCAATTAAATCTGCAATAGCCTCAGCCTGGGTTAAATCAATTTTGTTGTTGAGATAGGCACGCAGGGTAAATTCGCCCGGCTCTGCAATGACAAGTCCCTCGGATTTGCCCAACTCTAAACAGCGTTTCATCACCAACTCAAGAAGTTGTGGGCCACCGTGACACTGAAGCTCTAAAACATCTTCACCCGTAAAAGAAGCTGGTCCAACGAAATGAATTGCAATGAGCTGATCAATGGCTTGGCCATTCTCATCACAGAGCGTTAATAGATTTACTTGTCTTGGAGGAAGGTTTTTTTGAAATAATGCGCTCGACAAAGCGCTCAAATTTTTTCCACTGATGCGAATAACCCCGACGCCCGCCTTGCCGGGCGCGGTTGCAATAGCAATGATGGGCAATTTTCTTGTCATCATTGCTGTCTATTTATTGCAAGCGAGTTATGCCGCGCTCAAATTACTTAGCGGGCTTTTTTCCAAACATCTGATTAATCTGCCACTGTTGAGCAATCGATAGAAGGTTATTAGTAACCCAATATAAAACCAAGCCCGCAGGGAAGAAAAAGAACATGATTGAAAAGACGATCGGCATGTACATCATCACCTTCGCCTGAATTGGATCTGGAGGCGTTGGGTTCAACTTCGTTTGCACAAACATAGAGACAGCCATAATGACCGGCAGAATGTAATACGGGTCAGGCACCGAGAGATCATGAATCCACAAAACCCATGGTGCGCCACGCATCTCAACCGATGACAACAATACCCAATACAACGAGATAAACACAGGGATCTGAATCACAACCGGCAGGCATCCACCCAACGGGTTAATTTTTTCCTTGCGGTACATCTCCATCATGGCTTGATTGAGTTTTTGTGGCTCGCCCTTGTACTGCTCCTTCATGGCCGCCAAGCGCGGCTGCACTTCCTTCATGCGGGCCATTGACTTATAACTTGCAGCAGATAGGGGGAAGAACACCAGCTTAATTAAGATGGTCAACAGGATGATGGACCAACCCCAGTTGCCAACATAACCATGAATTTTTTCAAGCAACCAGAAAATGGGTTTAGCAATAATAGTCAGATAACCGTAGTCCTTGAGCAATTCAAAGCCTGGAGCAATCGTCTCCAAAACCTTTTCTTCTTGAGGTCCCACAAATAATCTGGCTTTTTCTACAACAGTTGCTCCTGGGGCAACAACACCTAGGGGTGTTTGCATACCAATTCGATACAAGCCGTTGTCTATTCTTCCAGCATAAATATCCCGTGCATCTTTGTCGCCCGGAATCCAGGCGCTCGCAAAGTAGTGCTGAACCATGGCGATCCAAGCTGGCTCACCAGCAGCAACTTGCGTTGGGATGGTGATCTTGTTTTTATCTATCGCTGAGAACTCCAGCTTATTAAATTTTTCTTTATCTGTGTAGGCGGCCGGTCCAGTAAATGTGCTGGCTGAGAAGGCGCCGCCAAATGGGCCGATTTTTTGCTCTTGTGAAGCGTCGCGCACAATTTCTGTGTACAAAACAAGAGGGTTTGGGTTGTTTGTTGTTTGTGTGACGCGATGGCCAACATCTACTACATAGCTACCAGGATTTAGGATGAATGTTTTTTCAAGTTTGACGCCGTTACGTTCGCTGGCAAATACTGCAAACGGTCTACCTGAACCATCTTTTCCTGACTGTACTAATTTAAAGGTGCTTGTGTGATTTGGAAGGTCGTTATTGTTTAAAGAAATTAAACCAGACCGTGCAAAATATTTGTGTGTTGGCGTGTATTGAAAAAGCTCTACTGGATTTTTCTCAGCAGTTAATTCTTTTAATAACTTAGCATCAATTACATTTGCTCCGCTGGCACTAATTTCCAATACCAACACATCATTTTGGAGTGTAAACTTTTCTGCACCTTCTATGGTGCCACCACTAACCACTGGCGTTACGGCAACTGCCGGCGCACCTGCGGCTTGCATAGGGACATCAACTTTGCCTCCCGTTGTGGCCTTGTCAGCAACAGCCGGGGAGTTCGCTGGGGCGCCACCAAACAAGGATGGCTTGCCTTCATGAACCTGCCAATTGTTGTAGAGCATGAGACCCGACATCGAGAATACTGCCCAAAGAATTGTTTTTTTAAAGTCCATTTACATTCACTTAAGTTGGTGTTTTGTATCTTTTACAGCAGGATCATAACCGCCGTGTGACAACGGGTTGCAGCGCAAAATACGCCACGCCGTTAGGCCAAAGCTTTTAATAAATCCGTAATGACTAAAGCAGTCACATGCATATTGCGAACAGCTGGGCACATACTTGCAGTGCATACCTAAATAAGGGCTTAAAGCTAGTTGATATATTTTTACCAACTTAATTGCCGCATTATTTAAGGCGCGCACCTAAAGCAGCCCCGAAATTTGAGAGCGCAAAATTTCTTTTTCTTTTTTTCTGAGTCTGCCCCGAGTTTCGCGACCGATTGGTTTTTTGAGCTTGACCACAACATCTTTATTTAATGTTTTGGCTTGAGCCGTCCAAACCAATTCGCGAATCATCCGCTTTAGGCGGTTTCGATCAACCGCTCTTTTGGCCAACTTCTTTGCTACCGCAACCCCCAAGTCAGGCTTGACGCCCTCTTGAGTGGATGCAACATACATGCCCCAATACAAACTTGTCTTGGGGCGTGCTTTAAGTAATTCAGAAATCCTTGCGCTATTCAATGGCTAAATTACACAGCCAAACGCTTGCGGCCTTTTGCACGACGAGCATTTAAAACTGCGCGTCCGCTTTTGGTTTTCATGCGAATACGGAAGCCGTGTGTACGCTTGCGACGAGTTACTGAGGGTTGGTAAGTTCTTTTCATGTTCTATCCCTGGAAAACCAAGTATTTTCCTTGTTGCAGAGCAAAAGGTCAATCGATCTTGATGAATATGTAGGTGTTTTTCTCTATTTTTAGTGAAATTTCTCTTAAATCATTAATTTAAATAGAGATTTTTCTATTATTCACAAGTTATCCACAGCTTTTCCACGTTTTTGTTGCTTGTG